>JBLNCV010000263.1:0-14681 GCA_050260975.1 Syntrophothermus sp. | reverse complement strand
CGGATTGGGATCGCCGCGCAGGCGCTGGGAATCGCCCAGGGAGCATATGAAGCCGCTCTCAATTACGCTAAGACCCGTGTGCAGTTTGACCAGCCTATTTCCACGTTCCAGGCCATCTCGTTCAAGCTGGCGGATATGGCCACGGAGATCGAGGCAGCCAGGCTTTTAGTTTATCAGGCGGCTTTCATGGCCGACCAGCACGAGCCCGGCTACGGCAAGTACTCGGCCATGGCCAAGATGTATGCTTCTGATGTGGCCATGAAGGTCACCACCGAGGCGGTGCAGATCTTCGGCGGCTACGGTTACACCCGGGAGTACCCGGTGGAGCGCATGATGCGCGACGCCAAGATCACCCAGATCTACGAGGGAACCAACGAAATCCAGCGCGTGGTGATTGGTTCTTATATCCTGAAATAAGGAGGGGGTTTCAATGCGGGAAGTTGTGATCGCAAGCGCGGTCCGGACGGCGATTGGCAGCTTTGGGGGCGCTTTAAGCTCGATTCCGGTCACCCAGCTTGGGGCGACCGTGATTAAAGAAGCCATGAAACAGGCCAAAGTAGGGCCCAACGATGTAAACGAAGTCATCATGGGCAACGTCCTGCAAGCTGGGCTGGGCCAGAATCCTACCCGGCAGGCGGCGATGGCCGCGGGTCTGCCGCAGGAGGTACCGTCCTATACCGTCAACAAGCTTTGTGGCTCTGGAATGAAGGCCGTCGTGCTCGGCACCCAGGCCATCCTCCTGGGAGACGCCGACGTAATCGTAGCCGGCGGCATGGAGAGCATGAGCCGGGCCCCATACCTTCTGGAAGACGCCCGGACGGGTTACCGGATGGGCGATGGCAAGGTTGTGGACTCCATGCTAAAGGACGGGCTGGTGGATGCCTTCTACAATATTCACATGGGGATTACCGCGGAGAATATCGCCGAGCAGTACGGATTGACCCGCCAGATGCAGGACGAGTTTTCCGCCTGGAGCCAGCAGAAGGCGGAGAAGGCCATCAAGGAAGGCAAATTCGTGGATGAGATCGTGCCGGTGGAGGTTCCTCAGAAGAAGGGCGATCCAGTGGTCTTCAAGCAGGATGAGTTCCCCCGGTTTGGAACCACGATGGAAACCCTGGCAAAACTAAAACCCGCTTTCAAGAAAGACGGGACGGTTACTGCCGGAAACGCTTCGGGGATCAATGACGGCGCGGCGGCGGTCGTGCTGATGACGGCCAAGAAAGCCGCGGAATTGGGAATCAAGCCGCTGGCTACCATCAAGTCCTGGGGAGCCGCCGGCGTGGATCCCAAGATCATGGGGATCGGGCCGGTTCCGGCGACTCGCAAGGCTCTGGAACGGGCTGGATTAAAGGTGGGGGATTTGGATCTCATCGAGGCCAACGAGGCGTTTGCGGCCCAGTCGCTCGCGGTGGCCAAGGATCTGGGATTCAACCGGGACATCTTGAACGTAAACGGCGGCGCGGTGGCTCTGGGACATCCCATCGGGGCCAGCGGCGCCCGGATCATCGTGACCTTGTTGCATGAAATGAAGCGCCGCAACTCCAAAAAAGGCCTGGCGACCCTGTGCATCGGTGGGGGGCAAGGGATTGCCGTGGTTGTGGAGCGCTAGAGGTTGTTTGTGCCTGGAGAATGAATAAGAATACAGGCAATGATTGCACTACAGGAGGAGATATTTTTTGCCAAATCCACAGGAAATGTATAAGGCGAAGCTTATGAGCCCACACGAGGCCGTTCGCCAAATTAAATCGGGGGACAACATTGTCCTGCCGATTGGGGCTGGCGAACCACCCGCCCTGATGGAAGCGTTGATGGGCCGAGCCAAAGAACTGAACGATGTAGTAATCCATCAGATGTTGTCGGTGCGCAAATGGGATTATATGAAGCCGGAGATGGCGCCCCATATCCGGCACAACTCCTGGTTCATCAGCGGTGTGACCAGGGCTGGTGTAAACGAAGGGTGGATAGACTTCTCCCCCGCTCATTTCTCGGAGATCCCGGCCTTGCAGGCCGTTCAGGCTCCACTGGACGTGGTGATGGCCGTCGTTTCGCCGATGGACAAACACGGTTACTTCACCCTGGGGATCTCGGTGGACTACACCATCAATGCTTGCGCCAAGGCGCGGCGGATCCTCGTGGAGGTCAACCCCAACATGCCCAGGGTGATGGGGAGCGGGCACCTGCATATCTCGGAAGTGTCCTGCGTTGTGGAGAACAATGCACCTATTCCCGAGCTGCCGGATCCGCCCATCAGCCAGACGGACGCGGCCATTGGCCGGCACATCGCCGAGCTGATTGAAGATGGTTCCACCGTGCAGATAGGGATTGGCGGGATGCCCAACGCGGTGGCCAAGCTGCTGATGGAGAAGAAGGATCTGGGTATTCATACCGAGATGATCACCAACTCGATTGTAGACCTGGTGGAGTCCGGAGCGGTCAACGGCAAGAAGAAGACCATAAATCCCGGGAAGATCATCGGTAACTTCGCTTACGGGACCAGGCGGCTCTACGATTTTATGGATGACAATCCGTCGGTGGAGCTGCATTCGGTGGCCTACACCAATAACCCGTACGTGATTGGCCAGAACGTCAAGATGGTCTCCATCAACGCCACCCTGGAGGTGGACTTACTGGGGCAGTGCGCCTCCGAGAGCATCGGACCGAAGCAGTTCAGCGGCACTGGCGGACAGTCGGACTTTGTCAAGGGCGCCAACCTCTCGCCCGGCGGCAAGAGCTTCATCGCCTTGCCATCCACGGCGAAGGACGGCCAGGTCTCCCGGATCGTGCCGATGCTGGCGCAAGGAGCGATGGTGAGCACCAGCAAGAACGATGTGGACTATGTGGTAACCGAGTTCGGCGCCGTGAGACTGCGGGGGAAGACGGCGCGGGAGCGGGCTTTGAGCCTGATTTCCATCGCTCACCCGGATTTTCGTAACGAGCTTAAAGATGCCGCGCGTAAGATGGGTCTGATCTAGAGGCAAAACGTTGATCCAGTGGTAAAATGTTTAGGGCAATGATGCTGAAACGGTAACCGGCGCCATAGGCTGCCGGTTGCCGGCTGTCAGCATGGGAGGAGGAAATACCTTGAATATTGTTGTATGCGTGAAACAAACCTTCGACACCGAGGCGAAGATCGTCTTGGATGCCAACGGGCAGATCTCCTCGCAGGGCGTAAACCTGATCATAAACCCTTATGATGAGTTTGCGGTGGAAGAGGCCTTGCGGATTAAGGAGAAGCAGGGTTCCGGCGAGGTAATTGTGGTTGGCATGGGAAATGGCCCCAAGGCCCAGGACGCTCTCCGGCAGGCTTTGGCCATGGGCGCCGACCGGGCGATTTTGCTTACCGATCCGGTTTTTGATGGCAGCGACGAATATGCGGCGGCCAATGCTCTGGCCAAGGCGATCAGCGGGCTCCAGTACGACCTGATCCTGGCCGGCTGGCGCGCCATTGACGACGGTTCGGCCCAGGTAGCCAGCCGGTTGGCGGAGATTTTGGGGATTCCCCAGGTGACCGTGGTGACCAAGCTGGAGGTCGATGGTGGCAAGGCTACGGCCTATCGGGAGATCGACGGTGGCTCCGAAGTGGTCGAAGTTCCTCTACCGGCGGTGATTACCGCCCAGAAAGGGCTCAACGAACCCCGCTACCCGTCACTGCAGGGGATTATGAAAGCCAAGAAAAAAGAACTCAAACAGGTTTCGGCGCAGGAACTGGGGATCGACACAGGGCTTGTGGGTAAGGCAGGCGCCAAGGTTCAGTCCAGGAAGTTCTATCTGCCTCCGGCCAAGGCCGGCGCCAAGATTATTCCCGGTGAAGCTCCGGAGGCGGCTGCCAAACTGGCGCAGCTCTTGCGCTCGGAAGCCAAGGTAGTATAAGGGGGATGAACCAGGTGGCAAAGGGAATCTGGGTATTTGCAGAGAACAACGACGGTAAAATTCGGAAGGTCACCCTGGAGATCTTGAGTGAGGCCCGCAAGATCGCCGATCAGCTCGGTGAGGAAGTTGCGGCGGTGCTGCTTGGGAAAGGGGTGGCAGGATTAGCGGACACTTTGGCTGAATATGGTGCCGACAAGGTCTACCTGGCCGAAGACGACAAGCTGGCCAACTATACGACCGATGCTTACACGACGGTGATTGCGAAGTTGATTGGTGAGCATCAGCCCACGGCTTTCCTGCTCGGAAACACCGCGATCGGGAAAGATCTGGCGCCGCGCGTGGCGCAGCGGGTTAAGACCGGCATGGCTTCCGACTGTGTGGGAGTAAAGCTGGAAGACAATCAGATCGTCTTCGTCCGGCCGATCTACGCTGGAAAAGCCTTTACCGAGGCGATCTTCCCGGATGCGAGGCCGATTATGGCGACCATCCGGCCCAATGTGCTGCCGCTTGCCGAGCCGGCAACCGGGCGCAAGGCCGAAGTCGTGAAGGTGGATGTGCAGTTGGATGCCTCTTCCCTGCGGACGCTCATCAAAGAGGTTATCAAGCAGGCCAGCGGGCGCCCGGAACTCACCGAGGCCAACATCATCGTCTCCGGTGGGCGTGGCATGAAGGGGCCGGAGAACTTCAAGATTCTGGAGGAACTGGCCGACGTGCTTGGCGCGGCGGTGGGCGCCTCTCGCGCGGCGGTGGACGCCGGGTGGCGGGAGCAGAAATTCCAGGTTGGCCAGACCGGGAAGACGGTATCGCCAACGCTGTATATCGCCTGCGGCATCTCCGGGGCCATTCAGCACCTGGCTGGAATGGGGTCTTCCAAGGTGATTGTGGCTATCAATAAGGATCCGGAGGCCAACATCTTCAAAGTGGCCGACTACGGTATCGTGGGGGATCTCTTTGAAGTGGTTCCCGTTTTGACCCAGGAGTTCAAGAAGATGCTGGCATCGTAAGCTGGCGGTCAGGTTACGATGTTAAGACAACACGTGGCAACGCCGGAGATGCGGATTTAAAAAGGCATTGCAATATTTTGCGCGGGCCGGATAGTCCGCGTTTCCGGCGTTTTTGTGCAGGGTGTTTTTGAGGCGTTTTTGATATGAAGGGGGAAGGTTGGATGCCTACCAGGCAGGTCTATTGGAATATCGCAGGACATCTGTTCATGTACCTGTTCATGGTGATTGCTCTGGGGATCTTCGCTTACGGGATCGTCAAGCGTTACCGGCTTTGGCGGCTAGGCAAGCCCGAAAACCGGATCGACCATGTTGGAAAGCGGATCTGGTCTCTTCTTGTCTATGGCCTGGGCCAGAAGAGGGTTCTCCGGGAAGGCTATGCCGGTTTGATGCATGTACTCATCTTCTGGGGTTTTGTGGTTTTGTTCATCGGAACCGGAATGGTTGTGTTACAGGCTGATCTTGGTTTGAATGTCTTATACGGAGCTTTTTATCTCTACTTCCAGTCGCTCTTCCTGGACATTGTGGGACTTCTGGCCATCGTCGGGGTGTTGATGGCTGCTGTGCGCAGGTATATCCTGCGCCCCGACCGGCTGGATAACAAGGGCGAGGACGGGATTACCTTACTCCTCCTGTTTGTGGTGCTGGTGAGCGGTTTTGTCCTGGAAGGCTTGCGGATCGGCAGCAAGCCGGATCCCTGGGCGGCCTGGTCGCCGGTTGGCCTGGCTTTTGCCAGGGCTTTTCAGGCCATGGGGCTGAGCGCCGCCACCGAAGCTGTCTGGCACAGGATCTTCTGGTGGTCGCACATGTTCATCGCCTTTGGGTTCATCGCGTACTTGCCGTGGTCCAAACTCTTCCATATCTTCACCTCGTCGGCAAACCAGTTCTTCCGCAACCTGGGCCACAGGGGCGCTCTCACAAAGCTCGATCTGGAAGATGAGAACGCGGAGAGTTTCGGGGTGAGCAAGATAGAGGAGTTTACCTGGAAACAGCTCTTTGACACCGAGGCCTGCACCAGGTGCGGGCGGTGCCAGGACAACTGCCCGGCGTACCTGAGCGGTAAGCCGTTGTCTCCGAAACAGATGACCCAGGATCTCAAAGCGCATTTGTATGAGCGTGGCAGCGTATTGCTCAAACAAAAGAGCACCAAGTTGCCTGCGGAAGGGCCGGCCCATCAGGAGACCGCCGCCACCGACGAGGCTGCCGCGGCGATTCTTGAAAAACCGCTCATTGGCGGGGTTATTGAAGAAGAAACCCTCTGGGCCTGCACGACCTGTAAGTCTTGTGAAGAACAGTGCCCGGTCTTCGTGGAACATGTCCAAAAGACCGTCGATATGCGCCGTTACATGGTGCTTACCGAGAGCCAGTTCCCGGCCGAGGCGCAGTTGGCCTTCAAGAACATGGAGAATAACGGCAACCCCTGGGGTGTGGGGATGGCCACCCGGGCCGATTGGGCCAAGGATCTGGGCGTCAAGACCATGGCCGAGGCAGGCCAGACGGAGATTCTTTACTGGCCGGGGTGTTCCGGAGCCTTTGACGACCGCAACAAGAAAGTGGCGACGGCTCTTGTAAAGATCATGCAGGCGGCGGGGGTCGACTTCGCGATCCTCGGCACCGAGGAAACCTGCTGTGGGGACTCGGCGCGCCGGTTAGGCAACGAGTACCTCTACCAGACGCTGGCCCAGCAGAACATCGAGACCATGAAGGGCTACAACGTCAAAAAGATTGTGACCCAGTGCCCTCACTGCTTTAACACCCTGAAAAACGAGTACCCGCAATTTGGTGGGGACTTTGAGGTAATTCATCACTCGGAATTCGTTGCCGACCTGATTGCCAGCGGCAAGTTGAGTCTCAAGAAGCCCCTGGGCAAAAAGGTAACTTACCATGACTCCTGCTACCTGGGTCGCTACAACGACGTCTACGACGCTCCGCGGGATATCCTGAAAGCCATTCCGCAGGTGGAGTTGGTGGAGATGAAGCACACCAAGTCCAAGAGTTTTTGCTGTGGCGCCGGCGGCGGCCGGATGTGGCTTGAGGAGAGCATCGGCAAGCGGATCAACGTGATGCGCACTGAAGAGGCTCTTGATGCCGAGGCCGAGGTGGTAGGCACGGCTTGTCCCTTCTGCCTGACAATGATCAGCGACGGCATTAACGCCAAGGAGGCCGGTGAATCAGTAGCCGCCTACGACATCGCTGAATTGGTGGCATCATCGCTCTAATAAATTGCCCAGGACGGGCCAGGCGGCGGGTGGTGCAGGAGGGACCGCGCACCCGCTTGCCTGGCGGGCACGCCAATGGGGGCTAATTTTGATCGAAGATTTTAGAACCTTCTGCCTTGGTGACTGAGGAACCTGAAGCTTGAATTTTAAATCAATTGAGGGGGAGCATATGGACTTCGTACTCACGCAGGAACAAGAGGATATCCGGCGGATGGCCAGGAAGTTTGCGGATAATGAACTGGCCCCGAAGGCTCCTTATTACGATAAGACCGGGGAGTTTCCCTGGGAGCACTTCAAAAAGATGGCCGAACTCGGCTTTACCGGGATGATGCTGCCGGTGGAGTACGGCGGGCTGGGCGCGGACACCCTGACCCATACCATCGTGATCGAGGAGATCGCGCGCGGATCTGCGGTTATGGCGGTGATGCTGGAAGTGCACAACACGCTCACCTGTGAGTCCATTAACCGGTTTGGGACGCCGGAACAAAAGAAGAAGTACCTGCCCAAACTGTCCTCCGGAGAGTATCTGGGAGCGTTTGCGCTGACCGAGCCGAATTCGGGATCGGATGCTTCCGGGATGCGTACCACGGCGGTTCTAAAAGGTGACGAGTACATCCTAAACGGGTCCAAGTGTTTCATCACTAGCGGCGGCCAGGCACATCTGTACCTGGTGATGGCCAAAACCAACAAGGACGCGGGCGCCAAGGGAATTAGTGCTTTTCTGGTGGAAAAGGGGACCCCGGGGCTGTCTTTCGGCCAGCCAGAGGAGAAGATGGGGCTAACGGCCTCTCACACCACGGATCTGATCCTGGACAACTGCCGCATCCCCAAGGAGAATCTGGTGGGGCGCGAAGGCGAAGGGTTCAAGATCGCCCTGACCGTCCTGGACGGGGGAAGGCTGGGAATTGGCGCCCAGGCGGTGGGGATTACCCAAGCGGCCTATGAGGCGGCGCTGAAATATTCCAAGGAGCGAGTACAATTCGGGCAGCCCATCGCCAACTTCCAGGCGATCCAGTGGATGCTGGCGGAGATGTCCACCGATCTTGACGCCGCGCGGATGCTGCTTTATCATGCGGCGTGGCTAAAGGATCAGGGGAAGCCCATGACCACCGAGGCGGCCAAGGCCAAACTTTTTGCCTCCACGATGGCCGTAAAACATACCGCCCGGGCGGTGCAGATTCACGGCGGGTATGGTTACATCAAGGAATATAATGTAGAGCGTTTTATGCGCGAGGCCAAGGTGACCGAGATCTACGAGGGCACCTCGGAGATTCAGAAGCTGGTAATTGCTCGGAACATTCTAAAATAAAGATGGGAAGAACGGAGGGGGTAATATGCGCGAGACGGTAATTGTCAGCGCTGTACGGACGCCGTTTGGCCGATTTGGCGGGGCTCTCAAGGATATTCCGGCGGTGGAGCTTGGCGCGATGGCGATCCGGGAGGCGGTGCAACGTGCCAGAGTCCCCGGCGCCGAAATTGATAATGTTTTCATGGGCATGGTCATCCAGGCGGGAGCGGGGCAGATCCCGTCACGCCAGGCGACAATTAAGGCCGGGCTGCCGGTTACGGTGCCGTCGGACACCATCAACAAGGTCTGTGCCTCCAGCCTGCGGGCGGTTAATCTGGGCGATTCATTGATCCGGGCCGGGGATGCGGAGATAGTAGTGGCCGGCGGGATGGAAAGCATGAGCAACGCCCCTTATCTTTTGAACGGCGCCCGGTGGGGCAACCGGATGGGCGATTCCAAGGTTGTGGACGCCATGATCCATGACGGCTTGTGGTGTGCCTTTGGCGATGTACACATGGCGGTTCATGGGAGCGTGGTGGCGAAGGAATACGGTATCACCCGCCAGGAGCAGGATCGTTGGGCGTTGCGGAGCCAGCAGCGGGCTGCGGCGGCGATCAAGGACGGCAAGTTCAAGAAGGAGATTGTGCCGGTTCCAGTGCCGCAGAAAAAGGGCGATCCGGTGCTGGTTGACACCGACGAGGGCCCCCGGGCGGATACCACCCTGGAGAAACTTGCGGCTTTGCCCCCGGTTTTTGCGAAGGACGGCACGGTGACGGCCGGGAATGCTCCCGGTGTCAACGACGGGGCCTCGGCGTTGGTTTTAATGTCCCGGGAACGGGCGGAAAAGATGGGGCTGAAGCCGTTGGCGACCATTGTGGCCCAGGGCATGGCCTCGGTGGAACCTCCGTACATTGCCACGGTCCCGGCTTATGCCGCTGAAAAGGCCTTGAAGAAGGCCGGGCTCTCCGCTAAAGATATCAATCTCATAGAAGTAAACGAAGCTTTTGCGGCGGTGGCCCTCACCAGCATCAAGCTTGGCGGGTGGGATCCAGAGAAGGTGAACGTAAACGGCGGCGCGGTGGCTCTGGGGCATCCGATTGGCGCCAGCGGCGGCCGTATTCTCATGACCCTGATTTACGAACTGCGCAGGCGCGGCGGCGGGTATGGCCTGGCGACCATCTGCAGCGGCGCGGCTCAGGGCGAGGCCACTATCGTCAAGGTGGAATGAATCTTGCATTAACCCGTGGAAGGGATGCCAGTGCGGCGTTCCTTCCACGGTCCTTCATAAGGGGGTATGCTGGTATAACTGATGCAAAGAGGCCTGTCCAGCCCAAGAACGAGTAAAGGAGGGCCTTTTTTCGCCCAAAATTGTCGCGCAAATCAGTCAAGCATTTCTAGTCATCCAAACAAAAAAAAGCAAACAAGTAGCAATTGACAGGATGCCAAGGTATTGTGGAGCCCATAGAGGGGCGGAAACGATGAAAGGGGGAGAAACATGGAAGAAAGACAGGTAGTAGTGCTGGGAGGAGGAATCTCCAAATTTGCCGCGGAACGCAGGGACGGCACGATCCGTGACTGGATCGTGGAAGCCGTTCAGGAAGCCGTCCAGGATGCCGGTGTGGAGATCGAGGAGATTGAGCATGCCACCACAAGCTACTTCAGCGACCACTTCGACAAACAACTGAAGCAGGGCGCAATCTTTCACGATTCCATCGGGATGTGCCCCAAACCCAACGTCAGGGTGGAAGGGGGTGGAGGCACCGGTGGGTTGGCCTTGCGTAACGCCTATGCCTATATCAAGGCGGGGTTGTGCGACAGCATGATCGTCTACGGGGCCGAAAATATGGGACGCCACGTACCTTCCGAAGTTTCGCAACAGTTTATTGCCATGGCGTCCGACACAGACTGGGAATACCTGGTAGGCGGATATTATATCGCTTATTATGCGGTGATGATTCAAGAGCATATGCGCCGGTACGGCACCACCGAGGAACAGATGGCCATGGTTTCGGTGAAGAACCACCGTAACGCGCTACATAATCCAAAGGCGCACGGTCCGATGCAGATTACCGTGGAGGATGTGATGAAATCGCCGGTGATCGCCGCGCCCTATAAGCGCCTCGATTGCAGCCTGCTCTCGGACGGCGCTGCTTGCCTGATCCTTTCCACCGAGGAATGGGCCAAGAAACACGCCAGGTCCTGGCAGACAAAGCCGCACATCTACTTTACCGGCACCGGTTGCGGGACGGATTTCATGCGCATGGGGGACCGGCCCAGGCCCAACCCCGGCATCTGCCACTTCCGCGGCAAACAGGTGGCAGCTCAGCAAGCCTATGCCATGGCCGGGATCAAGGACCCCCTCAAAGAGATTGACGTGGCGGAGATCCACGATGCCTACTCCGGCGTGGAGATCCAGAGCTACGAGGATCTGGGCTTTTGCAAGCACGGCGAAGGCGGGCGTCTTTTAGAGGAGGGAGTCTTTGATCTGGGCGGCGAATTGCCCTGCAATACTTCTGGAGGGCTGATCGGCTTTGGCCATCCGGTGGGGGCCACGGGCGTCGCGCAAGGGGTTGAAATCATGCTCCAGTTGCGCGGCGAGGCCGACCCCGGGCGGCAGGTGAAGGGCGCCAGGCGCGGGCTGATGGACAGCCACGGCGGCACCGGAACCTTTGTTGCGGTAAACATCTTCGAGAGGAGGGACTAGTATGGCAAAAGTCTTGAACAAACGGGAGGTCATGGCCGTTCCCAACCCCGCGGCGGCTTACCAGAAGGAGGACCCCTTCGCGGACTTCCGGGAGGTGGAGATACTTGAACTGCACTGGGAACAGACTTACCATCACAGCCTCGGCAAGTACTCCAAGTTCTTCCTGGAGCTGGAGAAGAAGCGCTTCCTGGCTACCAAATGTCCCAGATGCGGCAAGGTCTGGACGCCGCCCCGCCCGGTTTGTCCCAATGACCTTACGGTGACCAAATGGGTGGAACTTAGTGGACTGGGGACTCTGGAGGGATATTCCATCTGTGAGTTTGCTCCCGCCTTTGTCTCCAGCGAAAAACCTTACGTTCTAGCATACGTGGCCCTGGACGGCGCGGATACCCTCTTCTGCCATCAATTGCGCAACTTCGGCGACCGGTCGAGGATCGAAATTGGGATGCGGGTGCGCGTCGCTTATGCGGAAGGGGAGGTGGCTCACCCCATTCGCCTGATGTACTTTGAGCCGGCCTGAAAGGGGGGTTCAAGGTGGATTTTGAGTTGACGGATGAACAGAGAATGACTCGAAAGATGGTTCGTGAATTTGCGGAGCGGGAATTAGCGCCCATAGCGCCGGAGATCGATGAGGCCGGACGTTTTCCCCGCGAGATTGTGGGGAAGATGGCCGAATTGGGCCTTTTCGGGTTGCCGTTTCCGGAAGAATACGGCGGTACCGGCCCTGACACGGTGGCCTATGCGATTGCGGTGGAAGAGATCTCCCGGGTATGCGCTTCGACCGGGATCACCTTTGCCGCGCACTGCTCTTTAGGGACGGCGCCCTTCTACCTTTTCGGAAACGATGAGCAGAAGGAAAGATGGCTTTCCTCCTTAATCCGGGGGAAATTCCTGGGCGCCTTCGGCCTCACCGAACCCAACGCCGGTTCCGATGCCGGCGGGACTCAGACCACGGCGGTCCGGGACGGGGACGAGTGGGTGATCAACGGGTCCAAGTGTTTTATCACCAATGCCAGTTATGCCGGGGTGGTGGTAATTACCGCGATGACGGCCAAAGGTCAGGGGAGCCGGGGAATCAGTTCTATTATTGTACCGGCGGGGACGCCGGGGTTCAGTATCGGCAAGAAATACCGGAAACTGGGGCTCCAGGCTTCGGATACCGCGGAATTGATCTTTGAGGATTGCCGGGTGCCGGCGGCTAACTTGCTTGGGCTGGAGGGGCAGGGATTCAAGCAGTTCCTGGAGATCCTCGACGGAGGGCGGATCGGTATTGCCGCCATGGCGGTGGGTATCGCCCAGGGTAGCCTCGATGCTTCGCTGGAATACGCAAAGCAAAGGGTGCAATTCGGACAGAGCATCTCCAAGTTCCAGGCGATCCAGTTCAAGCTGGCGGATATGGCCACTCAGATCGAAATGGCCCGTCTGGCCACCTGGCGTGCCGCCTGGCTCAAGGATCACAAGCAACCTTATACCAAGGAGGCGGCCATGGCCAAGCTTTTTGCCTCGGAGACTGCTTCATGGGCGGCCAGCCAGGCCATCCAGATCCACGGCGGTTATGGCTACATGAAGGAGTATCCCGTGGAGAGGTACTTCCGGGATGCCAAGCTAACGGAGATCGGCGAAGGGACCTCGGAGATCCAGCGGCTGGTGATCGCCAGGCAGTTGGGGTGCTGAGCTTCGGTGGTCGGCGTGGGCCGCGCTCTCCCGCTGGCTATGGCTTTGTCAGCGGGCGCGCTTCCCGCCGGGCAAGGCAGGAATTACGGCCGGGTGGGGCGAAGATCATCCCAAACGGACGACTTACGAGCGGAAGGTGTGTTTGATGCGGTTTACGTGGCACGGATCCGCAAGTTATACCATCAGGGCCGGGAAGGTGGAGTTCCTTGTGGATCCGTCTTTTTCGCGACGGGAGGATTATGGGGATTGGTTTCTGGCCAATCCCCACGCCCCTGAATTTACGGAATACGCGCGGCAATACCGGCCGGACTATGTTTTAATTACCCATGGGCATCCAGATCATTTCGACCTCCACACGGTGCGGAAGCTCTGGACGCAGAAGACCCCGGTCTTTGTGGGGAGCGAGGATGTAACGGAGACCATTCGCCGGGAGTTTGCCGTTCCCGAGGATCATGTGATACCGCTTGATCCGGGCGGCGAAACCAGCTTGATTGAGCCCTTCAAAATCAAGGCTTTTCCCGGCGTGCACTGGTTTACCGGGGAAGAGGGGCGGCGGTCGGCGGAGAAGTTTGCGCAGCGTCCCGACCGGTATGGTGCGATGCCTTGCGGCGGCCCGATGTTGTCTCTATTGCTGGAAACGCCCGAAGGACGGGTCTTCGTCAGCGGGGACACAAAGCTGGAAGGTATCCCGGCGGTTCAGGCCGATGTGACGATCTTGTGCGTAGGCGGGCAGGCTCTCAATTCGATGACCAAGCAGCCGGAAACCCCGATCATCACCCCGGAGGAAGCGGTGGAAGCGGTAAAGCGGTTGGGCGCAAAGGTAGTAATCCCCGTCCATTTCGACTACGCGATCTTTTTGGGCAGCCTGGATCCGCAAACGGTTAAGACTGCGCTCGAGCGCGCGCCGGGGAATCCTCAGGTGATCATCGCCCCTTATCATCAAGAGATTGAAATATCATCCCTGGAATGAATTCCGAGGTTTTTTCGCGCCGGTTTATAACGCGTGATGGAGATGTAACTTCACATTGAAATATAATTTGCCGGAAACCATGGCATAATAGGGTTGACGACTTTAATCAGGAGGTTTTCTGGCATGATGCATTACCCAATGCACAGGGGTCCTTTTGGCGGAATGCGCCGTTGGCGCGAAGAGATGGATCGGATGTTTGATCGGATACCTTTTTGGCAGGGATGGCCGGGTAATTTCGGGGGGCCTTCGGTGGATATCCGCGAGACGGACAATGAGATCGTGGTCAGTGCGGAGATCCCTGGCGTCAACCCTGATGATCTGGATGTAACCGTGGCGGAGGATCATATTACTTTGAAAGGGGAGGTCAAGCAATCCACCGATGTGGATGAGCAGGGCTACCGGTTGACGGAGCGCCGGTACGGAAGTTTTCACCGGGTAATCCCTTTGCCGGTGGAGGTACGCCCCAATGAGGCTACTGCGGATTATGTCAACGGGATCCTGGAGATCCATGCGCCAAAATCGGCGGAGGCCAAGACCCGGTCGGTCAAGCTGCGGGTCAACCGGGGCGGAGGCGCTGGCCAGGCCCATTGAGCGCTGATTGACAGGTACGCGAATCGAACCGGTAATGGAAATCGACGATCAAGCTTTTAGAGACAGGAGACGGGCGCCCCCGCCTCCTGTTTGAGTTTCATTGAAGGACTTTCATTGATCTTAATCGTTTGGATGCTCCCGGCGAGGCTCAGGGCGCCACGCCGTAGTGGTCGGCCACGCCTTTATAGATGTAGTAGCCTTCACGCCAGGTGTAATTGGCGTCTTTCAGGCGAGCTTCCTCGTAGGGGTTGCTGATAAAGGAAGCTTCGGTCAGAATGGCCGGCATGCTGGTGTATTTCAAGACATAGAAACCGGCGGTCCGGGCGCCGCGGTCGGGCAATCCCAGGGCCTGAAGCAGCCTGGC
>JBLNCV010000262.1:0-11204 GCA_050260975.1 Syntrophothermus sp. | reverse complement strand
TGGCGGTAGCCCTGTATCTGTACGGGTTAAACCTGTTTGCCAAGCGGGAGGTCGATCTGTCAGATCTGGACATGGACTTCAGCTATGAGAAGTTTATCTACTTTAGCTTTATATGGCTCTTCATCGCTGAACTGGCGTGGTCGGGATTTGCAGTTTACGAAGCGCTCAGCGGGACAACAGTCCCTCATGCGCTGGTCGGCTCGTACCGCCACGCCATTACCGTGGGCTTCATCAGCATGATGATCTTTGGATACGCCAGCCGGATCTTTCCGGTATTCACCGGCGAAGAACTGCGTTTTCCGAAAGCCACCAACGCTACGTTTTGGCTGGTCGCCGCAGGGAACACCATGCGGGTGCTCTTCCAGCCCATCGCCGTCTTTACTGGAAAGGGCGTCTTTTTCGCCTTGATGGCCTCCTCCAGCGTGCTGGAGGTAGCAGGCCTGGCGCTGTTTTCCGTCAACATCTGGTTAACGGTCCAAAAGGCGCAGCACGCCATGCTGGAAACGCCGGCAGCAAGTTAAATGTACATGTTCTGTCTTTCATTTTGAGAGCCCTGAGAAACAGGATGGCCAGATCAAGCCCGCACAGAACTGGACCATCTACACTCCGATCTGGTCATCCTGGGTCTCGTGCTCGAGAGGTGTGTCTGCGACTTTCTTTTTGGCTAAAAAGAGCTTCCCTTCGGTGTCGAGGCTGGCCAGAAGGACATCCTCCACCTTTTGCACGCCCTGTTTCGCCAGTTCTCTCCGCAACCAGGCTTCCGTCAGCCCGACCTGCGCCAAATTCTGCTGCGCAATATGGCCGTCGGTGATTAATACCGTGGGGATACCCTCATATTGGGTGGGAATCCCCAGATCTTTGGGCGTCACGGGCCTGTTTTGAGATTTGGGGATCACGCTCAACTGCCCGGAAGTCTCCAGAACAGCAAACTCCACATCGGCAATATTAAAGAGGTTCTTCTGCCGGAGCTGCTCCAACAAATCGCCCATGTTGTACTTAAGCTTCTTCATGTTCTTTTCGACGATCTTGCCGTTTTGGATGATAATGGTCGGTTTGAGGCCGAAGAATGTCCGGATCTTCTCGCTCTTAAGGGAAACCCAGGAGACAAAAAGCTGCAAGGCCACCAGAAGCGCCAGCGCCAGAATGACATTGGAAAGCTTGATCTTGTCGTCAATGAACGGCGCCGCGATAACTTCGCCCAGGGCGATAATTACCACAAAATCAAAAGGGGTCAGCTTGCCCAACTCGCGCTTGCCCAGAAATCTCACCAGGACCAGGGCCACAAAGTAGATCAGGATTATGCGCAAAGCCATTAACCACAGTGGCATTTGTACTCCTCCAGTCAGTATTGAAGATCGTAAAGGTTAACCATGGTCCGGCTGGCGATCGATGTACAGGCCCCCTGCCGTATCCAGAGTCGCCAGGAAGACCTCCTTGGGGCTGCTAATCCCCTTTTTTTGCAATTCTTGATCCAGCCAGTATTTGTCCAGGTTTACCAGTTTCAAGTTTTCATAAACAATCCGGCCGTCTTCAATAAGTACTGTAGGCATTCCCACATAGCTCGTAGGAATCCCCATGTCCCCGCAGGTCGTATAATCCTCCTGGGACTTACGGATCACGCTAAGTTTCCCGTCTGTTTCCAGGACGGCAAACTCTACATCGGTGATGTTCGGGGTCCCGGCGGCTCGCAGCTGTGACAAGAGATCGGTAAGATTGTAACCAGCTCTGGCCAGATTGGATTTAGAGATTTTGCCGTTTTCAATCACCACTGTGGGGCCGCCCCCGACAAGCCGCGCAAACCAGCGGCTTTTTAGGGCCAGGAAGGCAAGGATTACCTGCCAAAAGGTGAGAGTCAGCATGGAAACCAGCGTGTCCACAACGGATACCTTGCCATGAATAAGCGGAGCGGCAGCCAGGGCGCCGATGGTGATCGCCAGGGCAAAATCGAAGGTATTCATCTCGGTCAATTGCCGTTTACCAGCGATCCGGATCAATACAAACAATACCACCATGACCAACAGGGCGCGGAGCACAAAGCCAAGCAGGTTCAGATCCGGATTTGAGCCAAAAAGCGGCGTCATCGATCTTCCATCTCCTTACAAATTGGGCTTGCGCGGCTGTATGTAGTCCACGTAGAGATCGCCAGAAGTATTCAGGCTCGCCAATAAGACATCTTGCAACCTGGTGATTCCCTTTTGCTCCAGTTGATTAAAAAGCCACACCTCATCCTTACCCGCGCTGACAAGATTCTCACGGTCGATTTGACCGTCGTAAACCAGGATCAGGGGCAACCCCCGGTATGGGGTGGCAATCTTCAGATCCTTGTTGCGCACCGGCTCTTTCTGTGACTTTTTGATCACACTGAACTCCCCGGTGGGCTCCAGGATGGCAAATTCCACATCACCAATATCCGGTGCATTCTTCTCCCGAAGTTTGGAGAGCAGGTTGTCTACGTTAAACCGGGCGGCCGCCAGGTTGTCCTCAAGAATATGGCCGTTTTCCACCAGCACCAGGGGGCCGCCGAAGATCCATTTCCTGAAAGCGATCGACCGGAAGCTCAGTGTTTGTACTACAATAGCCAGAACGGTTATCACCGCAATCTGCACCAACGCCACCCGCACCGAAAATTCGGGAGCCGCCAGGGGCAGCGCGGCGATCGAACCTATGGTGATCGCCATGGTAAAGCTGACTACCGAAAAGCGTCCCAGAAGAATTTTACCTACGACCCTGATAAAAAAGACCATTCCAAAATAGACAATCGTGGCTCTGATAAAGAAACCAAGCGGGGTGAGGAGGCTGGTTGGGCCGAAGATCTCGCTTATAGTGAGGTTCATCTGCTATGACTCCCATCTCGATCATTCGTCCCCTATTATCCCCTCCTCTGAAAGCCCCTTATGCAGGGAATAGATCGCCGACCCCCCTGGAAATGGGGAGGAAAATACAAGCACCTATTGAATTAATTAACACGGCAACGTAGGAAAGGGAGGAGATAAGAAAGCGGAGAAAGATGGGCCCTAAGGTGGAGCATTGCAGTGGCATTGATGGAGAGCTTTGGCCGCTCCGCTATTTGGGTTGCAGCCTGGGATTGGGGTTGTACTGGCGGCCCACCTTGGCGCACGGCTTGCCGTCCAGCATCACGATATCCGCTGTGTAATCGTAATTTCCACGGTAGAGAGAACTGCCCACCCCGTAGATGTCCACCGGCACACCGGCCTCTTCAAACGCCGCGATCTTTTCCGCGTCAAACCCACTGGAAACAATAATCTTCACATGCCGGTATCCTTCCGCGTCCAACGCCCGCCTGACCTTCCAGACCAATTCCGCGGAGACACCCTTAAGCGGCGAAGGGTCTTTTAGCCCACGAGCCTCGGCCTCCAGAGATTTGTCCATCAAGGTGGAGGAGGTGTCCAGCCGGACCCCCCAGAGCCTCTTTCCAAGAACTCTGGCCACCGCCAGCGAGGTATTCACGCAGTCATTATCAAAATCCACCAGGATTAGCCTGTTGATCTCCGGTGGCATGTACCGGTCGAAAGCTATAGCCGCCGCCACTGTATCCCCTCCGTAGGAGACGATCAGGGAATGAGGCACGGTCCCGACACCCTGCTGTCCGAAATAAAAGCCGTTGGCATCGGTGGAAACCGCGTTGGCGCCGCCCACATGGGCCGCATAGCCGTCCTCTTCCTGGACGGAAAAATGGTCGTAACGGGCGCCAAAAAAGAGCACCGGTTTAGCGCCGGCCGCTTTCACCACTTTCCGGGTATTGGTGGCCACCCTGGTCTGCCTCGCCAGGATCCCCAGGTAAAGAGTCTCCAAATGCGCAAAATCGGCGTAATTACCTTCGATGGTCATCACCGTCTCCCAAGGGGCCGCCTCATCGCCATCCGAGAGCGCCTTGATCTCCAGCCGCTCGGGATGAATCGCGCAAGTGCGCAGGAGCGCCACCGCCTCCTCCACGCCGCAGACGACCGCCTCCTTGCGCTGGAAGATCTGCATAAGCGCTTTTGCGTCCCGGTTATCCTTCCGCAAGATCTGCTGGGTGGTCAAAAAATATTTATCGGTATAATACCCGGCCATGATCCTTTCGACCGGAAAATGGAATTTATTCTCCTGAATCCCCAATTGTGTCCCTTCTTTCGAATTCTCAATCCTCAACTCTGGCGCCCAAAACCGATGCCATCTGTTTCAGAGCAAAGTTATGCGCATCCTCGTCAAAACTGGCAACCCCTCGACGGTAAACCATCACGTCGTAGTCACGGTTGCAAAGCTCCTCAACGGTGTACAAAACGCAGATGTTGGTGCACACGCCGACAACTCCCACCTGATCCACCCGGTTCTCCTTGAGGATTCTCTCCAGATCCGTACCATAAAAACCGCTGTAACGCTGTTTGGAGACCGTATAAACCTTCCCGCCCCCATTTGCAGCGGCCAGGCGCAACCGCTCAATCACCTGGGCGCCCGGCGTACCCTTCACGCAATGGCGTGGAAAACGGCTGAATTCCCGATCGTCCGGTGCATGGTTGTCGCAGATAAAGACCACCAGATCGCCGCCGGCCAGATACTCCCGGATCTTCTCCTCAATAAATGGGACGATCCGTTCCGCGGACTCCCCACAATAAAGGCTTCCACCCGCGGCCACGAAATCCTCCAGCATGTCCACCACCAATAATGCCCGCATTGGCAACACCTCACACAAAGAGTGGGATTCGTGGATTTTGTTTTGATTCTATCCCGGCGGGGAAGATTTGTCAACGGCCATTCACAATTCTACCCAGCTTTGCTAACCCAGCCTCATCCGCCCGCCCAGGCGCAAGAGTCTGGCCACACGCTCCGCCGCGCTCGATGCCAGGGCGGCCGCGTTGGCCACCGCCTCCTCAAGGGTCATCGGGCGCTTTACCAGGCTCTCCAGGGCATCAACCCCGTGTTCATAGACCACATCGGCATCGTCCGTCACCGATCCGGCGATAACCACCACCGGCACCCCAAAACGTTTCGCCGTGCGCGCTACTCCAATCGGAGCCTTGCCGTAAATAGTCTGACGGTCTATGCCCCCTTCGCCGGTAATCACCAGATCCGCATCCCGCACCTTGCCGGCCAGATCGGTGGCCTCAATCACAATCTCCACTCCCGGCCGCAACCGGGCGTGCAAAAAGGCCACCAACCCGCCTCCCAGGCCACCGGCCGCGCCTGCCCCCGGGAGATCGGCAATATCGACCCCCAGATCCTTGCGGGCTACCTCCGCATAGTGGCGCAGGCAGCCGTCCAGCTCTTCCACCATGGCTGGCGTGGCGCCCTTTTGCGGCCCATAGACCGCCGCCGCCCCTCTCGGGCCGTATAGCGGGTTATCCACATCGCAAGCCGCCACTATTTCCGCCTCAGCCAGCCGCCGATCCATGCCGGCGATATCAATCCTCGCCAACCGGCACAAAGCAGCTCCACCGGGCGGGATCTCCCGGCCCGCCTCATCTTCCAGCCTGGCGCCAAGAGCCTGCGCCATACCGGCTCCGCCATCGTTGGTGGCACTGCCGCCGATGCCGATCAACAGCCTCCGGCAGCCCCTATCCAGCGCCGAACGGATCAATTCTCCGGTGCCGAAGGTGGTGGTTATCCGCGGGTCCCTTTTTTCCTTGGGAACAAGGGGTAATCCCGATGCCGCGGCCATCTCGATAATCGCCGTCTTGCCATCGCCAAGTATGCCGTAAAAGGCTTCCACCCGTTCCCCCAGAGGTCCGGTTACCGGGACCCGGATAATTTGGCCTCCCGTGGCATCCACCAGGGATTGAACAGTCCCTTCGCCTCCATCCGCCATCGGCACCTTGACAATTTCGGCCCCGGGAAAAACCCGGCGAAATCCTGTCTCGATCGCGGTAGCCACCTCTAGTGCAGTAAGGCTCCCCTTGTAAGAATCTGGCGCGATCACTACTTTCATCTTTAGCCGCCCCCTACCGTATATTCATCCCGCCAGGCCTAAATACTAAACCTGGCCCGCCACTTAACCTCCACAAGAAAGACCCAACAAAGCAAAAAGGCACAACAGGAAAGGTGTTAAATTATGCCATCTGATTCTCTGTCTACTAATTCGCCGTCCAACAATAAAAAGACTACCGTGGTCGGAGTAGGAGATCCCCTCCTCGGCGATCGGGGGATTGGCATCCGTATTGCGGAGACCCTGGCGGATCACAACCTTCCGCCGCATGTCCAGGTGGTGGATCTTCAGGCAGTAGATGAAAGATCCGCAAAAGACGCCCTGATCCCCCTCTTTGCCAGCTCCGACAAGGTAATCCTGATCGACACCGTGGATACGCCCGGCAAACCAGGCACCGTTTACCGGATTACCCCCACAGACCCCCAAAACAGCAGCTGGGCAAAGAAGCTCACTTCCGCAAGTACCAGCGGGATATTTACCGCCTGGGAAGAAGCGTTAAAGAGCGGCGCCTCGCCCAGCCTGACCATTATCGCCGTCCAGCCCGAGGTGGTCGGGCCGTCGATCGGGTTATCCAAAAAAGCCGCCTCCGCCGTCCCCAAGGTTGTGCAGGCCGTGATGGCCGAGGTCGCCAGTGAACTGAGCCTATGAAAAACTTCCTTGCACCTTTCAGAAAAACTAAGCGAAACAATATAAAATATTAACGGGTCCGCCGATCCTTGACGTATACGCTTCTCTTGAAAGTCTTGGCGTATTTGATAAGCTCCGCCGAGATCTTCCCCACTTCAAGGTCTGACTGGATCTTCCGGCGCTCGTTGGAAACCACGGCAACGGCGATACTCATCAGTGGTTTGCGTTCTTCCTGCCCCTGGCGGTTCTTGCTCACCAGATACCCCAACTGACGATCCTCCGGGTTATACAGCTCCGGCACCCGGCTGTCAAAGACCGCGATAACCTCCTGGCAGATCGAATCAGCCAACGCCGGATCGACTATCGCGATGAACGCATCGCCCCCCACATGTCCCACGAGGCCTTTCTGGCCCGTTCTAGTATCCACGACTTCTTTGATCACTCGTCCGGTGAATTTGATCGCCTCATCAGCCCGTTGAAAACCGTAGGCCTCATTGAACGATTTAAAATCATTAAGATCAAAGTATATCGAGGCAAACAGCCTGTTCTCCTTAATCCTGCGGTTAAGTTCCGCGGCGATTGCGGAACTTCCGGGCAACCCGGTGGCGGGACTGGTCCCGATATTGCGCCCGGCACGCTCCAGAACGGCTTTTACCCTGGCCACCACTTCGCTGGCATGAAAAGGTTTTCTTATGTAATCATCTATCCCAAGGTCGAAACCATTGACCACATCCTCTTCTTCGGTCTTGGCCGAAAGCATGATTACCGGCAGATCCCGGGTTTCCCGACTGCTCCTGATCTTCCGGCAAACCGTGTAACCGTCGATCCGGGGAATCATTACATCCAGGATCACCAGATCCGGCCTGGCCACCTCGATCTGGTTTAAAGCCTCTTCACCGTCGTAGGCCACCTGCACCTCAAAGCCGGCGCCTTCCAGCTTCAGCTTGATTAGTTGAACGATGGGCTCCTCGTCATCAACCACCAGAATCTTCACTTTGAACCTTCCCCTTCCCGGTTCTCCATTCCTATCCCAACCGCTTCGACGATGACCTGCTGGATCCTGGCCACCAGCTCTCCAAGTTGCTGCTCGGCCGCGAAGAGATCCCGGACTATCGGGTTGTAACTGGCAATCTCATAAAGTCTTTGCAATTCTTGCGCCTTCTCCTCGCCAACAGTCTCACCCGCCAAAATCGCCTTCTGAAGTTCGGACTGTTTTTGCCGGAAATCCCGGAACATGATCTGGGCGGCTGCATTTTCCTCCACCCGCGCCAGAGCCTCCTGCCACTTGCGGTACTCCTGCGTCTCGCGCAAAGCCTTTGCCAGCTCCTGTGCCATCTCCAAAACCGACATACGCACCCCAACCCCCGTTCATACTCCACGTACGCTCGGCAGCAAACCGCCTTCGAGGCTTGTCCACAATCAGTATACCATTCTCCTGGGAAAAAGCGCAAGATCCAGCCATCTGTATGATCTTCTTGCCTTGCTGGTCGATCTGTTCTAAAATAGTATACGAACTTGCGAAAGGAGAAATTTCATGCTTGAATCCGTGCGTTTTGAAGAACTGATCGTATCCAGGCCCATTTTACGGGCCATTGAAGAATTAGGTTATGAAGCCGCCACTCCGATCCAGTCCATCACCATCCCCTTACTGATCGCCGGCAAGGACGTAATCGGTCAGGCCCAAACCGGGACCGGCAAGACCGCCGCTTTTGCCATTCCAATCCTTCACGGGCTTTTGGACCGGCGGGAGGTACAGGCCATTGTGCTCACACCCACCAGGGAGTTGGCCATCCAGGTGGCCGGGGAGATCAACAAGCTGGGGAAATTTTTGCGAGTAAAAGCCGTACCCATCTATGGGGGCCAATCCATCGAGCACCAGCTCAGAGCCCTCTCCCAGGGCGTGCAGGTGGTAATCGGCACGCCGGGACGGGTGATGGATCACCTCCGGCGCAAAAGCCTGCGCTTGAACAAAATTCGCATGGTTGTACTGGATGAGGCCGATGAGATGCTGGATATGGGATTTATTGAAGACATCGAATTCATTCTCGGCCAGACCCCGGATAACCGGCAGACGGTGCTCTTTTCGGCGACCATGCCGCCTCCGATGCGCGAGCTGGCCCGGAAGTACATGCGGGATCCCGATTATATCACGATCCCGAAGCAGTCCTTGACGGTGCCGAAGATCCGGCAGGTCTATTACGAGGTGAGCGAGCGGGACAAGGTGGAAGGTCTTTGCCGGCTTTTGGACACCCTATCGCCGGATCTGGGGCTGGTCTTCTGCCGCACCAAAAGAAGCGTCGACCAGCTCACCGCGACTCTGAAAGAGCGGGGATATTCCGCCGAAGGGCTACATGGCGATCTCACCCAGCCCCAGCGGGATCGGGTGATGAAAAAGTTCCGTCAGCGGGAGATCGAGCTTCTGGTGGCGACCGATGTAGCCGCCCGGGGTATCGATGTGGAGAATATTTCCCATGTGATCAACTTCGACATTCCCCAGGACCCGGAATCCTATGTCCATCGCATCGGCCGTACCGGACGGGCCGGCAAGGAAGGAATGGCCTT
The DNA here is from genome assembly GCA_050260975.1 of Syntrophothermus sp. GTDB lineage: Bacteria > Bacillota > UBA5301 > JAMCQP01 > JAMCQP01 > JAMCQP01. The sequence continues at coordinate 2,092 of JBLNCV010000262.1, read as the reverse complement.
GACTCTGGTGACTCCCCGTGAACAGAAGCTACGCCGGGCAATTGAGGATCTGATCAAGACCCGCATCCGCAGGGAAGCGCTGCCCTCCCCGGCAGAAACCCAGGAACGTCAACGGGAGCTTGCCAGAACTTATCTCCTCAAGGCCATTGAGAGCAATGAGCTTGGGGATTACCGGCCGGCCGCCGCCGAGCTCCTGGAATCTTACGATCCCGGAGAACTGGTCGCCGCCGCTTTAAAAGCGATTGTCGAGCAGGCCTTTCGGGTTACTAGCGAACCAGCTTTTCACGAACGGGAGACCGCATCCCGGGAAATGCCGGCATTCTCCAGCCGCCGTACCTACAACCTTCGCCGGGGCAACAACCGGGCCGGGGTGGAAGACGGCATGGTGAGGCTGTTTATCAACATCGGCCGCCTGGACCGGGTGGGGCCGGGGGACATTGTCGGGGCAATCGCCGGCGAGGCCGGGATTCCAGGAGGGATCATCGGCCGTATCGACATCCATGACCGGTTTACTTTCGTGGAAGTGCCGGAGGCCTGTGCCAACCAGGTATTGGAAGCCATGCACGAAAACACAATCAAAGGGCGCCCGGTGAGCGTCGAGCCGGCTCAGTAGTTTAAGGAAAGGCTAACTGTTCCCGATAATCCATGGTAAGAGATCATGCGGGAAAAGGAGGTCCGCCTTATGCGTGAATCAGGAAAGATCGCCGAGCATGTCCGGGAGATCCAGGTGGTAGTCTTTGGCCTTGGCTCCGAAGAGTACGGGTTGCCGATCGAACAGACCCGGGAGATTATTCGGCTGGTGTCGGTCACCCGGTTGCCGATGGTGCCGCCTTATGTGGAGGGCGTCATCAACTTGCGCGGCGAGGTCATGCCCATTGTCAACCTCCAGAAGAAGCTTCATCTTGCCGAGACCGCATCCACCGACAACACGCGAATCGTCGTCGTGGAAGCCGCCGGAAAACAGGTTGGCATAATCGTCGATCAGGTCTCCGAGGTTCTCCGGGTCCCTGAAAATGCCATTGAACCCCCTCCGCCGGACACGATTAGCATCGACTCGAGCTTTATCCGTGGCGTCGGCAAGGTCGGAGAACGCCTGTTAATCATGCTGGATATTGAAGCCGTTTTAACCAGGGAGTTCTCCGTGGTTCAGGCGACAAACGCCGCTGCCGATGCCGATGCCGATTCAACTGTCGATAAATTGGCGGAAACTTCCCCGCCCGCTTCAGAACTCCCCGCCGTGGTGGAAGAGAGCGGGCAGGCATTGGCGCTGCCGCAAGAGCAAGGTACTTAGAGAAGACAGGGTTCTTGAAAACACCGGGCTATTTAAAAAACACGTGATTGCCGATCTGGACGGTGACCGGCTGGCTCACCACCCACCATTGGCGAGTCTTTTGCGGGTTATAGAAGCCGATCGCGCCGCCGGAGGGGTCCTGTCCGGCGAGGGCTCGATCTGCCGCCTGATATGCGGTGGCATTGGCTGGCTCGTAGATACGGCCGTCGGACACAACCTGAAACTGAGGATAGGAGACCCCGGTATTCGGGTTATAGGTACTCTGGTAGATTACCCCGGAGATGCTGTCCGGGTAGTCCGGGCTCTTGACGCGGTTTAAAACCACTGCTCCAACCGCCACCTGGCCCAGGAACGGTTCTCCTCCGGCCTCGGAATGGATGAGCCGGGCCAGGAGTTCTCGGTCCTGAGCGGAATAGGCAACCCGCGAACGGGAAGGAGCCTCTTGAACCCGCGAATATGTTTCCTGCGGATTGGGCCGCGTCTGCGGCTCATGTTTTGTGGGCTGGGACGGCCGAACCGGCTGGGTCTGTTGGGCCGGCCGGTTAACCGGTGGCGGCGGCGCGGGCACATCCGGCGCCGCCGTGGCCATGGGGAGAGTCTGGCTCAACAAAGCCAGGGTGAGAATGCTTGCTGCTGCGATTTGACTTGGTCTCATGCTTCAACCTCTCTTGCAACGATAATTCTAAAGATGTGGGTACAAATTCTGCGTACGACATTGTGTATGATGGTTCACTAATTTTCAATTTGGACGGCCACCCCCTCTTCTCCTGCCAGCAAGTTGTTCCAGAAAGGTGATAAATT
>JBLNCV010000261.1:0-7797 GCA_050260975.1 Syntrophothermus sp. | reverse complement strand
ATCCTGGCCACGACCACCAGCACCCAGGACACCGGCCTGTTAGATGTGCTGGTTCCGCTCTTTGAAAAAAAGACCGGGTATATCGTCAAAACCATTGCCGTGGGTACAGGAGAGGCGCTAGCCATGGGCGAGCGGGGCGAAGCCGATGTGCTTTTGGTTCACGCGCCGGCCAGCGAGGAGAAATTTATGGCCGCCGGCCATGGGCTCAACCGCAAGCCCGTCATGCACAACGACTTTGTGCTGGTGGGGCCCGCTGCAGATCCGGCAGGGGTCAAAGGCCTGCCGCTTGCCGACGCTCTTGGCAAGATCGCTTCCGCCAAAGCCACCTTTGTCTCCCGCGGCGACGACTCCGGCACCCACAAGATGGAGAAGAAACTCTGGAAAGAGGCAAAGATTGTCCCGTCCGGCAGATGGTACGTGGACGCCGGGCAGGGGATGGGTGAAACCCTGCGGATTTCGGATCAAAAACAGGCCTATACCATCTCGGATCGGGGCACCTATCTGGCGCTGAAAGACGGGCTCTCCCTGAAAATTCTGGTGGAGAAGGACGAGGCCTTGCTTAACTACTATAGCGTCATCGAGGTCAACCCGGCCAAATCCGCCAGGATCAACAACACCGGCGCCAAAGCCTTCAGCGACTTTGTCACCTCGCCGGAAACCCAGGAGATCATCCGCCACTTCGGGGAGAAAAAGTACGGCCAGCCGCTATTCGTGCCAGATGCGGACCAGCGGCGCTAGTACCGGCCTGAAAGGTACCTGTTGTTCGGGATAAGCACATCATACTCCAGGTGGGGAAACGCATGGACCTGATCTTACAAGGCGCAAAACATGCTGTGGAACTGTTGATTCACGGGGATCCGGAGATCTTTCAGGTGGTTTTACTCTCCTTGCAGGTTTCCGGAACCGCAGTGCTGATCTCTCTTCTTTTGGGAATCCCACTGGGAACGGTCCTGGCCCTCTCGGAGTTTCCCGGCCGGCGCCTGGTGCTCAGCCTGGTCAACACCGGGATGGGGTTTCCCCCGGTGGTGGTGGGTCTCTTTGTGAGCATGCTGCTCTGGCGCAGCGGGCCATTGGGCGGATTGAATCTTCTTTACACGCCCGCCGCCATGGTCATTGCTCAGGTAGCTCTAGCCGCGCCGATCATCATCGGGCTCACCGTGGCCGCCATCCAGCAGCTCAATCCCAAATTCCGCCTTCAGATCCTCTCCTTGGGCGCCAACCGCCGGCAAATGATCTGGGTTCTCCTGCAAGAAGCCAGGCTGCCGCTGCTTGCCGCCGTAATGGCCGGTTTTGGCGGAGTCATTTCGGAGGTGGGAGCCGTGATGATGGTCGGCGGCAATGTCAAAGGGCAGACCCGGGTTCTCACCACCGCCACGGTTCTGGAAACCCGGATGGGGCATTTTGACGTGGCAATCGCTCTGAGCCTGGTCCTCCTGGGGATTACTTTTCTCGTCAACCTGATCCTGACGATCTTTCAGCAACGAGGAGGGATACGATGAACACCATTCTGGAGGTCCAGGATCTTCTGGTGCGAGTGCATACCAGCGTCCTGGTGGAAGTCCCGCATCTAAGGTTGGAGCAGGGCGAGATTCTGGCCGTGATGGGCCCCAATGGTTCAGGGAAGAGCACCCTCTTGCAGGTGCTGGGCTTTTTGCGCAGGCCGACCGCCGGAAAGGTCCTGTTTTCGGGCAGGCCGGTGGATTTCCGGCGGGACGGCCCCGCCGCCCGCCGCCGGATTGCCATGGTCTTTCAGGAACCCCTACTATGCCGGGGCTCCGTCTTTGCCAACGTGGCCATGGGGCTGCGGTTTCGCAAGCTCCCGAAAGCTGTGGTAACCGCCGAAGTTAACCAGTGGCTCAGCCGCCTGGGAATCCTCCACCTGGCGGATCGGCCCGCCGGAACACTCTCCGGCGGGGAGGCCCAGCGGACCAGCCTGGCCAGAGCCCTGGTGCTGAAACCAGCGGTTCTCCTTCTGGACGAACCTTTTTCGGCGCTGGATCCCCAGATTAAAGAGGCTCTCATCACGGACCTGTACGAAATTTTGCGCCGCGAGGAGCTTTCCACGATCTTTGTCACCCACGACCACTCCGAGGCTTTGCGCCTCGGGGATCGAATCGCCGTCATGGGCCACGGCCGGATCTTGCAGGCCGATACTCCAGAGAGAGTCTTCAGCATGCCCGCCAACGAAGAAGTGGCCCTTTTTACCGGCGTGGAGACTATTCTCCCCGGTATGATCGCGGAACAAAAAGATGGCCTGACCGTCGTGGACGTCCAGGGCAAAAAACTGGAGGTTGCCACCCACGTTCCTCAGGGGGAAAAGGTTCTTCTGACCCTCAGGCCCGAGGAAGTCACTTTGATGGGCCCCAACCAAACCCGTGCCGGAACCGCCCGCAATCTCTTTCCCGGAGTGGTGCAAAAAATTATCCCTTCCGGTTTTCATTTTCGTGTGGTGATAGATTGCGGCTTTGAAGTGGTAGCCTTTGTTACGAGACAGTCCCGCAATGAGATGGATCTGAGGGAGGGAGATCGGGTAACCGCGGCCTTTAAAGCCAGCGCCATCCACGTTATTCCCCGTTAGCCATCAGCCCCGTAGCGACGAGTCCACCATGGCCCCACTAACCAGCCTTCCCCTTCAGCCCTCCAAAGGCTCCGGCTGAACAGTGATCGCGGCGCCTACCGGGCAAACCTCCACACAGCGGCCGCAATCCATGCAATCCTGATAGTCGATGGTGTACTGTTCACCCGTGGAATGAATCGCCTTGGGCGGGCAAGGTTCGACACAGTTCCCGCACTCAATGCAATCGGACGTGATAGAAAACCGGTGGGTGTTTTGCTGATCCATTCCCGCTCTCCAATTCCGCCCGGCATGATTTCGCGATTGGCCAGGCAGAACTAATATCCCCTCCGCGCTAGCGGCTCATACAGCACGGGAATCGCCTGCACAACAAACGAGGGTGTTTTATATAATGTATAAAAAATTACCGGTGGCCGGTTACCCAAAGGAGGTCCTGCCAGTGTTTTCCGCACTTCAATACCTTTTGAACCCTCTGCTTAAGAAACGGCAGAAGACGATCATTCTCATCTGGCGGTTAAGGGGGCGCCGCGGGTAAAGTTATCCACACTATCCACAAGTAGCTTGTGGATAGAAGAATAAGCGTTCTATCCGCTCTTGGTGAACCCCTCGGATTGGAAGGCCACGGATACCTTGTTCCGGCCGCTTCGTTTGGCGGCATAAAGGGCGCCATCCGCTTCCCGAATCAACATCTCCGCCGAACTGGCGTTGTCAGGGAAGGTTGCTACCCCGATGCTCAGGGTGATCCCATGGCCGTAACCTTCTTTGTCCAACTCCCCCAGGCTGGACTCGGCAAGGCTTCGCAGTCGTTCTGCAAGCCTTGCCGCGTCATACCGGGAAGCCCCTGGCAAGATCGCGGCGAATTCCTCTCCCCCGTAGCGTGCGACAATATCCCCTTCCCGCACGTTGTCGTGCAGGAGTTGCGCGACCTTTTGCAACAGTAGATCCCCCTGTGGATGCCCGTAACGGTCGTTGTAATCCTTAAACCGGTCGATATCCACCATCAGGAATGAAAGCGGCGTCATCTGCCGCTTGGCCTTGGAAAACTCTTCACGCAGCCGCTGCCGCAGATGGCGAAGGTTATATAAACCGGTCTGGCCATCGGTGATCGCCTGAAGTTTCACCTGCTCGTAAAGGAAGGCCTTTTCCATGGCCATGCTCAGCTGGGCGGCGATCAGCACCAAAAAATCCAGATCCGCCTGGCCAAATCTCTCCTCCCCGCACGCATCAATATTAATTACTCCTCTTATAACACCATTCACTCGTAACGGCGCGCTCATCATGCTGCACGCCAGATCTTCCTGCTCCAGGACCCGCACAAAATCGGGAGAATTTTGGACATCTTCGACAATTATCGCTTCTCCGGTTTTGGCCACCCGGCCGGCTATCCCTTCCCCAACCCTCAGCCGCAACCGATCCACCAGCTTCAGAGAGAGGTTGACCCCTACATCGATGCGAAGCTCCTGGCTCTCCTGATCGATAAGCATGATTGAACCCCGATTTCCCCTAAGAAGTTCCACTGTCTTGGCCAGGGCCTGTTGGAGCAAATCCTTCAATTCCAGGGTGGTCCCCATAACCTTGAAGATCTCGGCCAGCAGCCGCAATTCCTGATTGCGTTGGAGCAATTCCCGGCGTGACTGTTCAAGTGCTACCGCATGCTGTTTAATCTGCATGTTTGTCCGTTCCAGTTCAGCCGATGCCGCGGCCTGTTGCTGAAAAGAGACCTTCAACTCTTTTAGCAACAACTCGTTTTTCCGCCTGCCGGTGGATTCCTCGCGGGCCGTCCTGGCAAAACTGTATGCAAAGACAAATATCACCACAAAGATAAGAGTATCATGGACAAACCAGAGTCCATAAGCCGCCGATCTCCCAAGAATGGGCAGGAAACTCAGGCTGTAGATCGCCATTACAAAGGTTACCGCGGCTATGGTGCCTGGCAATCTGTGTTGCACCGCCGCCCAGCCAATAAACATCTGAAAGAGAATCAGGCCGTACCCGTCGTGAGTGTCGGTCCAATAAAAGACCACCGCCGTCACCAAAAGATCCAGCGCAGTCACCGCACCACGGTAGATCCTGCCTCCACCTTTCTTGAACATGGAAAGGGCAAAAATCCCCAAGTACAACAAGATACTCGCTGCCAGGCGGCCGTAATCCTCTGGTACAAGCTCCAGATGCAAGATTTTGCCGCCGGGTGCGGCCAACTTCAGGAACAAGAGCAGCACGAATACCAGTCGTAGGCCGTGGAAATAGATCTCTATGTTACCGGGCCGCCCGGTTCTTTCCGCCAGCCCCCTCATTTCTCCAACCCCTTTTTCCCCTCTTAATGCAAGCACGCACCGGCAAACTACCGGCGCGTGCGCAAAAAGATCTTCGCCACGTGTTTCGATAGCCCGGCCGACTTAAGAAGTCCCGATGCTTTGTGCCCCACCTTCACAGGTGGTTTACCTTTTCGTACACATGTGCTGCTAATAATTTTCTTCGTTGAACGATCAAACTTATATATTTTCTGTCTTTTTATACTTCCGCAGTTATAATTCGCCAACCGGTCCCAACTTCCTGCCGCTTTAATTTTTTTACTTTTTTGAGCTTGTCCGACGCTTCTTTGTTGATTAAGATCAAGTATTTGCCAGGTCCCGCCAGCGGCAAAAATCGATCACCCCGCAGGATCGCCGGCACAAGGAAGGGTTCCATCGGGAACAAAGCTGGCTTCCCTGATAGTAAACGGGCAGCGAATCGTTAAAGAGCCTCTTGAGGGTTTCCTGGCAATCCCTGGTGGAAACCTCTCCCAGATGACTGGCCTCCCAACCGACAAAGCCCAGCCGCCACAAAGCCAATTTCACATGAATATCCACCGCATGGCACGCTACGGAATCCAGATCCCGCCAGACACCATGGCGGCGCATCTCCCGACAAATCCAGTAGGCTTTGTCCTTGATCTGCCGAAAGCCCTGCAAGGCACGAATAGTAGCTTCGGGGGTCACTTTTCCCGGTGTGCAAGCATTTTCCAGATCCCCAGCAAAGCGGTCGCGTAAGATCCGGGCGTTATGGAAGATCGCCTCCATCTTGCGATTTTTATCAGCCAGTGCTTTGTAACTGTCCCGGAGCACCTCCCCCATTTCGGCGAGATCTTCAGGCGCCCACCGGGCTATCCTCGCCAATTCCAACAAACCCCGCCGTCGGAGTTCGAGAAAGGTCACCTCCGCTATATGTTCCCGCACTCTGGCGGCATGCAATAACGCCAGCACTAAGAGTTCAAACCGCCCCTGCGCCGTGGTAAGTTCAATTTCAACGGCCTGCTCAACGATCGGCCCCCGGCTTGCCCCTTCCCTGAAATAATACGAATCCGCAACCTCCTGGCCAAGCCGAAAAGGCCTGAGTTCGAGAACCACAGGCCAAATCAAGCCGAGACGGGCGACTATCGCTTTATTTCGCTCTCTGTTGGCCACCACAAATCGCCTTTTATCGGCCTGTTGCAGATAAAGTCTTTCCGGGATGGGGCCAACCCGCCCCGCGGATCTCCCCGCATTGTCGGCCGCCATGGGCAAGACTGGTTTGCACGTTCGCTCAACCAACAAAAATACCAGCACCTCCTCGCTATCCTTCTGGCAGGATGGCCAAGGATTGGCTGGCACCTACATGTTATCAGGAAAGCCCGCCTGTGTCAAGGAAACTTATGCCAAAAACTTTTGGACTTTATTTTTGATGATCTCTTTTCCGGAAAATCCGATATGTTGCTCGACCACCTTGCCTCCTTTAAAGAAGAGCACCGTGGGAATGCTCATTACCCGGTATTTCCCCGCCAGATCGGGGTTCGCATCCACATCTAGCTTGGCGACCTTGAGCTTGCCGTTGAATTCCCCGGCCACCTCCTCAAGAACCGGCGCCAGCATCTTGCAAGGGCCGCACCATTCGGCCCAAAAATCCACAATCACCGGCAGGTTGGCTTCCAAAACCTCTTTTTGAAAATTAGCTTCACTCACTACAGTGATATTTGCTGAACCCATGGATGTCGCCTCCTATTCTTGCCGAAAATTAGTATAGCGCCACCCCTATGATTTGTCAATCTATCCGGCATAGGCCAGCTATCTCCCGGCGCCAAAAAGTTCAAAGATCAGCAGGGAAATGACTCCTCCAGCAGCGGAACTGAACAGGTTGACCAGATCGTTTCCTAACCAGGCCCAGCCCCGGACCAGAGTAGTTGAAGCGCCGCAGGTGTGTTGCCTTTTTTCGGTCTCATTGCGGCAGCCCGGGCAATAATAAATTGCCTGAGCCGTAGCTCCCAACAGGCTGTCGAACAAGGCGCCGATAAATCCGCCGGTTGAACCGGCCACCAGCAATCTGATCCCGTTCGCTCCGCCGGTTCCGCTTGACCAGACCGACAGAGAGACCACCACAGCGGCAAAAAACGCCCCTGCCGCCGCCGTGATGAGTCCCAGACCGCTTACAGCACCCGACGTTCCCGCCGGCACCTTCCGCCAGGTTGTAAGAAGGCGGGGATTTCGCCGGCTGAAAACACCTATTTCCGTGGCCCAGGTGTCCGCATTCACCGTGGAGATCGCTCCCGCAAACGCGGCCAAAATTGCGCCCCGCCAGGCCGGTGGGGAAAAAAAGTAAACCACCGCCAAGACGGATGCCATGCCTCCGTTGGCCATCACCTGTCCAGAGTCGCGGCGCCCCATCTTCTCAAATTGCCCGGACAGGGCCGCCTTGGCCCTTGTTCCAAACAACGTCAGCGCGCTGGACGAGACGAAAAAAGCCACCACGGCCATCGCCCACGGCCACCCTCCAAACCCGAAAGTGACCGCCCCTACCACCACCGCGCCCAGCATCCCGCTAAAAGAAAGCGCCTTCTTCAAATAACCGGCCAGCCCGATTATCAAAGCAGCCACAAAACCAAGCAGGATCCGCTGGCCAAGACCGATACCAAAATCCATCTTGCCCTCCTTAGTCGCGAGGGAGCTTTTGGAGCCGAGGGGGGACTTTTCCGGGAGAACTCATAACAACCTTTCAAGCGTCCGGCGGACGTCGGCAAACCCTTCAAACGGAATGCATGGGATCCGCTCCCTCCGGCAAAAGCTGAGAAGCTGCGCCTTGGCAAAGACGATATCGGCCTCCTGGGCCGGACAAAGGTCGGAGATCCCGTCCCCTACATATACCATTATTGTTTTGGGCCCCCGGAGTTGCTCAAGACGGCGTTTTTTACAGGAACCGCATTTACCGCACGC
>JBLNCV010000260.1:0-4170 GCA_050260975.1 Syntrophothermus sp. | reverse complement strand
TTTTTTACGGTTCTCACGCCCCGCGGGGAAAGGTACACCCGTAACGGCGCATTTTACTTAAACGGCGAGGGCGTCCTGGTTACCTCCGAAGGATATCCGGTGCTGGGCGAAAACGGATTGATTACCCTGCGGGAGGGCGAAGCAACAATCGATCGAAGCGGCCAGATTAGCCTTGGAGGGGCGCCGGTGGACCGGCTGCGTATCGTGGAATTTGCCGACCTGCGCGGGTTGCGTAAGGAAGGGGACAGCCTGTGGGTGGCCACGCCGATTGCCGGGCCGCCGATGCAATCCGCGGATGCGGTGGTAAAACAGGGGTACCGGGAGAAGTCCAATGTCAATGTGATCCGGGAGATGGTGGAGATGATCGCGGCGGTCAGGGCCTACGAAGCCAACCAGAAGGCGGTCCAGGCCCATGACGAGTTGATGGCCAAGGCGGTAAACCAGGTGGGTAGCGTATAAAAGGGTGCAGGTAGCGTCAAAAGGGTTAAGAGGCCGGACCGCTTTCAAGCGGAGGCCTCGGCCGCGGAACGACGGAAGCGGCCTATCTTAAAAGGAGGAATTCTGCCATGATGCGGTCGTTGTGGACTGCCGGGTCTGGAATGCAGGCCCAGCAGCTCAACATGGACACGATCTCCAACAATCTTGCCAACGTGAATACCACGGGTTTCAAGAAGAGCCGGGTAGACTTTCAGGATCTGCTTTACCAGACCATGCGTTCCGCCGGGGCGTCCGATGGCCAGGGAGTCCAGGTTCCCACCGGGCTCCAGGTAGGCCTGGGGGTTCGCCCGGTGGCGACCCAGAAGATCTTCACTCCGGGGCAATTCAGCCCGACCGGCAATTCCCTGGATCTGGCCATTGAAGGAGAGGGTTTCTTTCAGGTGCTGATGCCCGACGGGACTATTGCCTATACCCGGGACGGCTCCTTCAAAAGGGACGGACAGGGGCGGGTGGTCACCTCCGACGGCTATCCAGTGGAACCGGAACTGATCATCCCGGAGGACGCGGAAGGCATCTCAATCGGCCCTGATGGCACAGTCTCCGTCAAGCTTCCCAACCAGAATGAACCCCAGAATATAGGGCAGATCGAACTCGTCAGGTTTGTAAATCCGGCGGGGCTCTCCAGCATCGGGCACAACCTTTTGAGGACCACGGCGGCTTCGGGAGAGGCGATTTTGGATACGCCCGGGCTCTCCGGGGTCGGCACGATCGCCCAGGGAATCCTGGAGATGTCCAACGTCCAGGTTGTGGAAGAGATGGTAAACATGATCGTGGCCCAGCGGGCCTACGAGATCAATTCCAAGGCCATTCAGGCTTCGGATGAGATGTTGCAGACGGCCAACGCCCTGCGCCGGTAATTGGCGCGGATGCTAGCGGAGGATATGTTATGGGCGGCGGTTCAGCCCAAAATTGGATAGGGCATCGGACGGTTGCGGTTGCCGGGGTGACGGTCGTCGCAGTCTTTGCAGCCCTGGTAGTTGCGGCCTTGTTGGCGGTCGCGCCGGTGGCCGGCGCGGGCAATGGAGCCGGGACGGTCGCCTCGGTGATCATCCCGGAGACTATCCAGGTTCCGGGGCCGGATCTCCTGCTCGGGGAAATTGGAGAGATCCAGGGCGCCCCCCGGGAAGTGGAATTGCTGCGCAAGGTATCCCTGGGGCATGCGGCGCTGCCTGGCGAAACACGGAGAATTGACGCGGGTTATCTGGTGACCAGGATCCGGCAGGCGGGGATTGACCCCGGCCGGGTTCTGCTGCAAGCTCCCCAGGTGATTTCGGTGCTCACCGAAGGCGTGGCGCTTGGTAAAGAAGAGGCCGGCCGGCGCCTGGCTTCCGCGATTCAAAAGCTCTTGCCCTATCCAGCGGAAGACGTCGTCTTTGAACTTTCCATCTGGCCGGAGAGGCTAAAGGTGCCACGGGGGGAGATTGCCTTCCGCGTTAAGGCTTCGGAAGCGCAGTTATCGCTGGCGGTCTCCAGCGGATCATTTGTGGCGCCGGCGGAACTGGTCGTGGCGGGAAGAAGCTTCAATACTTTCACAATCCGGGGGCGTCTCAAGGTTTTCGGCCCGGTGGCGGTGGCCGCCGTTGATCTGCCCAGGCACCGCCAGCTGGAAGCGGCGGATCTGGTGGTGGAAAAACGGTTGCTCTCTTCCGTACCGGCCGGTCCCGTAACCGGCGTCGAAAAAGTGGTTGGGATGCGCACCACCCGTCTTGTGAAACAAGGTCAACCGCTCGTCATGGATCTTCTTGAAAAGATGCCTGATGTGGCCAAAGGCGAAATGGTTACCGTGGTGGCCACCGTGGGCAAGGTGGCGGTAAGCGGCCTGGCCGTGGCCCTGGAGGACGGATGGGAAGGCCAGGTGATCCGGGTCCAGAACCCGGACTCGAAAAAGATCTTCACCGCCAGGGTAATCGGGGCACGGATGGCGAGGGTTGGCGATTGACCCGCGTATGTGAGCAGGATAAGGCGCCGGGATGGAGGTGGCAGCCATGGAATTTGCAGTGCGAAGCATGCGATCCGCGATGAGAACTGGGCGACATATGATTGCCCGTATAAAATCTCCGGGGGGAGTGGCGCGGTCGCTCTTGTTGGCGGCCGGCCTGGTTTTGCTCTTGGCCGGAACGGTACGGAGCGACTCCCTGTGGCAAAATGCCAGCTCGCAGGCGGGGATCTTTGCAGACCGCAAGGCGAGCGCCGTGGGTGATTTATTGACGATTATCATCGTGGAGCAGACCCAGGCGTCTCAGAATGCGGAAACCACGCGGAACAAGGACGGTTCCGTGACCATTGGCCCCGGTACCGGGGTTTTGTCCAGGATCCTTCCGCTGTTTGGAGCCAGCGGCAACGACAAGTCCAATGCCCGTGGGAAGACCACCACAAGCGGCAACCTCTCCGCGCGGGTGACCGTGCGGGTGGTGGAGGTTATGGCCAACGGGAACCTGGTGGTGGAAGGACATCATACGTCCACGGTCAACAAGGACAAGCAGGAGATCATCATCTCCGGCATCGTCCGGCCCGACGACATTACCAGGGAGAATACGGTGTTATCCACTTATGTGGCCGAAGCAAAGGTTACTTTCCTGGGATCAGGTCCGATTGCCAATAAACAACGGCAGGGGATCTTTACCAGGCTCCTGGATTGGCTCTTTTAGCGCGCCCTGCCATCCGTGGCCGGCGCGCCGCCTCGCCTGTCCCAGGCTCATGTAGAAGTAGGAGTGGTGGAAATGAGACCGCGAGCAAATCTGAATATCCTCCTGGCGGTTCTGGCGGTGTTTTTAACGATCTTTCCGCCAGCCCTCGCCCTGGCCGAGGATCCGGAGACCCCGGACGCCGGAACGGGGCAGGCCGGCGCAGTCAATAGAGGCGCCGGGGCGGCCAGCCTCGCGGGAGCCAACGACCCGGCGGTAAGAATCAAAGATATCGCGAGAATTAAGAGCGTCCGGGACAACCAGTTGATCGGCACCGGGCTGGTGGTAGGGTTACAGGGCACCGGCGACGGGAGCGGGGCCGTTGCCAATGTGCAGATGGTGGCCAATATGCTCCGGGAGTTCAACATTACCGTATCGCCGGAACAGATGCGGGTCAGAAACGTGGCCGTGGTGGCGGTGACCGCCGAACTGCCGGCCTTTGCCAGGTCCGGAGATAAGCTGGATGTGGTGGTCTCCTCCCTGGGAGACGCCAAGAGCCTGCAAGGGGGCACATTATTGTTCACTCCCCTCCGGGGAGCGGATGGAAAGGTCTATGCGCTCGCCCAGGGGCCGGTGTCCATAGGCGGCTTCAGCGCCAGCGCCCGGGGGGCCAGCCTGCAAAAGAATTTTGCCACCGTCGGCAGGGTGCCCGCCGGAGCTACCGTGGAACAGGAGGTCCCCACAGCCCTCGGAGATGGAAGTACCCTGACTCTGGTCCTGGCCAGGCCCGATTTTACCACCGCGGCCCGGCTGGCGGATGTGGTGAACCGGGTCTTCACCCCCCAGACGGCCAGAGCGCTGGATCAATCCGCGGTGGAGATCACGGTGCCCGCCGCTTACCGGCAGAACCTGGTGGAGTTTATCGCTTCGCTGGAAGGTTTGCCGGTCAGGCCCGATGCGGTGGCCAGGGTGGTGGTCAACGAACGGACGGGCACCATTGTCGCCGGCCACCAGGTACGGATCTCCACGGTGGCCGTGGCCCACGGAA
>JBLNCV010000259.1:0-12331 GCA_050260975.1 Syntrophothermus sp. | reverse complement strand
CTGGCCGCGAAGTACCTTCACAAACACTAAAAATCGACCTAAAAGGAGCCGGCTTGCGCATGGCCAAACTTTACATCCAGGATCTTACCGAAGGCACCAAGTTTCAAAGCATTTTTTTGCTCACCCAGCGCCAACTTAAACCCTTTGCCAATAAACCCGGTTTTTTTATGCTGGGAACTCTCACCGACAAGACGGGGTCTATCGGGGCGGTCTTCTGGGAGGCTGGCGAAAGCGTGACCGAGATACCCGAGGAGAGCGTGGTGCGGGTCTCGGGCCAGGTGGGGATCTACAAGGGCGAACGCCAGATAGCCATCGAAAGTATCATGCCTTGCTCCGAGACGGAATACGATCCCGCCGATCTGTTGCCAACTACCCCGAAAGATATTGGGAAAATGGCCGTCGAGTTTGAAAGCGTCCTGGCGGAGATTCCAACCGGCCCGCTGCGTCGCCTGCTCGATGTTTTTTTCAGCGACGACATCCTGCGGCGGCAATTCTATCGCTGGCCCGCCGCCAAACTCCACCACCACCCCTATGTAGGTGGACTGCTGGAACACACCCTGGGTGTTCTGACAGTCTGTAGCACCCTGGCGGACACTTACCTCAATCTGGATCGCCATCTACTGCTCACCGGGGCAATCCTGCACGACATCGGAAAGCTGAAGGAGTTTAAGGTTGGCGCCAGCATCTCCATCTCAGACGAGGGCAGGCTCCTGGGCCATATCCCCATCGGCCACCGGATGGTGGAGGAACGCCTCGACCGGCTTGGCGACTTTCCAGCGGAACTTCGCATGAGGCTCCTGCACATGATCATCGCACACCACGGCGAGTTGGAAAACGGATCCCCCCAACGGCCGCAAACCATTGAGGCCATGGCCTTGTACCTGGCCGACAACCTGGATGCCCAGCTCTGGAAGTTCGGGCGGGCCGCCCGGGAAGCATCGAGCAACGGTAAACTCTGGACCGAGTGGGACAAGAGCCTGGAACGCTTCATCTTCCTTGGCTCCCGCGGTTAGAGCCAAAGTGTTTTACTCCAGGAGATGCGGATAAGGAAAGACGCCGCCCGAGATCATAGGCGACGTCTTCCATAGCAGGTCCTTTCATACGTTTTAATGGATCTTATCATTCTTTGGTAAGAAACGCCGCGTTCTTGGCCTGTTCCACCGATGCCACACGTAAACCCACATGGCCGCACTCTTTGCACACATCCGCCACCAGGTCTATATTTGGGGTCAGAACGCCCTTGGTGCGGAGAGACAACGGCCTGAAGACAAAACTCGAATGGCCGACGATGTGCAACTCAATGTTGCGGCTGATCTCTTCAGAACCACAATATGGGCACTTATCCACATTTATACCCCCTAACTTAGTGAGGGCAAACGGCGGCAAGGCTTTCACCAACGCTTGGCCCGGCTTAGCTCCAATTGTTGCTGTAACTGCAAGTCCACTTTACTATAGTATATGGCTCTTGGTCTTGATCTGTCAACTTTTCCGGAGCCAGGTAGCGAAAAAAAAGCGGCGCCGCGCGCCGCTTTTTGGTGATCTGCGTTAAATTTACTTCAGAATTTATGACCTGCTCTTAAAAGCTGACCATCAAGCTAGTCTGCGTTGTGAGATTATGACCAGAGTTGCTGCCAATCTCGTAATCTCCTTCAGTTTTGACAGTCACACCCGGCGTCAGATTCCTGGCCACCTGCCACCCGAGTATATTTCCGGTGAGGTTATATTCGCCAGCCACAACATAACCCGTTGCCCTCGCCAGACGCGGGAAGCTGACGCCGATAATCGCAGACGCATCCGGTTCTTGATACACCACGCCGGCCGGTGACAACTCAAATATCTGTGAAGCTCCGACCTCTCCATAAATTCTTGCCTTGTCCTCCATAACCGGCACCGCCGCCCTTACACTGAAGAGCCGTGAATAGTTATGGACGGAGGGCTTGTAAAGCTGTACAGCTCCTACCCCAAAGTCTCCAAAGGAAGTCTTGTATTGGAGATCCGCGAGTAAATTGCCATGCAGCTCTCTTCCATCACTAATGGGTCCAATTCCCAGGGAGATCTCCGTGTTGGGATTCAACCTGGAAGTAGCCATGGCGCCGGTGAGTCGGAAAACCTGGTTGAACACCCCGTCAAAGCGCCTCAGGGGGCTTCTGTTAACCGGGATTGCACCAACGTCAATCCGTTCGGCGGGGCCTATATTCTTGAAAGAGGCAAAGCCGTAGTCGAAGAATTGAGCGTAAGGAGAACCCTCCTCAACAGGAAATCTGTCATCCGGCACAAACCAATCAGCCAACCGGGCCGCATAACTGACCTGGTTATTGACATCTCCGGCGATGGTCAAACGCAACCTTCCCCAAAACATTGGTGCATTAAGGTTATCCCAACTCATAAAGCTGGTGAGGTCGCCCCCGATTTTGGGCCCAACAGGAGGCGTCTGGGCGAATGCCGTGGACGCAACCACAAGTGTTAGGGCAAAAGTTAGTGCGACTAAGAGCTTCTTCATCTGTCTTCCTCCTACATGATTTTTGGCAGCACGGATGCCGTACGCCGCTGTCATCGCGGATACTGCATTGCTGCCGTCATGTAGAGGATTCGTGACTATGGCGCCAACTCCTCGTGGTAATATCAGGCACCGGTGCCATCAACGGCCAAGCCGGCACTTTGCAAGCAACCAATCAAATCTTGAACCCGGCTACATTCTGCACCAGTTTTTCGGACAACTCGGACAGGACTGCGGCTGCTCTGGCAATCTGTTCAACCGAGGCCGTCTGCTCTTCGGCACTCGCCGAGGCCTCCTCCGCTCCAGCCGCACTCTCCTCGGTAATCGCCGCAATGTTTTGGATCTCTTTGACCGCCCCTTCGCCCGCCATCGTCAATTGCCGTGCGGCCGCTGAAATCTCCCCAATCTGGGTGTTGATGCCCTCAACAACCTCCAGTATGCTATTAAAGACCTCCACGGTGACATCAATCACCTCACGCCCGGCGGCAACCTCGCTGGTCCCTTTTTCCATGGCCTCCGAAGCCTTAAGAGCCTCCGCCCGGATCGCGTTCAACAGCCCGGTAATCTCGCCGGTGGCCTCCCCGGACTGTTCCGCCAGCTTGCGGACCTCATCGGCCACCACGGCGAATCCCCGCCCCTGTTCACCCGCCCTGGCCGCTTCAATCGCGGCGTTCAGCGACAAAAGGTTGGTCTGCGCGGCAATCCCGGCGATAGTCTCCACGATCTGGCCGATCTTTTGCATTCGCTCGTTTAAGGCGCTTACCACCAGCGAACTCTCGTTGGTCGCCTCGCTGATGGCATCCATCTGGCCCGTTACGCGTTGCAGGTATTCCCGGCCCTCTTTGGCCTTTTCCGCGGCTTCGCCGGATCTTTTCGCCACCTCCTGAGCGCTGGAGGCGACCTGCTGGATCATTCCAGCCATCTGTTCAATGGCCTTACCTGCAGAGGAAGCATTCTGCGCCTCTTCCTGGGCCCCCCTGGCGAGTTGCTCAACCGTGGCCGCCACCTGCTCGGTGACCTTTTCCACTTCTTCCGCTGAAGCGGCCAACTCCTTGCTGGATGAAGCCACCTGTTGGGATGTATCAGTGATATGTCTGACCAGATCCCGCAGACTTTCCGTCATGGCATTAAAAATAGAGGCTAATCGCCCCATCTCACCTTTAGACTTAACATGAATTGCCACGGAGAGATCCCCGGTTGCGACTTTTTCCGCGCCGGCCATAAGCTGGTGGACCGGTCGCACAATGGTCCTCGGCAGGAAGAAAGCGATGAGCAACGCCAAAATTATCCCCACGACGCCGGAGAACAGTTCAAAGTAGGTGCTGCGACGTTGGGCGGCCGCAAGAGCAGCGTCCTTCTCTTGCGAGATCTTTTCCACGTCCTCAACAACTTTATCTAGTTGAGCGGTCAGTTCCATGTGCATTTGCCGCCCTTCCAAAAGGGACTGGACCTTTGCCCCCTCTATATCACCACCGTTATACTGGGCAAAAACAGCCATTTCATTATTGGTCCAGCCTAGTTGTTTTTCGGCGAGGTCGGTAATAGCTGTATTAATCTGTTCATCCGTTACCAAATTAGCCGCCTGGACGAAAAGCTTGCGCAGCTCTTTGTTCTTCGCCTTGAACTCGTCAAAGTATTCCTGCTGCCCGGTTAACAGAAAACCCCTCTGATCATTGGACATCCCAACCATTACATTTTTTAACTGGAGGACGACCTCCACCAGTTTTTGACTATTTTGCCTTTCATTGGTGAGCAATTGGATGTTTTGACGGTTAAAGTAAGTAAAGACGATCACCGCCACCAGCACCGCTGTCACGGCTATAAAGCCCACCAGAATCCTTACGCCGATCTTGCTGAACATAGGGCTCGCCTACCTTTACGTAGGGAATTCGCTTTGACAGAGGTATTATCGGCAGCTTCGCCAAAAATTTAATAATAAGGTTTAGTCTAACCGTTGACGGCATCCTTCAACAAAAAACCCCGCAACGTCCGGCGGGGTTTTTATTTTAGCTCTTCCTTGCCGCCACACCCTTCTCGGCCAGTTCTTCGACCTTGCGGGCAATTTCAATCAGAACCTCTTTGGCCTTTGAAGAACTCCCCTCCAGGACCACCGGTTTGCCGGTATCGGCGTCATCCCGCACCTCATTCTCAAGAGGGATCTGCCCAAGCAGAGGGACCCCCAGGGCGTCCGCCAGCGCCTGGCCGCCGCCTTTGCCAAAGATCTCCGCGCGTTGGCCGCTGCCCGGACAGATAAAATAGGACATGTTCTCGATCACCCCGATGATCTCCTGTTTGGTGGATTCGGCCATATGCGCCATCCGCGAAGCCACGCTGGTGGAAACCACCTGGGGGGTGGTAACCAGGACCAGCTTGCTGTGGGGTAACAACTGGTAAAGGCTGATGGCCACATCGCCCGTCCCGGGCGGCATGTCCACCACCAGATAGTCCAGGCCCTCATCCCAGAGCACATCTTGCAGGAACTGTTCCAGCACCTTCATCAGCATGGGCCCGCGCCAGATAATCGGGGTATCCTCATCGGCAAAGGATCCCATGGAGATGACCTGCATTCCATAGGCCTCCAGGGGAATGATCGCCCCTTCGTTAAGCGCGGTGGGCCTTTTTCCCTGCAGCCCCAGCATTCTCGGCACGCTGAAGCCGTAAATATCCGCATCCAGAATACCGACGCGTTTCCCCAGGCGCGAGAGCGCGGCAGCCAGATTTACCGTCACGGTGGATTTACCGACCCCGCCTTTGCCGCTGGCCACAGCAATGACCTGGGGCGTCGATGCCGGATCCAGGAGCCGGGATTGCTTCTCTTTTTGCGGCATCAGCTTCTGCGCCAGCGCATTGCGCTCTTCTTCGGTCATGGAGGTCATCTTCACCTCCACCTCGCGCACACCGCTCAACCCGGCCACGGCAGCCCGGACGTCCTCCTGGATCCTAGCGTGCATCGGGCAGCCGGGAACTGTCAGCGCCACGGTTACTCCGACCTTGCCGCCATCAACCTTGATCTCTTTTACCATGTCCAGTTCAACGATGTTCCGGTTAAGTTCGGGATCCATGACCTCTTCCAGGGCTTTTAAGACTTCTTCCTTTGTCGCCATATTTAAACGCCTCCAAATATTAATGCCCAAACCATGCGGCCTGGGGTATCAACTCCCGGTAGTCGGCCGCCGTCAGGCTGGTCTGCCAGTGACCGGTTATTTGCGCGACCGCAACCACCAACAGATATACTCCGAATAGAAAGATCGGGTAAAACCGCGGATTTATTGTCACCCGCCTCCCAGGCCCTGTGTAACTCAAAGCCTTCGTGGGGCAAACTTCGGTGCAACGAAGGCAACTGGTGCATTCCGGAGACCACACCCGTCCGGATTCGGCCACATTGATCCGGTTTGGGCAAGCCTTGTTGCACAGGCCGCAGCTTGTGCAACTCCGGGCGTCACGTGTTATTTTAAACGGGCTAATCAGGGCCGCAATCCCCAGCAAAGCCCCGTACGGGCACAGATAGCGGCACCAGAAGTTGCGGACCACCAGCGACAAAAACGCCAGGGCCAACAAGATCGCGGCCGCCGACTGGCTGATCTGTAAGAAGAATTGTAACATCTTTACGTCGGCAATCTTGTTGTATGGGCTCTGCTGAAAACCTTGGGCGACCAGGGCGCTCATATCCACCAGTATCACTTTGACAAAGAATCCAAGAATTAAGTATTTCACCGCCATGAGCGGATAATCCAAAAACTTTGGCAGCCTGAGGTTCCGGCCGAAGAGCTTTCCCCCCAGGCGCCCCAGGGCCTCCGATAGGGTCCCGACCGGACAAAACCAACTACAGAAACCCTTTTTAAACAATAACGAGATAAGGACTATCCCTAAAAAGATCGCCAGTCCGGCGGGATGTATCCTGTCAAAGCCCCCGCCTCCCAGCCAGCTCTTGAGGCTCACCAGGGCGCTGATCGGCAAAAACCCTTCCACCGCCGGCGGCCGGCTCACGTAACGAGTAGCCCCCATGGTTTCAAAGTACCGCACAAACAGGTAGAACCTCCAGCCGATATAAAGCAGGAAGATCGCCCAGCCCACCTGGATCATGTTGCGGATGACTGTTACCTCGGGGGCTCCCAATCCTTTGATAACCCTGTTGATTCTGGCAAACCCGGTGATCTTGTCTGACCTGGTCAAATTATTCTCCATCAAAACCCACTCTCAATCAAGCTATATTTGCTACGGCAGCTCTTTTTCCTGCCAATCTTTTAAACGCTGCAAATCAGGTATAGGTTTCTCTCCAAAAGGGCCGGAAGTGTGATTTTGATCACACCAACCCGACTGCAAAGGGCTGCTGCCGCATATGTTTCAACTAAAGACTGCCAGATGCCGCAAAAGAGCAGAAAGCCGGTGGTCAGGTGTTCTTCAAATTACTTGTGTTCCATAATCCGGTTAAAAGTTCTAGTTCGAGAGGATCAGGGCTCTTGAGGGACGTGGGGTTGGATAATACAAGCGTACGCCGGGCTACCGCCCAACGGCTCCCCTGGCTGGTAATCTGCCTTCTTAACGGGCTGACGGCTGCGGGAATCGTCTCGCGTTTTGAAAACACCGTACAATCCATGGTCGATCTGGCGGTCTTCATGCCGGCCTTGATCGGCATGGGCGGTAACGCCGGCACCCAGACCCTGGGAGTCACCGTGCGCCTTTTGGCCCTCAACCAGGTGCGAGTCAGGCACGTCCTCTTGCATGTGGCCAGGGAGGGCGCCATCGGGCTTCTCCTTGGACTGGCGAACGGTCTCCTGATCGGATTCATCGCCTGGATATGGAAGGATTCAATAATCCTGGGAGTCATTGTGGGCCTGGCCATGTGGATGACCCTGGCCGCCGGGACCAGTATCGGCGTATTTGTGCCGATGGTCTTCAAATACCTGGGCTTCGACCCGGCAGTGGCTTCCGGCCCGTTTATCACCACCATCGTGGACATCCTGGGCGTCTTCATCTACCTGGAGTTTGCCCATCTTCTCCTCCAGTTCTTCCACTAGCCCGCCGAGGCCCTTACCCCGTCGCCCTGGCCTGCCGTGCGTCTTGGCCTGCCCATGCGTCTTGGCCCTGTTCGTATGCTCTTGCCTGTCGATATGCCTCCCAGAGCAATTTAACCGGGTGTACGGCACGAACTTCCGGCGTTCCGTGCTCAATCTGCATGCGGCAGGTTTCGCAATCGCTGGCCACCAGGGGAACTTCCGCGGCCCGGATCGCGTCAAACAGCTCCTTGCCTATATCCATGGAGATCTCATACTTCTCCTTTTTAAAGCCATAGGTACCCCCGATGCCGCAACAGACCTTGCCCAGATCGTCAACCCTCACGCCGGGAATGAGCCGGAGCAGTTTCAAGGCTGGATAGCCGATACCATGCGCCTTCAGATGGCACGGAGCATGATAAGCCAGCCGCAGGGGCGGCTGCCGCGGAAAGCCCAGGTCCAGCCCGCCTTCTTCGTGTAGCATGAGCAGGTATTCGGAAATATCGTAAGCCCGGGCGGCTATCTTCTCCGCCGCTTCCAGCCCCAGAAGTTCCCGGTAGTCGGATCTGACGGTGAGCCCGCAACTGGTGGAACTGAAGACGATGTCGTACCCCGCGTCCACAAATTCTCCCAGGCTTTTGATATTAAACTCGGCGTTTTTGCGGGCGGCGGCCATCTCCCCGTTGGCGATCAGCGGCAACCCGCAACAGACTTGGGGTGGCGCCACCACCTCGCACCCGTTGTGCTCCAAAACCTCCACCACCGCCCTGCCCAAGTCCGGATCGTTGTAGTTGGCGAAGCAACCGGTGAAATAAGCCACTTTGCGAGCCCCAGCGGTATGTGAACCATCCCGGACCCTTTTGCGCCTGGCGAACCAGCGCGCAAAGGTCTGGTGTGTGTAAGCCGGAAAAGTTCGCCGGCGGCTGATGGCCAGAGTCTGCTCCATCACGCCCTTCACCAGCCTGTTGCGCAGGACAGGGTTGGCCAACGGCGCCGCCGTGCTTCCCAACCGTCCCAAAAGTTCCGCATGGCCGAGGAGCCAGTTGCGCAGGTTCTGCCCCCTCTCCGCCACATAGTTTGCCTTGGCCAGGACATTAAGGTCGGAAGCCCTGACTCCCGACGGGCAGACCTGGTTACAGGTCTTGCAATTGATACAGAGATCCACCGACGGGTCAAGAACGGGCTCCGGAAGGTAACGGAGCCGCTGGCTCTCCGGGCCGGCGAATTTCGGCCCTGGGAATCGATCAGTAACCTTGGCCACCGGGCAATACGCCGTGCAAATATTGCATTTAATGCATTTATCGGAAATAAGACGAAGGTCTTTTCCGGGCTCCCAGTTTCTTCTTGATGCAAGACTCTTTTCAGTCTTCACTCTAACACCACCCTCCCGCGGCATAGCCTGTGGCAATGGCAATCCCCTCGGTGGATTTTTCACCGTAAGAATCATGTCCCGCCAGAATGGAACCAGCCGCAAGCAAGTTTTCACAGAACACCGCGCCATCCTGGCTCAGAGGACGTAAATCCGTGTCCGACGCCACCCCAAACTTCAGAAAGGCATGCCCCTCCGGAGCCAGGAATCGCGGTTGCGACCAGTCCTGCCGGGCAGGGGGATGGCTTACCGGCAATCCAAAGATCGGTTCGTGAGGGCCGTCGATGGCAATCCGAATCCCGCCGCCCAGAACGCCACCGGTCGCCAAAATAAAGGTATCAGCTTGATAGCGGCTTTGCCGCACCGGAGTCTGGACTGTTACACTCCGGCACCTGCCTCCTTCCACCTGCGCCGCAATTACAGGGGATCCCGGGAGAAATTCAACCCCTGCGGACCGGGCCGCTTTCTCCAACACTCTGGCCAGGCGAAGACCCGGAATAGAAGGGGGTAGTATCGGAATTTCAAAGACTGGCAGGCCAAGCTGTTCCTCCAGATCCCGCCTGGCCTCGCGCGCCTTTTCCAGGCCAAGCACCGCCGGAAAGCCTATCCTGCCCACCCTTTTCTTGAGTGTCTTGGCATCGAGTCCTGCCAACACCTTTTTGATCTCCCCGGCAACCTCATGGCGAAATTCCTCACGATCAAAGAACACCGCCAGATCGACCGCGGAAAGATCCCGGGTGTTGGCGAACCCCGGCGCCGGAATCCGGGCGCCAAAGACCTGCAAATTCTCTAAGGCTTGGAGGTTCTCTGCCGCATAGGCAGGATGGAAATCCCTGAACCCCTCAAAACCCACGATCAACAGGGCGCCGGAGCCCGGATCACCAGGGTTCCTTTGACTGCGGGCGTTCGATGACCCGCCGGGATCTGCCAGATTTCCGGAGATCATGGTCTCCGGGGCAAGGTAGGTGGGCCTGACTGTCCCCATCCCTGTGGGAAGCAGGAGATTTTCCGCACTCAACCCTGCCGTGGAGCCAACGGTGGAAACAGCCGTTGAACCAACCATCGGGTAGCCGGTCTCCCGGCAAACCCCGGCAAACCACTGGAGGCTTTCCGCGATCAGTGGCAGCCCCACCCTTGCATAGGGATGTCCGGGCTTTTTGGCGATAAGCTCCCTCAGAGCTTCCCAGGGATCAGCCACCGGGTCTTTGCTTTCAGGGTCGGGGCCCGGATAGCCAAGAAGGTCGATACAACCGGTCGCCATGTGAAGGGATGCCAGCCCTTCGGCAATCAGCAGGACCTCTTTACCCCGCCTGGCAGCCACATTTGCCGCCACCAGACCTGCCAACCCTCCTCCGATTACCGCCACGTCATACCCCATGCCTGCCCGCCTCCTTGTCCAGGTTGAAGACGCCGGCATAAATTTGCGCAACCAACGCGGCCTCCCGCGACTGGTCCCCCCATAAAACCGGGCGAGTCCCCTTCCAGCGCTCCTGGAGAAATTCCGCAAGCATCCGGTTGGCTTCCAAAGCAGAAAATGGCGAGGTTTGATGCGCGATCCCGGCTGTCCGGTATGCACAGTAAGCCCCCTGGCAGGTGCCCATCCCGACCCGGGTTCTACGCCGCAGATCCCCCAGCAAAACCCAAGGTGGCTGGGAAGAACCGGCCGCCTCCAATTTTTCAAGGTGATCCTGAATCTCCGCTCGAAGGACAAATTCACACTCGCAGATCAGGGCGTCTTCTTCCTGGCGCCGGGAAGTTCTGGCCATCACCTGCTCCGCATTGGAGCCCAGCCGTTCCATGGTGCGGTTTATCACCGGATCGGACGAATCGCGACGATGGAGATCGTGGTGGTTACGACTATAGTGGCGTTTCCCCGAGACAACCGCGCCGGGCAAGGGCTCCCCGGCCGTCTGGCACGCAACGGCCACCCCCATCCTGGCGCATACCAGATCAACCGCGGCCTCAGCCATGCGCCGGTAGGTGGTCAATTTGCCGCCGGTAATCGTCACGAAGTTCTTCACTCCATGGGCGGTTTCGTGGTCAATAATGGCGTAGTTGCGGCTGACTTCCCGATCATTGTGCTCGTGATGCTCACTGCCTTCAAAGAGGGGCCTGACCCCGGCGAACGCCCGAATCACCCGCGCGGAGCGCACAAATGGCACCATAGCCGATCCTTTTTCAAGAAGATCAGGGATCTCCTGATCCTCAATCCTGTAGCGGTCGTGGTCCGGCTCCGGCACGGTAATGGAAGTCGTACCCAGGATGGCCACCGTTCCCGCCGGAACAATGATATCGCCGTCCCCCGCCGGATGGCAATGGTTGATCACCGTATTGACAAAGCGGTGATTGAAGATCAGGAGTGTTCCCTTGGAAAGGACCAACCCCAGGGAAATCCCGGCCATCTCCGCGATCTTCCCACTCCAAGCGCCGGCCGCGTTGACCACGAACCGGCTCCGGATCACTCTCTCCCCACCTCCGGCCAACTCCTGCACCCGTACCCCGGTGACGGCATCACCCTCCTTGACCAGACCCACAACTTCCGTGTAGCGGAGGATCTCCGCGCCATATTCCTGGGCGCTGGCGGCGTTGGCCATCGCCAGCCGGAAAGGGTCCACGGAAGCATCCGGTACCCGGACCACCGCTTGAATTTGCGGTGAGAGGCAGGGCTCCATGGCCAGCGCCTGGCTTACCGAGATCTCTTCCGCAGGAAGCCCGGTGGTGCGGCACGCGGCCAGAAATTGAGGTAAATATTCGAGATCTTTATCGGTAACGGCCACAAAAAGGCCGCCGGTATCCTCGATGCAATGAGGAGCAATCCGGCGCAAGATCCGGTTCTCCTCCACACATTCCCGGGCTGTGGCCGGATCCCCAACCACGTACCGCCCGCCGCTATGCAGCAGGCCATGGCAACGGCCGGTGGTTCCGGACGCCAGATCCCCCATTTCAATGAGGGTTGTCGGAACGCCGCGCATGGCCAGATCCCGGGCAATTCCAGTCCCTGTCGATCCCCCACCGATTACCACTACCCGCTCATCTTTTTCCATACCGTCGATCCCCTTTCCATATTCCATGAGTCGGTAGATCCGGCTTTTTGATAAAACAAAAAGTCCGAACACAACGGGGTAATAAGCCACGTCAGTTCGGACTCTCCATCTTCTCCAGTCCTGACCGTAGGACCTGATTTACTTTCTGTTTTCTATAATATTATAACGCGGGCAGCCAAAGATGTAAATCTACCTCATCTTAGATCCTTATCGTCCAGAGATAGTGGTAAAAAGGGGCAATGAGACCAAAACCATAAACCAAATCGTCAACTAACCCCTGGCTGAAAAGGCGATCATCAATCCCCCTATTGCAGACCAGATAGAGGTTTTTTCTCTGGCGCCAATCCTGGATCTCCCGAGGCTTGCTTTCACCCATTACCCTCTTATATTTCTCCCCTTCCAACACAAAAACCCGTTGCCCTGGAAA
>JBLNCV010000258.1:0-7192 GCA_050260975.1 Syntrophothermus sp. | reverse complement strand
GGATTCCGAGCTGTTTTCGGGATTGCCAGAACATAACGGCCGGCGATCAACGGCAGGGGGGTAAAAAGGTTCGGATCCGCCAGATGGTCCCGTTTTACCAGAGTTTCCAGCGGCAGAAATGCCTGGTGGTAATAAAAGTATGAAGCACTGAACGGATCGAGGAGAACGAGATCGGGACTCTGGCCGGCTCCAATCCCGCCTTTATCGGCTTTATCCCGCCGGCTCTCCTTGATAGACGCGGCCAGCGCCTGGCCCAATGCTTGCACTGGCACCGGTTTGACCGGTTTCCGAAGAGTCCCGTTGCTATTTTGCAGCACCTTGATTATCTCTTCTGCTACTCCTGGCTCAACCTGGTACCAAAAGATCACCTCATCCGTCCGGACCACGGAAAGACGAGAAGAATCAGCAAAGAGCAACCGGCTCACCGGCCACGAGATAAACAGAGCCAACAGAGCCAGGGCGGTCCAACCTGCGATACCGCCGGAAACTTTCCGGCCCGGCAACCCGGCAGATGGGGGTACCTTAACGTGCGTGTTCTCTTCCGGGAAGAGGTAGCGCCTGCGCGCCTTCCCCTGCAAAGCTTCCACCTTGGCCGCAAAATACCGGGACTGTTGCCTCTTCCATTCGGGCTCCTGTTCGAACGCTTGCTCCAACTCCAACTCCTGCTCGGGCGCCCGCTTGGGCTCAGGCCCGCGCTCACGTTCTTTTACTCCCGGCTCTATACCGTCCTGCTTCCAAAAAAACATACCCGACTCTCCTTTTGAAGATTCGGGCCTAAGTCTTCCACCAACAGTCCCGGCATATTCGGCATGCAGGTTACGCCGCCCTCAAGCATCAACAGATCCTCGGCAGCATCTCCCCTTCAGGCATATCGAGGATCCGCTCGCCCCCGATCATGGTCCGCAGGGTGACCATTCCGGGGTGTTCGTTTACCACTTCCCCGATCCGGACCGCCATCCGGCCATAAGGATGCTGTCGCATCGCGGTCAAGACATCGTCAGCCTGGGCGGCCGGAACAATCGCCACGACTTTTCCTTCGTTAGCCACATAAAGAGGATCAAAGCCCAGCATCTCGCACGCCCCCCGCACGGCATCAGAGATTGGCAAAGCACTCTCTTCAATCCGGATTCCGACCCGCGACTGGGCGGCAATCTCGTTCAAGGTGGTTGCCAGCCCGCCCCGGGTGGGGTCCCGGAAACAGTGAACCTCCGGCGCAACCGCAAGGACGGACTGAATCAGCCCGTTCAACGGGGCGCAATCGCTTTCAATGGAAGTCTCCCAGGCAATCCCGGCCCGTTCCGACATAACCGCCATCCCGTGATCGCCAAGCGTGCCGCTGACGATTACCGCATCCCCCGGCCTCGCTTTTTCACCGCCCAGTCTAACCCCTGGCGGCACAAATCCCACGCCGGTAGTGTTTATGTACAACCCATCGGCCTGACCCTTCTCCACCACCTTGGTGTCGCCGGTCACCACCTGGACGCAGGCTTCCTGACAAGTCTTTTGGATGGAGAGAACCACCCTTTCCAAAAGTTCAAAGCTCAGCCCTTCTTCAATGATCATGCCCAGAGTAAGATAGAGCGGCCGCGCCCCGCAGACGGCCAGATCGTTCACCGTCCCGCATACCGCCAGCCTGCCGATGTCACCGCCACGAAAAAAGAGCGGCTTCACGACAAACGAATCGGTGGTTATAGCCAGCCGGGCCCCACCGAGTCCGCCCGGTTCGCCGGCGCCCGCAGCGGCATCGCCCCGCAGGCCATTCCATTCAATGTCAATAACCCCAGCATCATTTAGTTGCTGTAAGATTGGATTCCCGAGATGGCGGAGAAATAGTTCCCTGATCAGGCGGTGCGTAGCGCCTCCACCGCTCCCGTGAGCCATTTGTACCCGCGCAAAGGATTGGCCGTTGTCAGCCACTTTAACGTCACCTGCCATTCGCCATTTCTAGCCGCTCATATTTGAAATAGGCCGCACAGGCCCCTTCCGTGGAAACCATGCACGGGCCCACAGGGTTAGCCGGCGTGCAGGCCTCCCCGAAAAGCCGGCATTCCGTCGGCAGGATCAAACCTTTCAAAACACCGCCGCATGCACAACCGCTTATATCGTAAGAAGGGCTGTTTTTGCGCCACCGGAGAATTTCAACCGCAGCCTCGAGCTGTCCCGCGTCAAACTGGCCAAACTCTTCGCGCAATGCCAGCCCGCTATTGGGAATCATGCCCAGCCCTCGCCAGGACGCATCCACTGGATGAAAGAATTTCGTGATAAGCTCCTGCGCCGCTCTGTTCCCTTCTTCGGAAACAGCCCGGCGGTACTGGTTATCAGCCCTGGCCTCCCCTGCCTCGATCTGCGCCAGGAGCATATCCACCGCCTGAAGAATGTCCACCGCCTCAAAACCCGCCACAACAGCCGGTATGCGGTATTTTCCGGCCATGTTACGGTAAGGAGCGAGCCCAATCACCGTACTCACATGACCGGGGCAGATAAACCCGTCGATGGCCACCTCGCTGCTGGTTAAGAGGGCCTCCAGAGCCGGTGGCACCAACTTGTGCACAGAATAGACCCGAAAATTTTTCAGTTCCCTGGCCGCAGCCTCTTCGATGGTGGCCGCCACCATCGGTACGGTGGTTTCAAAACCCACCGCGTAAAATACCACGGTCTTATCCGGATTCGCTTGCGCAATCGCCAGCGCATCCAACGGTGAATAAACCACCCTGACATCCCGCCCGGCTGCTTTGGCTTCCCCCAGGCTTCTGGCAGGCCGCACGCCGCCCGCACCCCTGTCCCTGTTCCCCGGCACCCGGATCATGTCTCCAAAGGTGGCCAGGATCACCCCTGGCATCTCCACCAGGGAGATGGCTGCATCAATATCCCGTTGATCCGTGACGCATACCGGGCAGCCCGGCCCCGACAACAACCTGAGGTTGGACGGCATGGCCTGCCTCAGGCCGTTACGTGAGATAGCCACCGTGTGGGTGCCACAAACCTCCATCAGATTTATGGGTCGCTCGATCCGTCCGGCCCGGCGATGAATGCTATCCAGAATCGTCCTGGCCAACCGGGTGTTCCGAAGCTTCTCCCAATCCTTCACAACTTGTCCTCCCCCACCGCCGGATCCCGGCGCTGGACTTCCTCGCCATAGACCTGCTCCAAGAGCGCCAGGGTCTCGGCAGCTTCAACCTCGTCGACCACCTGCAGGGCAAAACCCGCATGAACAAGGACATAATCGCCCTCTTTGGCCTCCGGAACAAGCCTTAAACCAACGACCCTCACATTTCCCATCACGTCAACCTTGCCCATCAACCCATTGATCTTGATGATCTTTGCCGGCACCGCCAGACACATGGCAAGATCCTCCTGTCAGTAGCGTAGCAATCCAAAGCCAGAGCATGATTGCCACTAAAAGTTCTTTCCAGAGGAAGCATAAAAACTCGCCAGCACAGCCTGCCCCAAAGAGATCCCGCCATCGTTGACGGGAACCTTACGCGGCCAGTATACGGTAAAACCGGCCGAATCCAGCCTTGCCAACAGGCTTTTCAACAGATACTTGTTCTGAAATACCCCGCCGCTGATCGCCGCCCGGTTGATGCCGGTTGTGCGCCGCAACCTCGTCAATGTTTCTTCAATGGCCGCCACAACGGTGTTGTGGAATTTAGCAGCCATCACGCCGACCGTTTCCCCTTGGGCCCGTTCCGTAAGGAGCCTGGCCCAGAGCGGCCCAAAATCCAGCAACCATTGACCGGCGTTTGCTCCACTATCTCCCCCGTCTGCGCTTCCGGCACTTTCGCGCAACTCAAAATCGTAATAGCCGGTGACACGCGGCCTGATCGCAGCCTCCAACTCCATGGCCGGCTGCCCGTCATATGCGGCTTTTGTGCAAATTCCGAGGAGAGCGGAGACCGCGTCAAACAGGCGCCCGCAACTCGAGGTCCAGGGGGTGTTCAGACCCAGATCAATCTGCCTCAATATCGCCGCCAGCTCCTTCCGGGCCTTCTCCGAAAGAAACGGTTCCGCCCGTTCTATTCCTTCCATCCCCTGGGCAGCGTACAAGTGACTGATCAACATCCGCTCGGGGTGTCTAATACTCCCTTCACCGCCCGGCAGCGGCACATAGGTCTGGTGAGCAACTCTGGCAAAGGCGCCAGGCCGCCCGGCGAAGACCTCGAATCCCCAAATCCGGCCGTCATGACCGTAACCCGTGCCGTCACAGACCACCCCCAGCACCGGCTCCCGGATATTGTTTTCCGCCAGGCAACCGGCCAGGTGGGCTTCATGATGCTGCACCGCCGCTAGAGGAATCCCGCGCCGGGCGGCCAAAACCCTGGCAAACTTTGTGGTGCGGTATTCGGGGTGAAGGTCGCAGGCCATCAGTTCGGGTAAAATGCCAAAGTAACCTTCATACCGGTCGATCGCGGTTTGCAGGAATTCCAGCGACGTCAAATCCGCGATCTCGCCGATATGCTGGCTGAGAAAGTAACGGTCCCCTCTTGCCAGGCAAAAGGTGTTCTTCTGGTCGCCACCGAGAGCCAGTACGGGTCCTGGTAACGGTGCACCCGGCAGGATCAAGGGCTCCGGCGCATATCCCCGGGAACGGCGGTAGACCACCTCCGCGCCGGCCACCACCGCCGCCACCGAATCATCGCAACGGTTATGGATCTCCCGGTCGTGGAACACAAAGAGAGCCGCCACCTGCCCGAGCTGTTCAACCGCCGTGTGGTTGTCAATAACCAGCGGCAGATCGGAGAGGTTGCCGCTGGTGGCTACCAGGCACTCCAACTCCTCGTCAAACAATAGAAGGTGTAACGGCGCATAAGGGAGCATGACCCCAAGGGTATCCAGCCCGGGCGCCACCCCGGAAGCCAGCGCTCGCCCTCCAGTACCCACGTCTTTCCCTTCCCCGGCAGCCTTCTCCGGTCTCTCCAGGAGCACAGTGGGCCGCCGCCAGGAGGTCAGTAACTCCTCTTCTTCCCGGCATAAGCGGCAATAATGCCGGACAGCCGCCAGATCCCGGCACATGACCGCGAAGGGCTTGGACTCCCGCCGTTTACGCCAGCGCAGGTTCCGCACCGCCTCTTCATTCGTGGCATCACAGACCAGGTGAAAACCCCCGACGCCCTTCACCGCCAGGATGGCTCCTTCCTTTAGCCGCCGCCTGGCTTCCGCCAGGACCGCATGGGCATTGGCGCCGGCATTCGTATTTACGCTCCTGGCGTCCCCGGCGTCTTGCAGCCAGACCGAGGGGCCGCACGTGGCGCAGGCATTGGGCTGGGCATGGAAGCGCCGGTCCAGAGGGTCGTCATACTCTCGCTGGCAAGCCGGGCACATGGTAAAAGCGCGCATGGTGGTTCGGGGCCGGTCATATGGAAGATCCTGGACAATGGTAAACCGCGGCCCACAATTGGTGCAATTGATAAAAGGGTAACCAAACCGCCGGTCCTGATGGTCAAGAAATTCCCGCTGACAGTCCGCGCAAACCCCCATATCCGGCGCGATCAAGACCGATGGTTCTTCCTCTGCTTTGCTGAGGCTGATCGTAAACGTCTCATATCCCACCGGTGCATCCAGGTGAATTTCAATCCGCGTGATCCGAGCCACCGGCGGGGCCTGCCTGGGGATCTCGCGGTAAAAGGCTTCCAGTTGCTCCGGCTTTCCCTCAACTTCAACGATTACCCCGGCCAGCGAATTATAGACCTTGCCGGGCAACCTAAACCGGTGAGCCAGCCGGTAGATGAACGGCCTAAAGCCTACCCCTTGCACAACGCCATTTATGGTAATTACCGCCCGGGCAATCTCCCCGGCGTCCTTGTGGACCTGGACGCGTCCCATTTTTTCATCACCTGTTCCAGCAACCACTGTGCCCAACTATCCAGCCCCTCGCCCGTGGTGGCCGACACTTCATAAACCGCTGCCCCTGGGTTAAGCCGTGACAGATCTTCCCTGACCTCTGGCAGATCAAACCGGCTGAAAGGCAGAAGGTCGATCTTGTTCAGGAGTACCACGGCAGCTCTTTGAAAGATACCCGGGTACTTCAGGGGCTTGTCGTCCCCCTCGGGGATGCTTAAAACCACTACCTTCGCGTCTTCACCCAGATCAAAATCCGCCGGGCAGACCAGATTCCCGACGTTTTCAATGATCAAGAGCCCGGGCGACGGATCAGACCACTGCTGATCCGTTCCGGACCCCAATTCCTCCAGAGCCAGGCGGATCATGGGAGCGTCGAGATGGCAGCCTCCCAGGGTATTCACCTGACAGGCCGGAATACCGTGCCGCCTGATGCGCTCTGCATCAAGCGTCGTGGAGATATCCCCCTCAATTACCCTGATGCTCAGCCGATCTTTCAATAATTCACAGGTCCTCTCCAGCAGGGCGGTCTTCCCGGCCCCCGGAGAACTGATCAGGTTGATGCAAAAGGTGCCGCTCTCTTGCAATCCTGCCCGTATTTGTGCGGCAACCGCCGCATTAGCGCCCAGTACATCGCGGCGCAGGCCGATCTCCATAAGGCTCCCCCTTTCATCCGCAAAGATTTCCTTTCCAGCTCCTTGTTTCCAAGTCCCGGGGGTTTAATCCACTTCGAGGGAATCAATATACAGCTCCCGGCCCGAAATCATTGTGGTTTTTGAAGATCCGCAATGTGGGCACAAAAATGACCAGCCTTCCACCGCGAATTCTTCCGCACAGTTCCCACATCGGGCGGTAACCGGCTTCACCTCGCACTCGAGGCTCGCGCCCTCGGCCACCGTCCCCCGGCTGCAAATCTCGAAACAAAAGGCCAGCGACTCGGGAACAACCGCGGTGAGCGCCCCGGCAGCCACCTTTACCCTGGTTACCCTGGCGGCATTATTCCGCGCCGCTTCCTCTTTGACGATCTCCAGAATCGAGGCGGCAATCGACAATTCGTGCATCCCGGATCTCCCCCATCACGGCGTCCTGCACCCCCGGCAAAGCCCGTTCCACCGCCGGGCTCAGGCCGATGCCGAAAGTTGCGGTATCTCCGGCCTCCACCCCGATGATCACGATCTCCCGCGGGAAAGCTTCTGGTTGAACCTTCTTGCCGAACTCCAGCGCGTCCACCAGGTTAAATCCGTGGAGAGAAAGCGGGATCATCTCCCTGGCAGGCAGTTGATCTCCGGTAAAACGGTGCACGGTTCCCGGAGCGGAACCGCTGACCACGGCATCGATAATCACTACCTTGTCC
>JBLNCV010000257.1:0-10690 GCA_050260975.1 Syntrophothermus sp. | reverse complement strand
G
The DNA here is from genome assembly GCA_050260975.1 of Syntrophothermus sp. GTDB lineage: Bacteria > Bacillota > UBA5301 > JAMCQP01 > JAMCQP01 > JAMCQP01. The sequence goes on along the minus strand of JBLNCV010000257.1, from coordinate 10,689 downwards.
ACAATATCACGATGACCATTGAGCTGATTACGCCGATTGCGATGGAGGAAGGCTTGCGGTTTGCCATCCGGGAGGGCGGCCGGACCGTGGGCGCAGGCGCCATCACCAAGATCCTCGCCTGACCGAAGGCAGGAAGTTACTCAAGCAGTATTTTGTGTGCTTGAAAATGTTGCAGGAGAATGTTCGGGCTGAAAAAGGAACGCCATAGCGATGTAGTTTCGAACCGACGCCGAAGCAAGCGAGAACAAGGTCGAAACAAACCCGACGCGCACGATGCGCGGAGCCGGCTCATGCCAGGATGGCATATTGCCGGGAAGGCAGGGTTCGACCGAAGGTCGAGCACCGCTTCGGCCGGTTTGAAGCTTCCGGAGCGAGGCGAGACTTTTCAGACCGAACAAATGCCTGCCCAACGATGAAGTAGGAGGTTGCCCCGCACCCCGCTGGGGCCGGGGGGAATTTCTACTGAGATTGCCCGTTTCAAGAATTCGGGCCTGAAGGAGGAATCCAAAGATGGCGAGTCAGAAGATCCGGATCAGGTTGAAGGCGTTTGACCATAAGGTTTTAGACCAGTCGGCGGAGAGGATTGTGGATACCGCCAAAAGAACTGGCGCAAGTGTTTCCGGCCCTATTCCGCTGCCGACTGAAAAGAACATCTATACGGTGCTCAGATCGGTCCATATCGACAAGGATTCACGTGAACAGTTTGAAATGCGAACTCATAAGCGGGTAATTGATATCCTGGAGCCGACGTCCAAGACAGTCGATGCACTAATGCGGCTCGACTTACCGGCTGGCGTTGATATCGAGATCAAGTTATAATGATTGACAGTTTGCGGTAAGGAGGTGCGCAAGATGGCAAAAGGAATTTTGGGCAAAAAGTTGGGGATGACCCAAATATTTAACACCGAAGGCGCTGCGGTTCCGGTGACAGTGATCGAGGCGGGGCCATGTGTGGTGGTTCAGCATAAAACCGTCCAAAACGACGGGTACGCTGCCGTACAGGTAGCTTTTGGCCAGGAGAAGGAAAACGCGTTTAACAAACCAATCAAAGGGCATTTTGCAAAGGTGAACCTGAAGCCCAGGCGTTTTGTGCGTGAGTTCCGGGCGGCTGAAGGAGAGATGCCGGCGATTGGTGAGGAGATCAAGGCGGATATCTTTTCCGAAGGCGAATTTGTGGATGTGATCGGGACCAGCAAGGGTAAGGGGTATGCCGGTGCGATCAAGCGGTGGAATTTCAACCGTGGTCCCATGCGGCATGGTTCTATGTATCACCGGCGGCCCGGCGCCTTGAACGCCACCGACCCGGCCCGCGTCTTTAAAGGCCGCAGGTTACCGGGACGGATGGGCGATGAGCAGGTGACTGTGCACAACCTGCAAGTGATCAAGGTGGACCAGGAACGCAACTTGCTTTTGGTAAAAGGAGCCGTTCCCGGAGTACGGGGCGCTCTCGTGGTTGTGCGGGAAGCCGTAAAGGCGAAAAAGTAAGTCAGATTCGGGCAGGAAGGAGGCTACGGGGCATGCCAAAAGTAGCTGTTTTTAACGTCCAGGGGCAACAGGTAGGCGAGATGGCGCTCAACGATGAAATCTTCGGGATTGAGGTCAACGAGGCGGCCATTCACGATACAGTGGTGATGCAGCTTGCCAACAGGCGGCAGGGAACGGTGGCAAGTAAAACCAGAGGACTGGTCCGCGGTGGTGGGCGCAAGCCCTGGCGTCAGAAGGGCACCGGCCGGGCACGGCACGGCAGTATCCGTTCGCCGTTGTGGGTGGGCGGGGGCACCATCTTTGGCCCCAATCCCCGGAGTTACAAGTACAGGATTCCCAAAAAGGTGCGCAGGCTGGCTTTGAAGTCGGCGCTCTCCGCCAAGGTAGGTTCCGGGGAGTTGGTGGTTCTGGATAACCTGGCTCTCACACAGCCCAAGACCAGGGAGATGGTCGGGATCCTTGACAACTTGAAGGTTACCGACAAGGCGTTGATCGTCATCCCGGGCAAAGATGTAAACGTGGAGCTTTCCGCTCGGAACATACCGGGGGTAAAGACTTTGAGCGCCGGCGATCTGAATGTCTACGACATTGTGGCCCATGACCGGCTCGTAATCACCAAAGAAGCCGTGGCCAAGGTGGAGGAGGTGTTGGCATAATGGGCGATCCGCGTTCGATTATCAAAAGGCCGCTTGTGACGGAAAAAAGCACGAGGCTGATACAGGATCAAAACAAATACACCTTTGAAGTGGCCCTGACTGCCAACAAGACCGAGATCAAGCAGGCAATTGAAGAGATCTTCAAGGTTACCGTGACCAATGTGACCACCATGCGTGTCCTGGGCAAAACCAAGCGGATGGGCAGGTATGAGGGGAAACGGCCGGACTGGAAGAAGGCCATTGTCACTCTGAAACCCGGAGATCGGATCGAGGCCTTTGAAGGGGCCTGATATGCATATCCGGACGCATGGCCACAAGGGAGGGAATACAGGATGCCGATTAAGAAGTACAAGCCGACTTCACCGGGACGCCGGCAGATGACGGTGTCGACATTTGAGGAGATTACGAAGTCGAAACCGGAGAAGTCGCTTTTGGAGCCTTTAAAAAGCAGTGGAGGCCGGAATTCCGCGGGAAGGATCACCGTCCGTTTCCGGGGCGGCGGGCACAAGCGGATGTACCGCGTGATCGACTTTAAGCGTAACAAGACCGACGTTCCGGCGAAGGTGGCGGCCATTGAATACGACCCAAATCGCTCGGCGCGGATTGCACTTTTGCATTATGCGGATGGAGAGAAAGCCTACATTCTTGCGCCGCTGGGACTGGCGGTGGGGGATACGGTGGTCTCCGGCGCCGGGGCCGATATCAAGGTCGGCAACGCCATGCCGTTGGCGAATGTTCCGGTGGGAACCATGATCCACAATATTGAAATGAAACCTGGCAAGGGCGCGCAACTGGTACGGACCGCCGGAGCCGGCGCGCAGTTGATGGCCAAAGAAGGGGATTTCGCCCATGTGCGTCTCCCGTCCGGGGAAGTGCGGCTGGTGAGCCTGCTGTGCCGGGCAACCATCGGCCAGGTGGGCAATGTGGAACACGAGAACATCAACATCGGCAAGGCCGGGCGTTCCAGATGGCTGGGGCGGCGGCCGCATGTCCGCGGTGTGGTTATGAACCCCATCGACCACCCACATGGCGGTGGTGAAGGCCGTTCGCCCATCGGCCGCAGCAGCCCGGTGAGCCCGTGGGGCAAACCGACGCTTGGTTACCGGACTCGGAAGGCGAAGGCTTCTGACAAGATGATTGTTCGCCGCCGGGAGAAGTAGACGGAAGGAGGAAGCTGGATGAGCCGATCGCTTAAGAAAGGGCCATTTATCGATGATAGTTTGCTCAAAAAGGTCGAGGCCTTGAATGCCAAGAACGAAAAGAGGCTTATAAAGACTTGGTCGCGCCGTTCCACGATCTTCCCGGAACTGGTGGGGCACACCATTGCGGTGCACGACGGACGCAAGCATGTTCCAATTTATATCACCGAGGAGATGGTTGGGCACAAGCTCGGTGAATTTGCTCCCACCCGAACTTTCCGTGGACATGGTTCACATACAGAGCGTTCAACGGCCTTGAAGTAAGGACCGAGAGGGGGTTTAACGATGGAAGCCAGGGCGGTAGCGCGCTATGTCCGGATTACGCCGCGAAAGGCCAGGCAGGTTATGGATCTGATTCGCGGAAAAAGCTATCAGGAAGCGCTGAGCATTCTCAAATTTACGCCGAAGTTTGCCTCCGGCATTATCGAAAAGGTGGTTCGTTCCGCCGGCGCCAACGCCGAGAACAACCACGAGCTGGATACCGATTCGCTTTTTGTGGCTGAGGCTTTGGTGGATCAGGGGCCGACAATGAAGCGGGTGGAGCCGCGGGCGCGGGGAAGCGCCAACCGGATTCGCAAACGTACGAGCCATATCACCATCGTACTCAGGGAGAAGAAGGAGGGATAAGGCGTGGGGCAAAAGACACATCCGGTCGGTTTCCGGCTGGGCATCATCAAAGACTGGGACGCCAGGTGGTATGCCGATAAGGATTTTGCAGAACTTTTGCACGAGGACCTGAAGGTTCGCAAGTACCTTAAGGATAAATTTTACAGCGCGGGAGTCCCGAAGGTCATCATTGAAAGGGCGGCTAACCGGCTGAAGGTAACCATCCACACCGCCCGGCCGGGAATGGTAATCGGCAAGGGCGGCACAGAAGTGGAGAAGGTCCGCCAGGAACTGGAAAAACTTACCGGCAAGCAGGTAGCCGTCAATATAGTAGAGATCAAGACTCCCGAACTGGACGCCCAGCTGGTAGCTGAGAGTGTGGCGCAACAGTTGGAGCGCCGGATCTCTTTCCGCCGGGCCATGAAGCAGGCTGAACAACGGGCCATGCGCCTTGGCGCGCAAGGTATCAAGATCGCGGTGAGCGGGCGCCTGGGCGGAGCTGAGATTGCCCGTAGCGAATGGTCGCCGGAGGGCAAGGTGCCTCTCCATACTTTGCGGGCCGATATTGACTACGGATTTGCCGAAGCGCACACCACTTATGGCAAAATTGGCGTGAAGTGTTGGATCTATAAAGGAGAAGTGCTGCCGGCCAGAAAAGGCGTCAGGGAAGCAAAGAATGAACGGCCGGAGAAGCCTGCAGCCAAAGTGCAAGGGGGAGGCGAGTAGGCGATGTTGGTTCCCAAGAGGGTGAAACACCGCAAACAGCACCGTGGCCGGATGAGAGGCGAAGCCCTGCGCGGCTCGGAACTCACGAGCGGTGAATATGGGCTTCAGGCGACGGAGCCGGGCTGGGTCACCAACACCCAGATCGAAGCGGCGCGTATTGCGATGACCCGTTATATCAAGAGGGGTGGCAAGGTCTGGATTAAGATCTTCCCGGATAAGCCCGTAACCGCCAAACCGGCGGAAACTCGCATGGGTAGCGGCAAAGGCGCTCCGGAGTATTGGGTGGCCGTGGTTAAACCCGGCCGGGTTATGTTTGAAATCGCCGGAGTTGAGGAAGATCAGGCCCGGGAGGCGATGCGTCTGGCCGCCCACAAACTGCCGATCAAGGCCAAGTTTGTGAAAAGAATAGAAGCAGGTGGTGAAGCAGAATGAAGGTCAAGGAGTTCCGTGATCTGACATCAGAAGAGCTGAACCGCAAGCTATCCGACCTCAAAGAGGAGCTTTTTAATCTGCGATTTCAACTGGCCACCGGCCAGTTAGAGAACCCGATGCGGGTGCAGGAAGTGCGTAAAAACATTGCGCGGGTAATGACCATCATTCGTGAACGGGATCTGAAGATCCGCGAGGCGTAGCAAGGGAGGGTAGGCTCATGGCTGAAAGGGGAAACCGGAAGGTGCGCGTGGGCACCGTGGTAAGCGACAAGATGGATAAAACAGTGGTCGTGGCAGTGGAGACGCTGGTGCGCCACCAGTTGTACGGCCGTATCCTCAAGAGAACCTCAAAGTTGAAGGCTCATAATGAGAATAATGAGGCCAGGGTTGGAGACAAGGTGCGGGTGATGGAAACCCGGCCGCTAAGCCGCGAAAAGCGCTGGCGGGTTGTGGAGATTATGGAGAAGGCGCACTAACCGGGCCGGCTTTAGTACGAGGCGCATTTGACAGGAGGTCAAGGTATCGCGGAGGCCACGGAGGGAGAGAGCGATGCATTTGACAGGAGGTCAAGGTATCGCGGAGGCCACGGAGGGACGAGAGCGATGAAAGGAGGAAGCGACCGTGATTCAACAGGAGACAGTGTTGAACGTGGCAGATAATTCCGGCGCCAAATCACTGCTTTGCATCAGGGTCATGGGTGGTTCAAAGCGTAAGTATGCCCATATCGGCGATGTGATCATCGCGTCCGTCAAAGAGGCAACGCCCGGGGGCGTGGTCAAGAAGGGCGAAGTGGTAAAGGCCGTGGTGGTGCGGACGAACAAGGAATTTCGCCGGCCGGATGGTTCGTATATCAAGTTTGACGAAAATGCCGCGGTGATCATCAATGATCAGAACAACCCGCGGGGCACGCGTATCTTTGGACCGGTGGCCAGGGAGTTGCGCGACCGGGATTTCATGAAGATCGTTTCGTTGGCGCCGGAGGTCCTGTAGGCGCCGGAGAGGAGGTCGAGGCAAATGGCGATTGTGAAAGAGGGAAGACCGCAAAATGTACATGTCCGCAAAGGCGATACGGTAGTCGTACTCTCCGGCAAGGACAAGGGTAAGAAGGGTAAGATTCTTCAGGTTTTTCCCAAAGAGGGCAGGGTCATTGTGGATGGAGTCAACATCACCAAGCGGCATACCCGGCCGACCCGGACCATGCCCCAGGGAGGGATTGTGGAGCGTCCGGGCGCTTTTGCCGCCAGCAAGGTGATGGTGGTTTGTCCAAGCTGCGAACGGCCTGCCAGGCTGGGGCATGACCGTGCCGAGGACGGCGCCGTTGTCCGGGTGTGCAGAAGGTGCGGTAAGACTATTGACTGATATATTATGGACGGAAGGGAGGTAACCCTATGGCACCACGTTTGAAGGAGAAGTACCTCAAGGAAGTGGCGCCCGCGCTCAAGGAGCGGTTTAAATACAAGAACCCCATGGAGATCCCCAAGATTGATAAAGTGGTGATCAATATGGGGGTTGGGGCGGCTACAGCCGACGCCAAGGCAATGGACGGCGCGGTGAACGATCTTGCAACAATCGCCGGTCAAAAACCCGTGGTCACCCGGGCCAAGAAATCCATAGCCAATTTCAAGATCCGCGAGGGGATGGCGATTGGCGCCAAAGTGACTCTACGTGGGGACCGGATGTACGAATTTCTTGACAAGCTATTCAATATAGCTCTACCGCGGATCCGGGACTTTCACGGCGTTTCCCCGAAGTCCCTCGACGGGCGGGGCAATTATACGCTGGGGATCAAGGAACAACTCATCTTTCCAGAGATCAATTACGACAAGGTGGATAAGGTCCGCGGAATGGATATCACTTTGGTTACCACGGCCAGGAATGATGAACAGGCTTTGGAGTTGTTGCGGCTCATGGGCATGCCATTCCGGACAGCCTAAAGCATAAAAGGAGGGTTTGACTGGTGGCCAAAAAGTCTCTGATTAATAAGGCGGCACGCCCTCAGGCCTATAAGGTGCGACGTTACCACCGCTGCCGGATCTGCGGAAGACCCCGGGGCTACATGAGGAAGTTTCAGATGTGCCGTATCTGCTTCCGCAAGCTGGCGCTCAAGGGTGAGATCCCCGGGGTGACGAAGGCCAGTTGGTAAAAGAAGTTAACGACGGGAAGGGGGTAACACACGATGGTCATGACAGATCCGATTGCCGATATGCTCACCAGGATCCGGAATGCAAACTCGATCAACCACCCGACGGTGGAGATCCCCGGTTCCAAGCTCAAAATGGAACTGGCCAGGATCTTCAAGGAGGAAGGGTTTATCCGTGACGTGGAGTTTGTGGACGATGGCAAGCAGGGGATAATCCGGATTACTTTGAAGTACGGCCCTCAAAAGGATAAGGTGATTACCGGGATCAAGCGAATCAGCAAGCCCGGTTTGCGTGTATATGCCCAAAAGGATCAGATCCCGAAGGTTCTAGGCGGTTTGGGAATCGCAGTCCTCTCTACTTCTCAGGGGATAATGACCGATAAGCAAGCACGGCAAAAGGGGATCGGCGGAGAAGTCATCTGCTACGTCTGGTAAAGTTCGATCCTGCTTCAGAGGAGGTGCAAAGATGTCACGAATCGGAAGAATGCCTGTGCAGATCCCCCAGGGGGTAGAGGTCAAATTGGACGGGGGCAACGTGATTACCGTCAAAGGTCCCAAGGGTACTCTCAGCCGGGAATTGCACAGGGATATGATTGTCAAGGTCGCCGGCAATGAGGTGACGGTGCAGCGGCCAAGCGAGGACAAGTTTCACAAGGCGCTCCACGGGCTGACCCGCAGCTTGATTGCCAACATGGTGGAAGGCGTAACCAAGGGATACCAGCGCAACCTGGAGATCTCCGGCGTGGGTTACCGGGCGGCCAAGCAGGGGAACAAACTGGTTCTCAGCATGGGTTATTCCCATCCAGTGGAGATTCAACCCGCAAAAGGGATCGAGATTGAGGTTCCCGCGCCCACCAAGATTGCGGTGAAGGGGATCGACAAGGAACTGGTGGGATCAACCGCGGCCAGCATCCGGTCGGTGCGCGAACCTGAACCGTATCTGGGTAAAGGGATTCGCTATGAGGGTGAAATCATCCGGCGTAAAGCGGGTAAGGCAGGTAAAGCCGGCGGTAAAAAGTAGGGCTGGCGGATAGCATTTTGGGTTAAAGGAGTGAGCATTTATGATCCGTAACGTGGATCGCAAGGCAGCCCGGGAACACCGGCACCTGCGCATACGCAAGCGGGTGAGCGGCACGCCGGAAAAGCCGCGCCTCAGTGTTTTCCGGAGTTTGCATCATATCTACGCGCAGATCATCGATGATACGGCGGGGCGGACACTTGTCGCCGCTTCCAGTCTTGATCCCGAGTTGAAGCAGAAAGGGTTTTCCGGGGGAAATATCGAAGCCGCCAAGGCGGTGGGTGGCTTAATTGCCAAACGGGCGCATGAAAAAGGGATCACCGAGGTTGTCTTTGACCGCGGCGGCAATATCTATCACGGCCGGATTCAAGCGCTTGCCGACGCCGCCCGTGAAGGCGGGCTGAAGTTTTAACGCGGAAGGAGGGAAGACAGTTGGCCAAGATCGATTCCAGCAAGCTTGACTTAAAGGAAAAGGTGGTTTCCATCAACCCCGTATCCAAGACGGTGAAAGGCGGGCGGACCAGAAGCTTCAGCGCCCTGGTCGTAGTTGGCGATGGCAACCAGCATGTGGGCGCCGGGCTTGGGAAAGCCAAAGAGGTGGCTGACGCAATCCGCAAAGGGGTGGAGGATGCCAAAAAGAATATGATCGAGGTTCCCATGGTGGAAACCACGATCCCTCACGAGATTATCGGCCGTTTTGGGGCGGGGAAGGTATTATTGAAACCGGCGAGCAAGGGGACCGGCGTGATTGCCGGCGGTCCCGTGCGTGCGGTTCTGGAGTTGGCTGGAGTGCGGGATGTAACCACCAAATCGCTTGGTTCCGCGAACGCGATTAATATGGTGCACGCTGCCATGGAAGGCTTGAAAAACTTAAAACGGGCCGAAGAGGTTGCCAGGCTCCGCGGCAAAAATGTAGAGGAACTTTGAGCTTTGTGGAGGTAAGGACGAATGCCAACCAAAAAGAAGAAACAGCTCAAGATTACCCTGATCAAAAGCCCTATCGGAGCCCCAAAAGATCAGCAGGCAACTCTTGAGTCTCTGGGTCTGCACAAGCTACACCATTCGGTACTTCAACCGGACAACCCGGCGATTCGGGGGATGGTCTTCAAATTGCAGCATCTGGTGGCGGTGGAAGAGGTCTCCGGCTGAGGGAGTACTTTTAAGATGAGGGAGGTGTACCCATGCGGTTACATGATTTGAAACCTGCGGCTGGCGCAAAAACAGAGCGGAAGCGAGTCGGACGCGGTATTGGATCCGGGCTTGGCAAAACAGCAGCCAAAGGGCACAAGGGCCAGTTGGCCCGTTCCGGCGGCGGAAAAGGCCCGGCTTTTGAAGGTGGTCAAACCCCACTTCAACGCCGCTTACCGAAACGCGGATTTAATAATATTTTTAAGAAGGAATTTGCGATCATCAACGTGAGGGAACTCGAACGGTTCGAAAACGGAACCGTAGTCACTCCTCAGGTTCTGATCGAAGCCGGCCTCATCAAGAAAGTCAAAGACGGCGTGAAGGTCCTGGGGACAGGCGATTTGACCAAGTCTTTGACGGTGCAGGTCCAAGGGGTTACCAAATCTGCGGCGGCCAAGATCGAGGCGGCCGGCGGCAAGGTAGAGGTGGTATAAGATGCAGTTGCTGGCTACGATGCAGAATGCCTTCCGTATTGCGGATTTGCGGCGGAAGATCCTCTTTACCCTGGCCATGCTGGTTGTCTTTCGGATCGGCAGCTTCATCCCGGTGCCGGGCATCGACGCCAGCGGGCTGGCGTCGAAGTTTGGACAGGGGAATATCTTTGGCCTGCTGGACCTCTTCGCCGGCGGTTCCTTGCGGCGGTTCACCATTTTTGCCATGGGGGTCAACCCCTATATTACCTCGTCCATTATTATGACACTCTTGACCATGGTCATCCCCAAACTGGAAGAGATGTCCAGGGAAGGCGTCGAGGGACGCAAAAAGATCCAGCAATACACCAGGTACGGCACGGTGCTCCTGGCGATTATCCAGGGTTATGGCACGGTAGCCTATGTGCGCGAATTTGTTGTCAACCCAGGGTTTTTCACCACTGCGACCATTATTCTAACCCTGACCGCCGGTACCATGTTTTTAATGTGGCTGGGGGAGAAGATCTCCGAGCGCGGGATCGGCAACGGTATCTCGTTGATTATCTTCGCGGGGATTGTGGCCAGGCTGCCGTCTTCGGCTTTGACCACCTTCCAGGCCATCGGGGCGGGCGGCATCAACCCGTTCGCCGTGGTGATCTTCCTGATCCTGGCGGTCTTTGTCATCGCGGCGGTGGTCCTGATCCAGGAAGGGCAGAGACGGATCCCGGTGCAATACCCCAAACGGGTGGTGGGCCGCAGAGTATATGGCGGCCAGAGCACCCACATTCCCTTGCGGGTAAACCAGGCCGGGGTCATCCCGGTGATCTTCG
>JBLNCV010000256.1:0-25885 GCA_050260975.1 Syntrophothermus sp. | reverse complement strand
TCAGCGCAAACCGGCCGGCCTTGAAGTTCCCTTCCTGGGAGAGGCTCAGCAGGTTCCAGAGAAATTTTTCGTCACACTTTAACATCTCCTGAAATTCCATCAAGCCCCGGTTGGCTTTGTTGAGTTCCCCATCGAAACGGTAGGCCCTCGGGTCGGATTCCGAGCCGTACTCGGCGATGGTGGAAAAGTCAATGCTCCCCGTCAGATCGGCGATATCCTGCGACTTGGGATCCGACGGGCTGAAAGTCCCGATGCCCACGCGATCCTCTTCCGAAAGGGCCACCCGTTCCACGATCACCTCTTCCGCCCGGCCGTTGTACTCCGTGGCCAGCATCAGCCGGCACGACGGGCAGAGATTTCCTTCGATGTAGATACCGAACTCCCGCTCCACCTCCGGCCGCAATTCCTTGGGGATGAGGTGCAGGGGTTCCTCGTGCATCGGGCAGCCCTTGATGGCGTAGACAGCGCCTTCATCGGTGCGACTGTAGCGTTCCAGGCCGCGTTTGAGCATGGTGACGATGGTGGATTTGCCACCACTCACCGGACCCATGAGCAGAAGGATTCTCTTGCGAACATCCAGGCGCCGGGCCGCGGGCTGGAAGTACTCTTCCACCAGCCGCTCCAAGGTCCGATCGATCCCGAAGATCTCCGAAGTGAAGAACTTATACCGCTTGACCCCGTCCACTTCCTCCACGCCGGCGGCTTTAATCATATGGTAGATCCGGGCGTGGGAAAGCTGGGCGATCTGTGGGTTTTTGGTAACCATCTCCAGATACTCTTTGAAAGTGCCTTCCCAGGAAAGTTTCTTCTCCTCAAGCCTATATTGTTCCAAACGAGCCAATAGCTCCATCTTTAACCCTCCCATCCTCGTTTAACATCCGGTTGAATCAGGTTCTGCTACCCTCCTTTCCGGGATATAGTCTTTTCAAGAATCTTCCTCCGTATACCCTTTTTTCTATGGGCTCCTGAAAATGACATGGATAAACTTGCCCAAGGGTCGCCAGCATAGTAACCGATCCATTGTCCAGAGACAGGTAGCAGGAAAAGCCAAAAAAGCATAGAATTGGATGCCTAGTACAAAATATCGCAAATAAGAAAGCAGACAGCGGTAAAAGCTGTTTGGGGAGGGGTTGGCATGAAGGTCAGGTTTATCGCTCCTGCCGATGTGGTACATGAGCCGGGGGGGAAAAGACGGCGCTCGCTCTTTCCCCCCTTAAATCTTGGGATGCTGGCGGCGCTCACGCCGCCCGACTGGGAGGTCGAGGTGGTGGATGAGAGCGTGCAACCGGTGGATCTGGACGCCCCGGTGGATCTGGTGGCCATTACGGCCATCACTTCTGTGGCGCCGAAAGCCTATCAACTGGCGGATGCTTTCCGGGCACGGGGGGCCAGGGTTGTGCTGGGCGGCATCCACGCTTCCGCTCTGCCGTGGGAGGCGGCGAAACACGCTGATGCGGTGGTGGTGGGAGAGGCGGAACTCTCCTGGCCGAAGGTCCTGGCAGATTTCAAGGAAGGCAGGCTGGCAAAGCTCTATGAGTGCCCCGACCGGCCTCCCCTGGAAGGGTTACCGGTGCCTCGCCGTGACCTCTTCGACCGGCGCTCGTATCTGACGGTCAACCTCATTCAGACCACGCGAGGATGCCCTCACAGTTGTTCCTTCTGTTCCGTGACCAGGTTTTTCGGACGCTCCTACCGTACCCGCCCCATTCCGGAGATTCTTAAAGAGGTGGAGAGCCTGGAGGGGGAGACGGTGCTCTTTGTGGACGACAACATCGTGGGCAAGCCGGCCTATGCCAAGGAACTTTTTCGCGCGCTCACACCCTACCGGCTGAAATGGATTGGGCAGAGTTCGCTGACCATTGCGCGGGACGAGGAACTTCTGCGGCTGGCGGCCAGGTCGGGCTGTATAGGGCTTTTTATCGGTTTTGAATCGCTAGCGCCGCACAACCTGCAAGAGATCGGCAAGAATCACGTGAACAACGCGGAACGTTTCAAGGAGTTCATCGAAAAGATCCATAGCTACGGAATCGGGATTGAAGGGGCGTTCATCTTCGGGTTTGACCAGGATGACCGGTCGGTCTTTGAACGCACGGTGGAATTCGCCCGCAAGGTGAAGCTGGCGGCGGCCCAATTCGGCATTCTCACCCCTTTCCCCGGTACCCCCCTTTATGAGAAGCTGGAACGGGCGGGAAGAATCATCGAACGCGATTGGTCGAAATATACCATCTCCCATGTGGTCTTCGAGCCTTTGCAGATGACGCGGGAAGCCCTGCAAAACGGGTTTAACTGGGCTTACCACGAGTTCTATTCCTATCGTTCAATCCTGGAGCGCCTCTTTCTCGGGTTCAAGAAAAACCTGGGCTTCTTTTTCCCCTTGAATATGAGTTTTCGTCAGATAGTTGCCAGATTGCCCCGCGGGAGTGTATAATTGGAATAGCTCTTTGTACCACTTGACATTTGCGGGGGCATGGTGTATACTCTACCCTGTAGGGTATAAGGCGATCTTTCCGGCTTGGATGCCCAAAGGTAAGGGGGTTCTGGCTATGGGTGATCAAAAGCAGTTGTCGCCAATTGACGATGAACTCCAGGATCAGATTATCTCGCGCTTGAAAAGGATTGAAGGCCAGGCGCGCGGCATCCAGAAGATGATCGAGGAGAAGCGGAAATGTGAAGACGTGGTAATCCAGTTGGCGGCCATGAAGGCGGCCATTGTGCAGGTGGGGATGATGGTCCTGGGCACCCACATGATGGAGTGCTTCGGCGTGGAGAATGTCAGCGCGGAAGAGACCGACGCCTCGCTGCAGAAGTTTATGACCGTCTTTACGAAGTTTTCGTGATGTGCAAGGGTATGTGATGCCGGGCGTAGAGATGCCGGAGCCTGGTTTAAGTTTCCTGACCACGAGGTGTTGATGATGCCGATCTACGAATTCGAGTGCCAGGATTGCAAGCACAGTTTCTCTGTGCTCACTTCCTGGCGGGATAAGGGAAAGACGACCTGTCCGGAGTGTCATTCCTCCAACCTGCGGGAGCATTTTGCGCCGTTTGCCACCACCTCCGGGGGCGGGGGATCAATCTCTATCGGCGGGGGCGGCGGCAGTTGCAGCACGGGTGGCGGCTGAGGGGTAAGCTTTTGAGGGGCAGGTGGCCCTTCTGCTTGACAGCTCCACCAGGGACGGTTATAATAAGTAATGAGTGCTAAATTCGCAGCCATGAAGGCTGTGAGTGCACGAGAGTCCATCTTCACGGCAGTTGACAGGATCGATTTGCCGAAACAAATTGGTTGGAGCGAAAACCACGAAACCATGAAGGTTTCTTCCCGTCTGGCCCCTGAAGGGGTTGGATCCGTTGGGGCACCTCATGGTTTTAATTTTCCCGGCAAGGAGTGCTGCGGGTGCGGATTGTGGTGATTGACGGCCAGGGCGGGGGGATCGGCTACCAGGTGATCCTCGCGCTGCGAGGTGGTTTGCCCGACGAGGTGGAGATCATCGCCCTGGGAACCAACGCGGTGGCCACTCAGAACATGATGCGCGCCAAGGCCAACAAGGGTGCCACCGGCGAAAACGCCATTGTCCGCACGGTCTCGAAGGCGGACATCATCATCGGGACTCTGAGTATCCTGGCGGCCAATTCCATGTTGGGGGAATTGACGCCGGCGATGGCGGAGGCCATCGGTTCCAGCGACGCCATCAAGCTCCTGCTGCCCCACAATCAAAGCCAGATCGAGGTCGTGACGGTGGTTTCGAAACCATTGCCGCATGCGATTGAGGACCTGGTGAAACGTGTGCAGGAGATTTACATCGAAAGGGAGGGTAATGGGAATGTGTGAAGCCAGCGCCTATGTGGTGCGCGATGGGCAGGAGGAACTTGTTTTCCAGGACGTCGCCGCTTTGGAGCGGGACGGAAACAAGCTCTTGCTGATTGGTCTCTTCGGGGAGCAGAAGCTGATCGAAGGGGAGATCACCAAGATCGATCTTCTGACGCACAAGATTTACCTTAAAAAGGCTTAAAGGACGGACATTGAATTTCGCGACTCTTTGAACACCGCGCTTTTGAAGGTGTGAGAGGCCATGAAGGCCAGGGGTTTACCTTGCCTTTGTGGCCTTTTTATAGTCCCGAGAATACAAAATAATCTGGGGGGGTTGACGATGCACATACCTGACGGTTTTCTGGACACCAAGACCTGGGCTGGTCTGGGAGTGGTTTCTGCGGCAACGGTGGCGTATGCCGTGCGCCGGACGGGGCGTTCCCTCAAAGAGAAGCAGGTGCCGGTTCTGGGGGTGATGAGCGCCTTTATCTTTGCGGCGCAAATGCTCAATTTTCCGGTGGTGGCCGGTACTTCCGGCCACCTGCTTGGAGGGGTTCTGGCCGCGGTTTTGCTCGGCCCCTGGGCCGGGACGCTGGCCATGTCCACGATCCTCATTGTGCAAGCCTTCTTTTTTCATGACGGTGGGATTACGGCGCTGGGGGCCAACATCTTTAACATGGCTGTCATCGGAACCCTGGGAAGCTACTACCTGGCCAGAGGGCTGCAATTCCTTTTCCGGCGGTGGTCTGTGACTATCGCGATAGCCGCATGGGTTTCGGTGGTGGTTGATTCGGCTGCCGCCGCGCTGGAACTGGCATTCTCCGGCACCTCGCCACTTGTGGTGGTCTTGCCGGCGATGGTGGGTATTCATGCGCTGATCGGCCTGGGAGAAGCGGCGATCACGGTGTCCATGCTGGGTCTGATCCGGGCGGCGCGGCCGGATCTCCTGCCCGCCTGGCTTGGCGAGGGGACGCTTGTCACGAGGGGGAATCAATCGTGAAAAAATCCAGGATTGTCTGGCTACTGGCCGGGATAATGCTTTTAGTACTCCTGCTTGCACCTTATGCCTCCCAGGCGCCGGATGGCCTAGGACGGGTGGCGGAAGACAAAGGTTTTGCCGGAATGGAAAGATCCACGTCCCTGCCGGCGCCCGCGGACGGCTATGTGCTGCCGGGGATCGCCCAGCCTGCTCTGGCTACCGGGTTGGCCGGGGCTCTCGGGATTCTGGCGGTCTTCGGGGGGAGTTACGGCCTGGGCAAACTTCTTCACTTAAGGCAGAAGTGGAGCGGGTCAGGCCCTGAGCGGAAAGAGGCGAGTTGGGTCATGATTAAAATCGACAACCGGATCAAGGTCATTGGGTCGCTGGCGATGGTCCTGACGGTGGTTTTGACTCCCGCCCGGGCTTTCGAGTGGTTTGCGGCCTACACGGTGCTTCTGGGGGTGTTGATGCTCATCCTGCGGGTTTCTCCCGGTTACGCCCTGAAACGCTCACTGGTGGTGGTGCCTCTGGTGCTCCTGGCGGCTTTGCCGACGCCTTTTTTACAAAAGGGCCCGGAAAGTCTGGTTGCCTTTTATGGGCCAGGACATCTGGCCGTCTACCAGTATGGTTTGCTGATCTTTTGGAATGCTCTGATCAAGGCCTGGCTGTCTGTGCAGAGCATGACTTTACTGGCGGCCACTACCCCGGTGCCTGCTCTGCTGGCCGCTCTTCAACAATTAAAGGCGCCGAGGGCGCTTGTGTCGCAGATCGCGCTGATTCACAGATATGGCAACCTTTTTACCGAGGAACTTGCACGTATGAGGCGGGCCGCCGAGTCCCGGAATTTCGGCGGGTCAAGAAGCTACCGCCTGAAAGTAATCGGCCAGCTGATCGGCAGCCTGTTCCTTCGGAGCTATGAACGAGGGGAACGGGTCCATGCGGCCATGGTGGCTCGGGGATATGACGGGGCGGGCGCCTTGGCAGGCAGACCCGGATCTGTGATGGGCAGTCCCGGATCCGCCAAACTGAGGAGGAGTTCGATTGCTTGATCCTATCCTGGAGATCCGGAATCTCCGGTTCACTTATCCCGACGGTACGGTGGCGTTGCGCGGGGTTGATCTCGAAGTACGGGCCGGCGAAACGGTGGCCCTGTTGGGGCCGAACGGTGCGGGAAAATCCACGTTATTGCTCAATTTGAATGGGATCTTACGGGGTGAGGGTTTCATCCGCGTGGCCGGAGAGGTCCTGGAAGAGCGCAACCTGCGCCGGATCCGGCAAAAGGTGGGGCTGGTCTTCCAAAACCCGGATGATCAACTCTTCATGATCCGGGCCTATGATGATGTAGCTTTTGGACCGGCCAATGCAGGATTGCCGGCGGCGGAGGTCGAGGATAGGGTGAAGCAGGCCCTGGGGCAGGTGGGGCTGGCCGGGTACGAGGAACGGGCGCCATACCACTTAAGTTCGGGGGAGAAGAAGCGGCTGAGCATCGCCACGGTATTGTCCATGGACATTGAGCTTCTGGTCCTGGACGAACCCAGTTCCAACCTGGACCCTCGGGCCCGCCGGCAATTGATCAATCTTCTGCGCGAATTGAAGTCGGCTGATTTTCAGGGGCGCAAGCTCACCCAGATCATTGCCACCCACGACCTGGCCCTGGTCTGGGAACTCTGCCCGCGTTCGGTGATCCTGGACGGGGGAAAGGTGGTGGCCGACGGGCCTACAACCAGCCTTCTCCGGGATCAGACTCTTTTGGAACGGCACGGCCTGGAATTGCCGGGGATGATCTTTTGACAGCGGACCTGGAAAAGGAGGAGGTAGTGTGTTAAAATTGTGGTAAGGCGTGTTGCCAGGTGATTTTAGGAGGAGATTGCCTTGGTGGAAAGCACCATAAATGCCCAAACAAAAAGCTACTTGAGAGCCGGGGAACTCGCTGAGATAATCAAAATGATGGAATTCCCTAAGGAATATGCCGCGCAGATTTATAACTTTTTTGCCGATGTCCCGTTGCAAGACATCGATAGGTTTGCCACCACCTTTGGAGTGGCCGATGCCGTATTGAAAAGATATTATCAAGTATTTGTGAAGGACATTTACCCCAACCCGGAGTTGGAGGAGATGCTTCGGTATGCCCAATGAATTATGGCGCCAGCTTTTTATTAAAGCGGTGCAAATGCTGGAAGCCGCGGGTATACCGCGGAATGAATGGACTTTCGGCGGAGGAACGGCATTGGCCCTTTTTCTGCAACACCGTGAGAGTATGGATATTGATATTTTTTTGCATGACGCTCAACTGTTAAGCTTGCTTACCCCCCGCGTCAACAAAAACCTCTCCAAAGTTACCGATTACACGGAGTCTTCCAATTTCCTGAAACTAAAGTACCCCGAAGGAGAAATAGACTTTATTCTAGCTCCTTTTCTTACCAGTAACCCGTGGACCTTGATGGATTTAGAAGGCAAGGCGGTACAGGTCGAGACACCGGAAGAGATTGTGATCAAAAAGCTGTTCTATCGAGCGGAAACTTTGAGGGTCAGGGACGTGATTGACACGGCGGCTGTGTATGCAGCCAGAAAGGAACAGTTCTTGGGTGAAGCGGCTGTACTCACCTCCAGATTGGAGGCATTGAAGCGCAGATGGGAAAGATTAAAGCCGGTTTTTCCGGTTGAAGTACAGGCACTGCATCTGAATGAAGATTTGGTCAAGACTGCCCCAGCCCTTTTTGAAAGCTTTCTGGAAAATTGTTCATCCCGATAGCGATACCCCATAGCGATACTAGAGGGACCACCTGTGCGCGGAGATGAGTTTTATGCCTGAGAAGATCCTGGTTGTGGAAGATGAGCGGCCAATCGCCGAATTGATAAGGTTCAATCTGGAGAAGGAGGGCTTTGCGGTCGTCGAGGCCTACGACGGCTTTGAGGCTCTGGAGATCCGGCGCCGGGAGAACCCGGCGCTGGTGATTCTGGACATCATGTTGCCGTCCCTTGACGGCTGGGAAGTTTGTAAAATTATCCGGCGGGAATCAAAAGTTCCGATCATCATGCTGACCGCCAGAGGCGAGGAGATCGACAAGGTTCTGGGGTTGGAACTCGGAGCGGATGATTATGTGACCAAGCCTTTCAGCCCCCGGGAGTTGATCGCCAGGGTGAAGGCGGTTCTCCGGCGCGCCAGGGACGAGCATGCGCTGGATGAAACGGCTGCGGGCCAGGGCGCTGCTCCGGGGCCAGGAGCGAACGGGCTTCCAGGTTGGCCCCGCCACGACTCAGGCGGACAGCTGGTGATCGGCAGCCTCTTGCTGGACTGGGAGAGGCGCGAGGTGTTTATGGACGGGGCAAGGGTCGAGCTTACGCTAAAGGAATTCGAATTGCTCTCCACGCTGGCCCGCAACAGGGGGAGGGTGCTAACGCGGGATCTCCTCCTGGAGTCCATCTGGGGCTATGAATACACCGGTGACACCAGGACGGTGGACGTGCATATCCGCCGGCTCCGGCAGAAGCTCGGTGACGACCGGGAAGACGCGGGATATATTGAAACCGTGCGAGGCGTGGGTTACCGGATGAGGGAAAGGTAGGTTGGGGTAAGATGCGGACTAAGGGCATCCTGGCCAGATTTACTCTTGCCTACTTTCTCCTGATCTTTGTGACCATGGTGGCGATTGGTTCTTATATTGCCAGAGTACTCGACGACCTCTACCTGGACCGGATCGAGTCGACTCTGGCGTCGGACGGGAGGCTGATCGGGGAACTTGTCCGGGATAAGCTTCCAAGGCAGAAAAGTCAGCCTGAGCCGGAGAGCCAACTGGGAGCACCAGACCGGCTTGCCGTCCAAAAGCTTGTCCAGAGGGTCGCCAAAGAAAGCGAGGCCCGGGTAACGGTAATCGCCGTGGATGGCACGGTTCTGGGGGATTCTCAGGAGGATCCACGGCTGATGGAAAACCACCGGGACCGGCCGGAGATTGCCGCCGCCCTGAAAGGCCGGCTGGGAAAGAGCACCCGTTACAGCCGGACCTTGCGGGCCGAGATGACATACGTGGCCCAGCCGGTGATCTCCGACGGGCGGGTCGCCGGGGTGGTGCGCCTGGCGCTTCCCCTGATCGAAGTAAACAGGCTCCTGGGGAATATCCAGTTGCTGATCTTGCGCGGCATCGTGTTGGCGATGTTGTTGTCGGCGGTTCTGGGCTATCTGTTGGCGACGCGGCTTACCAGGCCGTTGCGGGAGATGGCTCATGCCGTGCAACAGATCTCCGGAAAAAAGCTGGGGGAAAGGCTGGAGGTAGAGTCCGACGACGAAATTGGCCGGCTGGCTGGGGCCTTCAATGAGATGGCCGGCCGGCTGGAAAGGATCGTCCAGGATATCTCCGAAGAACGCAACAAACTGGACGCTATCCTGGCCAGCATGCCCGATGGAGTGATCGCGGTAGACCAGGAGAGGAAGATCATCCTCTTTAACAGCGCGGCGGAAAAACTTTTCGGGGTTGGCGAAAAGAGCGCGCTGGGCAGGCATATTCTTGAAGTGATCAGAAATTACGAACTGGCCCAGGTATTTGAGGCTCCTGGAAGTGGACAGGAAGCGTGGACGCAGGAGGTAAACCTTTTTACGCCGGAGGAAAGAGTTCTGCGGGCCTACGCTACTTCCATCAGGGGCCAGCAGCGGGAAGCCGCCGGAATTGTGGTGGTTTTGCACGACATCACCGAGTTGCGGCGGTTGGAGCAGATCCGGACGGAATTTGTCAGCAATGTGTCCCACGAGTTGCGTACGCCGTTGACTTCGATTAAAGGATTTACAGAAACGCTGCTGGACGGTACGTTGGAAGATCCATCCACCGCCAGGCGCTTTCTGGAGATCATCGACCGGGAAGCCGACCGGCTGGTTCGTTTAATCAGTGATCTTCTGGACCTGTCCAGGATCGAATCCAAGAAGGTCGAACTGAAGAGGAGGCCGCTGGAGCTTGGGGCGGTGGTGGAAAGGGGCATCGCGGTGCTGGCCGCGCAGGCGCAAGCGAAGGGGATCGCCGTGTCCGCGCATCTGCCGCAGGATCTGCCCAGGGTGCTGGCGGACGAGGATATGCTTGGCCAGGTCCTGATCAACCTTCTGGACAACGCCCTTAAATACACGCCTTCCGGGGGCAAGGTTGAAATCAGCGCCAGAGTGGAAAAAGGAGAGAAAAACGCCGGCAGCCTGAGAAGGAGCAGAAACAGAGGCAGAGACAGAGACAGGGAAGGCAAGGCGCTGGTGGCGGTAACGGTGGCCGACACAGGAATAGGCATCCCACGGGAGAAGCTCCCCCGCCTCTTTGAGCGGTTTTACCGGGTGGATAAGGCCCGCTCGCGGGAGCTGGGCGGCACCGGCCTGGGGCTATCCATCGTGAAGCACATTGTGGAGCGGCACGGCGGCACTGTTTCGGTGGAAAGCGAGGTCGGCCGGGGCTCACGGTTCACCTTCACCATGCCGGTGGCCTGAGGGTTGAGGGCCATGAAAGCCGGATTATCCTTTCCCTTCCCTGAGCAGGTGGGCAAAGGCGGGAGGCAGGCCGGATTTCTCGATAGCCTGGGCGGTCTCTTCCACCGGGTAAGGGACCTTGACGAAATCGACCCGTACACTGTTGGCTTCAGTTGTTCCCGCATCTGCGCTCTCATCAACTTCCAACACGGCGTAAACCGCGTCAGGGTCGCCGTGTTTGGGCTTCCCCACGCTTCCGGCGTTGATGAGATGTTTTCCGTCGATGATCTTGTGATATGGGATGTGGGTATGGCCGCAGACCAGGATGTCGCTGTGGGAGGATTCCAGCACTCTTTTCAAGGTGGCCTCTGGCTTTTCCGCAAAGAGATATTCGTTGATCCGGCGTGGGCTGCCGTGAACCACCATCACCCGGTATTTGCCCGCCGGGAACGAGATGTGGTTGGGCAGGCCGCGCAAGAATTCCTTATTAGCCGTGGTGGTATGGGCTTTGGTCCAGTTCAGGGACTGCTGGCCGAGTGCCTCGGCTTCTTCGTCCTTGTAAGCACAACCGCATTCCGGACGGTCGTTTCCCACTCCGTCATCGTAGTTGCCCATCACTGAAGGTATGCCTTCCGAACGAACAAGATCGATAACCTCGTTGGGAAACGGGGCATAGCCCACCAGATCGCCGGCACAGATGACCCTGTCGGGTTTCTGTGTTTTAATCTTCTCCAAAACGGCCTTCAAAGCCGCCAGATTGCCGTGAACATCCGAAAAAACAGCGATGCGCACGCTCCCACAACTCCTATCTTTGCATTAAAATTATGTCAGGCGTCATTTATAACAGTTCGTTATCCTGTCAGGTTACTCCTCCCAATACGGCGGAAAAAGCGGGGATCCCTTGACAAATCCTGGCGGGTGTAGTATGATAGGGCCAGAAAGTGATAACGATTATCAATATAATGCGTCGTTGCCGAGGTGGAAACATTTTTAGCGACTTAATTGAGAATGGTCCTCAGTATCGTTTGCTTAAGATGCCGTTGTCCGAAGAGGAGGTAATCAGCATGGGAAACTGGCGGCGCTTTTTTGAACCGGGGGTGGGGGGCTGGCGCAACCGTTACCGCCATGGCAGAAGTTGTCATAATGCTGGTCTTTCGGTCAATGCCCGTGGGCTGAAGAAGATTGTTCTAGTCGGAAGCCCCAACGTGGGGAAGAGTGTGATCTTCAACCGGCTTACCGGAGCGTATGTCACTGTCTCCAACTATCCCGGCACGACGGTGGAAGTCTCCCGGGGCAAAGCGAGGATCGGCGCGGAGGAGTTTGAGGTGGTGGATACTCCCGGCCTGTACTCCCTGCTTCCCATTACGGAAGAAGAGCGGGTTACCAGAAGGCTCCTCTTGGAAGAAAAACCGGACGTGGTTGTCCACGTGATTGACGCCAAAAATATCGCAAGGATGCTCCCGCTGACCATCCAGCTTGCGGAGGCAGGCCTTCCCTTGATCCTGGATATAAACATCATGGACGAAGCGGAAAAACTTGGGATGAGGATTGACGTTGCCAAACTGGAAAGCCTTTTGGGCATCCCCGTCGTCCCCACGGTCTCCACCACAGGCCGCGGCATAGGGGATTTACAAAGGAGGATCGCCGGCCATGTTTCAACAGCCGTCGCCAGCTGAACAGTTCAGGTACAACGACGCCATAGAGCAGGCTCTGGAGGAGATCGAGCGGCTCCTTGGGAAAACTTACCGTTTGTCCAAAAGAGCGATCAGCCTTCTTTTGCTTCAGGAGGACGAAGAGATTACCAGGCTTGTGCAAACCAGGGAAGGGGTCAATTACCCCGGAATCCGGGACATCGTGGAAAGGACCCGCGCCCGATTTGACCAGCCGTTGAACTATGTGATTACCCTGGAGCGGCAGAACGCGTCGAACAAGCTTATCTCCCAGACTGTTGCGGCGCCTTCCGGCGCCGACGTGCCTTCGCCGGATGTTTCCATGCGTCCCCGGGTAAGTCCCGCGGAGCGGTTGAGCCGGATTACGATGCATCCGGTGCTGGGGATCCCATTTTTGTTGCTGGTATTATACTATGGCCTTTATCAGTTTGTGGGGGTCTTTGGCGCCGGGACGGTGGTGGACTTCCTGGAGGATAGCATTTTCGGCAAATACCTCAATCCAGCGGTGAACACTCTGGTGGACACCTACATTCCGTGGCCGGCAATCCAGGAACTTCTGGCCCACGAGTACGGGGTGATCACTTTGGGATTGCGCTACGCCATCGCCATCATCTTGCCCATCGTCGGGACCTTCTTTCTGGCCTTCTCGGTCATCGAAGACACCGGGTATCTTCCCCGGCTGGCCATGCTGGTCGATGGGGTTTTCAAGCGGATCGGCCTGAACGGCCGGGCGGTTATTCCGATTACCCTCGGCTTTGGTTGCGATACCATGGCGACCATGGTCACCCGGACCCTGGAGACGAGAAGAGAACGGGTGATTGCCACGCTGCTTCTGGCTCTGGCCATTCCTTGTTCAGCTCAGTTGGGAGTGATTCTAGCTCTTCTATCCGGCAAGCCGGCGGCGCTTCTTGTCTGGGCGGGTTTTGTGGCCTTGATCTTCCTGCTCATTGGTTATCTCACGGCTAAACTGATGCCCGGGGAGCAGCCGAGCTTCTATATGGAGGTGCCGCCGCTCAGACTCCCCAGGCTGTCGAATGTACTGGCCAAGACCTATACGCGGATGCAATGGTATTTCGTCGAGATACTCCCCTTGTTTATCCTGGCCAGTCTGTTGATCTGGGCCGGGCGCCAGACCGGGCTCTTTGATCTGGTGATCAATGTGCTGAAACCGGCGGTGCGATGGATCGGGCTGCCGGATGAAGCCGCCATGACCTTCCTGTTCGGATTTTTCCGGCGGGACTACGGCGCAGCCGGCCTCTACGACTTGCAGCAGGCTGGTCTCCTGACAGGGACGCAACTGGTGGTGGCATCGGCTACCCTGACCCTTTTTGTTCCATGTATCGCCCAATTTTCCATCATGGTCAAGGAGAGAGGCGCCAAGACGGCCGTGGCCATCGCTGCCTTCATCTTCCCGTTTGCTTTCGCGGCGGGGTATGCCCTGAACCTCGTCTTAACAAGCTTAGGGGTACAATTATGATCACGGCTTGAGATCACAGTGAAGATCGCGGGCCGGAGGTGCGATGATCTTCATTGGCTTGGAGGTGCGGTTATGAAGTGCGCATTTTGCGGGTATGAATTCGACGAAACCCAGGCCAGCTCCGGTTGCCGGGGCTGCCCGATGCATAGCTCCTGCGGCAAACTGAAATGTCCGAACTGCGGTTACGAGGCCTTGCCCGAACCCGGCCTGATCAAGCTGATCAGAAAATGGAGGGAGAAGAAGCATGTTTAACAGGAGAGATGCCGGCCCGGCTGCCGCGGGGTCGTCCTTTGCCGGGCCATTTGTCGCCGGGTTGCCGGTGGGCGCCATAGCCGGCGCGCATTCTTTGGCCGAAATGGCTCCCGGCCAGAGCGGGAAAATTTTAGACTTAAACACCCGTGATCAGAACCAGCTTCGCAAACTGATGGCCATGGGAGTTTTGCCGGGGGTGCCCGTGCGGTTGATCCAGAGGTCCCCCTCATACGTCTTTCAGGTGGGGAATACCCAGATTGCCGTGGACCGGCAGATTGCCCAAAGCATTCGGGTGGAGTAGATGGGTTTCATTTGTCCAGGAGCGCATGCCAGGATATTCGTCATAAACATTTAGGAATAATTGCTGCTCCGGGAAAGGGTTTTTGACAGTGTTTGTGATAACGGGAACATGCGATAATCATGGCTGAAAAGGTATGGCGATTAAAGTCTAGACAAATTCGTGAAAAACGTAACAAAATGTTGCATTTTAGAGGGGGTGAGAGTGCCAATCACGGGGATTTTTACTACAATTATTAATACGACGGCTATTGGTATTAAAGGAGGTAGGCAGGGTTGAGCAAAAGACTCGGAAAGACGCTGGGCCTGACATTTTTCGCGGGAGCATTGCTGGTTCTTGTATTTGGGATAGCCGCGAGCCCGGTGGCAACAACGCAGGCCACGGACAATACTTTGACCGCTGTAAAAGTTAACAAAGCGCCGCGGATTGACGGAAAAGCGGACGCGGTATGGAATAAGGCCAAGGCCGTTTCTATTCCAAT
Source organism: Syntrophothermus sp. (assembly GCA_050260975.1). Lineage (GTDB taxonomy): Bacteria > Bacillota > UBA5301 > JAMCQP01 > JAMCQP01 > JAMCQP01. The sequence goes on along the minus strand of JBLNCV010000256.1, from coordinate 11,489 downwards.
AATGGGCGGTTTTGCCGGCGACATTGACGTCACCGTAAAATCGGTAATCAACGGTGACAGGATCTATTTCCTCTACCAGTGGCCGGATGATGAACAATCCGTGCGCCGCGGCCCTTGGGTCTATGAAGGTGACGGGAAGTTCAAGCATGTGCCTTATGCACCGGAAGGCTTTAATAGTGCCGATCTGGGCAATTGGAGCCAGGCGCCCAAAGATTACGCCTATGAGGATAAGCTGGCGGTCCTCTGGAACATCAATGATTCCACTCAGGGGTTCAACGAGCAGGGATGCGCGGTTTCCTGCCATGTGGATGCATCCCCAAGGCCGCTTAAGTACACCAACGCCCCCGGAGAGAAACTGGATTTGTGGCACTGGAAATTGGATCGCACTGACCCGGTGGGAAAATTGGATGATCAATTCGTGGACAACGTGTCGGACGTCAATATAAGGAAAGGTGCCGGCCGCAGCGGCGATCCGGGCGGAGAAGAATATGCCAATAACTATAACGGCGACAAGACCGGGCCCAAGTATGTTCCGGCCAAGGGAAAGATTACCGCGCCGCCTTACTACATACTCGACAATAACAAGCGGGAGATTACGGCAAAGGATCTCGCCGGGCTCAAACCGGGCGATGAGATTGCCGCGGCCATCGTGGGATTGCCGGCCATGACCACCGCCACTGATCGCGCTGATGTGGACGCCAGGGGATCTTACGATGCGAAGAAGAAGCTGTGGACCCTGGAAGTAGGGCGAAAGCTAGTTACTGGCAGCCCCAACGATGTTCAATTTGATGATCTGAAGAAGACCTACTACTTTGGGGTGGCCGTCTTCGATAACGCACAAATAGAGCATTCCTGGAGCCCGGATGTCTATAAGCTTGTTTTTGGCGAATAGTCCGTAATGCTGAAGGATTTCCGGATTCTCAAGGGTTTCCGAAAAGCGCCTGGTTGAAGATTAGATCTTCTGCCGGGCGCTTTGCTTTGTCCGGGGCTGGACAAGAGGCGCAAAACACGGAAGGCACAAAGGCGCAAAAAGCGCATGTTTTGGCCCTTAATGGATGCCTCTCCTCCTCCGATAGCAATTGTAGCATATGCAACGCACGTTTGTGCCTGGCGGTATTTCGCGAAATGAGGGAGGCGGTAGATTGGCGGAAGGAATCTTCAAGCAGAGCTCTGGGTTAATGGCGGTGGCGTTGGTGGGCGATTGCGGAATCTTTTCCACGGAGCAGCTCGCCGGCCTGGTAGCGGCCCAGAAAGAATTGGGAATAACGGTGTTCAAATTGTCCAGCAGGCAAACTTTGCTTGTCGTTCTGCCGGAGGAGAAGGTGGAAGCTTTGAAAGCCATCGCGCTCCGTCTGAATCTCAAGTTGAACAACTTCGGCGACGCAGTGCGCAATGTCAAAGCGTGTTGCGGGACCAGCAGCCTGTGCCAGAGGATGCAGGGAGAAGCCACCAGGATGGGCGTTCGCCTGCAAGAGCGCTTTATGAACCAGCCGGCGCCGAAGGATTTCAAGATCTCGGTGGCGGGCTGCCACCGGGGTTGCACCGACCCATTGTGCGCGGATTTCGGCGTGGTGGCGACCAGGGAAGATCGCTACGACATCTACCTTGGCGGGCGGGGCGGGAGCAAGAGGCCGCGTCACGGGCAAGAGCTGGTCCGGGGGGTGGCGGGAGCAGATGTGGAAAAGGTCTTGCAGCATGTTCTGGAAACTTACCGGAGGCTGGCGCAGCCCGGAGAACGCCTCTGCCTCACCATCGACCGGGTTGGCCTGGAAAGTTTCCGGCCGCCGGAAACTTTAATTCAGGCGCCTGGCGGAAAACCAGAGCCGGCGGCGGGGCTCGCCGACTTTCTGGCCTTTGCCGACGAAAGCAGTAACGCCAAATAATAAATAAAGCTTATGGGGTGAGAAACATGGCAGGAACAAATGTGGATTTCAAAGCTATTTACAACGCAGTGGACCGTTGCTGCAAAACTGTCAACGAATGCGGCGAGTGCACCAACCTGAAATGCCTCATTGGGTTTGCGCGGCAAGTGGCGCGGTACGGCCTAGAAAAGAACATGGTCCAGATCCCCGATGGTGAAAAGCTGATCCCTGGAGACGATGCCCGGGTATACTACCAGGAGGATCTAATATCCGCTCTGGTGGAGACATTGCGCCAGTGCAAGAACTGCCGGGAGAACCACACCCCTTCTTGCGGGGTAAGCCTGATTCGCTCCTCGCTGGAGTTGGCTCTTATCGGGGAAAGCATCGAATACAAAGGCGACGTGCTCAGCTACCTGGTGGATCTGGGCAAAGCCAAACCGGCCGTGGGGCAACTGGTGATGGCCAGATACCGCAGTTGAGCAACCTCTCTGCCAGGCTCCAGAGACCCCGGGACGAAAGTCGCAGATTCTGTTTGACGCTCAAAGCGGCAGGTTTATTTGGTCACACTTTTCTCCCGGATTCACCGCTTTGACTTTTACCTTTTGTTGCCTTACAATACTTGCAGTAAGATATCTAAATAAGTAAGGCGGAGGAGGTAAGATCATTGGCCATTATCACTCTTTCCAAGAAGGGACAAATCGTTCTGCCCAGCGAAATAAGGCGAAAGTACAACTTAAGGCAGGGTGACCGCTTCCTGGTAAAAGAGGAAAACGGCAAGATAACATTACAATTGTTGGAACGGCACCCTTTGCTGGGGCTACGGGGCACCTTCAAGGGAGAAACCGATTTGACCCAGGCTCTTCTTCAAAAGCGGCGATTAGAACGAGCCAGCGAGGATAACGAGCGTGTCTAAGATACGTCTTGGATAGCTACGCTCTGCAGGCCTTTCTTCAGGACGAACCTGGCTCTCAGGATGTCGAAGATCCGATTGTCGCAGATGATACCGAGGTATTTGTCAGTGTGATAAACCTTGGCGAAGTGTTCTATATCCTGTTGCGGAAGTTCGGGGAACCGGCGGCGTGGGAGTTTGAAGCCAAAATTCTTGACACGACCAAGATAAAAGTCATGGAAGCTCCATGGGAACGCGTAAAGGCCGCTGCAAAAATTAAAGCGATGGGGGGGGCTCTCGTTCGCGGACTGCTTTGGGGCATCTTTGGCCAAGGATCTGGGGGCCATGCTGGTGACCGGTGATCCCGAGTTGGCCAGTTTGGAGAAGAAAGGGGACTTAAAAGTATTGTGGCTGCCACGGGTTTCAGGAGGCAGCCAGGTCCGGTAAAAGGATATCAACATGAAAGTGACTTTGAAATACCCACCCTTGCGGTGGTTATTTTTTAAATCTTCCATCTTTGCTTCTACACTCCCTCCAGGGAAGAATTAACGCAATCGTAACAGAGGTTTAAACAAGCCGCAATGTGCTTTTAACAAAAGGCCGCTACACTTTTCCTCGGTGCACCGAATCTTGAAGTTTATCTGGAGGATAAGAAAATGAAACGAAATTTCTATCTGGAGGAATTGAATTTGAAGAGCAGATTGAAGATCAGGGGTATTTTGATGGCGCTTGTTGTACTGGTTGGCGCACTGGCACCCGCGGCAACCGTAACCTCGGCCCAGGATGCGCTTTCCGGTACGCTGACGGTAGCTGGTTCTACTTCCGTTCAGCCCATTGCGGAGATGTTGGCCGAGGAGTTTCAGACGCAAAATCCGGGGGTGAAAATCAACGTCCAGGGCGGCGGTTCAAGCGCCGGCGTCAAGGCGGCTCAGACCGGCGCCGCGCAGATTGGCATGAGTTCCCGGGAACTAAAAGAAAATGAGAAGAGTCTTCACGAGACAGTGGTTGCCCGGGACGGCATCGCGATAATCGTGCATCCTAAAAACAAAGTTTCCAACCTGACCGTGACCCAGATCCAGGCGATCTTCGCCGGGAAGATCACCAACTGGAAAGAGATAGGCGGGAAAAACGCCCCGATCCGGGTGGTGATCCGGGAGGCCGGCTCCGGCACCCGGGGGGCCTTTGAAGAAATGGTGATGGGGAAGGTGGCCGTGACCGAACGCGCCATTGTGCAGGGTTCTACCGGCGCGGTGCGACAGACGGTCTCGGGAGATCCCGACGCCATCGGCTATATCTCCTTTGATGCGCTGGGCAAAGAAGTGAAGAGCGTGAAAGTCGCTGGTGTGGAAGCCAAAGCTCAAAATATAAAGAATGGCAGTTACAAGATAGCCAGGCCGTTCCTCTTTCTAACCAGGGAGGAGCCCACTGGGCTTGTCAAAGCCTTCATCGACTTCGTGCTGAGCGAGAGGGGCCAAGCGATTATCGCTCAAGAAGGCCTGGTGCGGGTGAAATAAGTACCATGAGACATCTTATCCCAATGATCCCACCACCGAAAAATGGGTGACCGACTCCGCCGCCGGCACAGCCCTGGCCACCGGAGTCAAGACTTATAACGCCGCCATCAGGCAGCCCCTCAAAGAGAAAGCCAGCAACCCCTATGGCCCCGCAGCCGGTTGACACGGCGGTCCAGGGGGCCGCACCTGCCAGCCGGCTTTTTTTATAAAATTAATGGCGTTGTAACATGGATTTAACAAAAGGCTGGTATAGTTGTCCCGGGTAACAAAATTGAAATTGATCCGGAGGGATGACTTTGAAGCGTAATTTGAAGCTGGTGGGCATTCTTACGGCATTGGTTGTGCTGGCAGGCACGTTTGCCTCGCCGGTGGTTTTGGCCAAAGATAAGCTTTCCGGGACGATTACCGTGGCCGGTTCCACCTCCGTTCAGCCCATTGCGGAGATGTTGGCCGAGGAGTTTCAGGCGCAAAATCCGGGGGTGAGAATCAACGTCCAGGGCGGCGGCTCAAGCGCCGGCGTCAAGGCGGCTCAGACCGGCGCCGCGCAGATTGGGACAAGCTCCCGGGAATTGAAAGAGGATGAAAAGAAGAATCTCTACCAGGCCCTGATTGCCCGGGACGGCATTGCGATTGTGGTTCATCCGGAGAATAAGGTTGCCGACTTGACCGTGGCGCAGGTCCAGAAGATCTTTGCCGGAAAGATCACCAACTGGAAAGAGGTCGGCGGGAAGGACGCGCCGATCCGGGTCATAATCCGGGAAGCCGGATCCGGCACTCGGGGCGCCTTTGAGGAACTGGTGATGGGCAAGGTGGCGGTGACCGACCGCGCCATCGTCCAGGGCTCCACAGGGGCGGTGCGGCAGACGGTCTCCGGCGACCCCAACGCGATCGGGTATATCTCCTTTGACGCACTGGGCAAGGAAGTCAAGAGCTTGAAGGTCGAGGGTGTGGAGCCCAGGGCGGAGAACGTGAAGAATGGCAAATATAAGGTAGCCAGGCCGTTCCTCTTTCTGACCAAGGGTGCGCCCGCTGGAATTGTTAAAGCCTTCATCGACTTTGTGTTGAGCGACGGGGGCCAGGCGATTGTGGCTGAAGAAGGCCTGGTGCGGGTGAAGTAAGTATTCACCGCTATGGCTGAAGTGAGTGCAGGTGAAGTTGGCCAAGTACGGAGCGAAGAGGGTTAAGCATCGGTGAGGTGGGGTCGCGGAGATGAAGTATCAAGAAGCAAGGGACAGAGCCGGTTACCAGCCAAAGAACAGGAGGAACGCAAGGCGCCCGGAAAAGATTATCGAAGGGATGCTGCTTTTGAGCGCCCTGGCGGCGATTATTGTGGTCCTGTTGATCAGCGCGTTTATCTTCAAAGAGGGCGCACCGGTACTGGCCAAAGTGGGGGTTCGCGATTTTATCCTGGGCCAGAAGTGGGCGCCGACGGAAGGGGCCTTTGGAATCCTTCCGATGATTGTGGGCTCGCTTTTAGTCACCTTTGGCGCGCTGATCCTGGGGGTGCCGCTGGGGATTGCCTGCGCCATCTTCCTGGCGGAGATTGCCCCGCCGCGAGTGGCGCGGCTGGTGCGGCCGGTGATCGAGCTTTTGGCGGGCATTCCCTCGGTGGTTTACGGGTTCTTCGGCCTGGTGGTGTTGGTGCCTCTGATTCGGGACTATCTCGGCGGGGCGGGTTTCAGTATCCTGGCGGGTTCGGTAATCCTGGCGGTGATGATCCTTCCCACGGTGATCAACATCTCGGAGGACGCCATCCGGGCGGTACCGAAAGAATACAAGGAAGGATCTCTGGCGCTGGGGACGACGCATGGGCAGACCATCGGCAGCGTCATCCTTCCGGCTGCCCGCTCGGGGATCATAGCGGCGGTGGTGTTGGGCATGGGACGTGCTATCGGGGAGACCATGGCGGTGATCATGGTCACCGGCAACGCCACCCGGCTGCCGGGGGCGGATTTGCCCAACGGCCTTCTTAAACCGTTGCAAATGCTTCTGGAGCCGGTGCGCACCCTGACCAGCAACGTGGCGCTGGAGATGGGTTACGCCTCCGGTGAGCACACCCAGGCGCTCTTTGCCACGGGAATCGTTCTGTTCGTGATGATCATGCTGCTGAGCATTCTGGCCGGGTGGGCGGCCCGAGGGCAGGTGAGCCGCCGGTGAAGGGTAAGCGAGCGGTCAATACGGGAACAAGATCAACAACTCTTGGGCGGGCCGGGATTCCGGTGAGCACCATAGAAAAGCTGGCGCGAGTTGCCCTGTGGGCGGCGGCGCTGACCACGATCGCCGTCCTGGTGGTAATTCTGACCCATATTCTGAAACAAGGGCTTGGGGTCATCAACCTGCCGTTTCTTCTGGATGCGCCGCGGCGGATGGGAAGGGAAGGCGGGATCTTTCCCACGATTGTCAGCACGCTGTATCTTACCGCGGTGGCGATCGCCATGGTCGCACCGGTGGGAATCGGCGCGGCGGTTTATCTCGTGGAGTATACCCGGGAGAACTGGCTGACGCGCCTGATCCGTTTCGGCACGGAGACCCTGGCGGGAATCCCGTCGATCATCTTTGGCCTCTTTGGTTTTGCGTTTCTGGTGATCTACCTGGGGTTGGGCTGGTCGGTGCTCTCCGGCGGGCTCACCCTGGCCTTTATGATCTTGCCCACGGTGGTCAGGACATCTGAGGAGGCCTTGAAAACCGTCCCGAGATCTTACCGGGAGGGGAGCCTGGCGCTGGGGGCCACCAGATGGCAGACCATCCAGAAAGTGGTGCTGCCGGCTGCCCTGCCGGGCATCATTACTGGAATCATCCTGGGCATCGGCCGGGCGGTGGGGGAGACCGCGGCGCTTTTGCTGACGGCGGGGAGTTCCTTGCGCGCGCCGGTTCTGCTTTCGGATCCCGCCCGGTCCATGTCGGTGCACCTGTTTGTTTTGACGACCGAAGGTCTCTCCATGGAACGGGCCTATGGAACCGCCACCGTCTTGATCCTGGCGATTTTGATCATCAATTCGCTGGCCAACTGGCTGAGACGGCGGCTGACAATTAAAGAGTCATGAATTTTTTGCGAGGGTTATAAAGTGGGGGAGAGAGTATGAATCAATCCGCCAAAATTGTCACGCAGGATTTGGACCTTTATTACGGGAAGTTTCAGGCCTTGCACCACATCGGCCTGGAGATCAAGGCCAATCGGGTCACGGCTCTCATCGGCCCATCGGGTTGCGGCAAGTCCACTTTTCTGCGCACCTTGAACCGGATGAATGATCTTATTGAAGATGTCAGGGTGGGAGGAAAGGTTTTTATCGACCAGACGGACATTTACAACCCGCAGGTGGATGTGGTACAATTGCGGAAAAGGGTAGGCATGGTCTTCCAACGTCCGAACCCGTTTCCCAAATCCATCTTTGAAAATGTGATCTATGGTCCCCGGCGCCATGGGTTGCGGGATAAGCGCCGCCTGATGGAGATTGCCGAGGAGAGCCTCAGGAAGGCCGCTCTCTGGGATGAAGTGGCGGACCGGCTGCATACTTCGGCCCTGTCTTTGTCGGGCGGCCAGCAGCAGCGGCTGTGTATCGCCCGGGCCCTGGCTGTGGAGCCGGAAATTCTTCTCATGGATGAGCCGGCTTCGGCGCTGGATCCTATTTCCACCGCCAAGATCGAGGATTTGATTACCTCGTTGAAAAAGGATTACACCATCGTCATTGTCACGCACAACATGCAACAGGCCGGGCGCATCTCGGATTATACCGCTTTCTTTTTGTCCGGGGAGATGGTGGAGTACGGGGAGACGGAGGACATCTTTGAACGGCCCAGGGACCGGCGGACCGAGGATTACATCACGGGGCGCTTCGGCTAAAGGATATTTTGGTGTAGCCGTCTGTTTTCCAGCCTGTTTTCCAGTGGAGCTATCTGATGTTGAAAAGGGGGAGCGGCCATGGCGCGCATGGCTTTTGACAGAGAATTAAACGACTTGCAGCGGGAGATCCTGCGGATGGGCAGCATGGTGGAAGAAGCCATCCACCTGGCGGTTAAATCCCTGGCGGAACGCAATGTGGAACTTGCAAACCAGGTCTTCGACAACGATGATCGGATCGACCAGTTGGAGGACGAGATTGAGGAACGTTGCCTCAAACTTATTGCTCTCCAGCAGCCGCTGGCCAGCGACCTGCGAATTATCGACACGGTGTTGAAGATTGTGACCGACCTGGAACGGATGGCCGACGAGGCCACCAACATCTGCGAGATCACCAGGCGGATTGCGCATGAGCCTCTTTTGAAGCCCCTGGTGGATATTCCGCGCATGGCGGAGATGGCCCAGCAGATGGTCAAGGACAGCCTGGATGCTTTTGTCAACCGCGACGTGGAACTGGCCAAGCGCACCTGCGAGGCTGATGACGCCGTCGACAAGCTTTATGCCGACCTCTACGAGGAACTGGTTGGCTTTGCCATCAACGGCAAGGATCCATATACCGTGAACCAGTCGATCAATCTTTTATTTGTGGCCCGGCACCTGGAGCGAATCGCCGACCACGCCACCAACGTTGGGGAGCGCGTGATCTACATGGTGACCGGCGACCGGTCGTTTTCACACTCGTAGCGCGAGTTGGAGCGTCACCTTACGGCCGTTCAGGTTCGTCTTTTCGGTGCGAAGACCGGGCTCGGGGTAATCCCCATCCGGCATGGGCAGGATCTCCTGAGCCATGGTCTCCCCGGCGATAAATTCGCGGTACGCCTGGACTGCGTCATGGACGACGGCGTCGCCCTGGTAACCGATGAGGATCCGGTCTGTAACCTCCAGACCGGCTTCTTTGCGCATGGCCTGAATCTTGTGAACCATCTCCCTGGCCAATCCCTCAAGGATCAAGGGAGTGTCCAGGGCGGTGGCCAGGGTAAGGGCTTCTGTGTTGTCTTCCACGGTTACTTCCAACTCCTTGATGTTGAGTTCATCCAGTACCAGGGTGGACAGCTCTTTCAGCCAGTGGGCTTCCTCTTTGGAAGACACCCGGCAACTCGCTTTTTGTAACGGCTGCCTGACCTTTATGCCTGCCTTGTTGCGCGCGGAACGCCCCAGGATCACGAAACGGCGGGCCAGTTCCATTTTGGCCTCCAGTTCGGTATCCCGCAGCGCCTGGTTGGCCTGGGGGAAGCTGTTCAGGTGGACACTCTTTGGCAGACGGTTAACGCTTCCGGGTGGGGCCGATTCCGAATCCAGCTCCGAGCGCGACTCTGAACCATATGCCAGGTTCTGGTAGATGACTTCGCTGGTGAAAGGGAGAAATGGTGCGGCCAGCCGGGCTACATCAAGCAATACCTCATACAGGGTAGCGTACGCCGCCGACTTGTCTTCGTTCATCTCCCCCTGCCAGAAGCGCTTCCGGGAACGACGCAGGTACCAGTTGCTTAGATCGTCCACGAAGCTTTCCAGCCGCCCGGCGGCGCCGGTGACGTCGTAGGCGTCCAGAGTTTTCCGCACCTCCAAGATGATGGCCTGTAGTCTGGACAGGATCCAGCGGTCCAGAACCGGCCGCTCTTCCGGCCTGACCGCGTCCAGCATCCCCGCGCAATCCTCCGGCCCCAGCCCGTCGATATTCGCATAGAGGACGAAGAAGGCGTAGACGTTCCAGAGAGTGTCCAGGAACCTCCGCTGGGCCTCTTTGACCGCCTCGGGGTAAAACCTGGTCGGGTTCCACGGGGGGCTGGCCGTGTACAGGTACCAGCGCATGGCGTCGGCTCCCGAGGTGTTCAGGATCTCCCAGGGGTCCACCCCGTTGCCCAAGTGTTTGCTCATCTTCTTCCCGACCTTGTCCAGCACGTGACCCAGGACCAGGCAATTCTTATAAGGCGTCCGGCCGAAGAGCAGGGTGCTGATGGCCAGGAGCGAGTAGAACCAGCCCCTGGTCTGGTCGATGGCCTCGCTGATGAAATCCGCCGGGAAGGTGGCGGAAAAGAGCTCCTGGTTTTCAAACGGATAATGCCGCTGGGCAAAGGGCATGGAACCCGAATCAAACCAGCAGTCGACGACCTCCGGGGTCCGGCGCATGGTTCCGCCGCAGGCCGGGCACTGGAGGAGGACCTGATCGATGTAAGGACGGTGGAGATCCAGTTCAGGCGGGACCGTTTCAATGGCCATATCCTCGAGTTCCTCCAGGCTTCCCACCGCGTGCTCATGCCCGCAGGCGGAGCAGATCCAGACGTTCAACGGCGTGCCCCAGTACCGCTCCCTGCTCACTGCCCAGTCCACCAGGTTTTCCAGATAATCTCCAAATCGGCCTTCCCTGATGTGCTCGGGAATCCAGTTGATCCGGGTGTTTTCGGCCAGCAACTCGTCCTTGAGAGCGGTGGTCCTGATAAACCAGGAGCTCCGGGCGTAGTAGAGCAGAGGCGTGTCGCAACGCCAGCAGAAGGGGTAGGTGTGGGCCACCTTTTCGGTCCTGTAGAGCAGGCCCCGGTCCCGGATATCCGCGATGATTAGTGGATCGGCGTCCTTCACAAATCTTCCGGCCCAGGGCGCAACCTCGGCGGTGAACCTGCCCTGAAGATCCACGGGCTGGAAGGCGGGCAGGTGGTTGTCCTGGCCGGCCCGGGCGTCGTCTTCGCCGAAGGCCGGCGCGATGTGCACGATGCCGGTTCCCTCCGACAGGCCCACAAAATCCCCGGCCACCACCAGATGGGCGTGAGTCTCTACCGGAACCTCGCAGAAGGTGTAGGGCGGCAGATAGCGCAGGCCCAGAAATTTTGCGCCACGGGCCACCGCTAGGATTTTCCCGGAAACCTTGCTTTCTGACACGGGATTTTCTGAAACAGCGCCCTCCGGTATTGTGTCACTTGCAGCAGCGCGGTCTTCGGCCACCACCAGCAATTCATCGCCGGTGTCGACCAGAGCGTAACCGGCCTCGGGGTGGACGGCCAGGGCGGCGTTGGCTGGCAGGGTCCACGGGGTGGTGGTCCAGACCAGAAATGAACAGCGAAGCGATTCGGAATTGGCCATGCCAAAGGCGGCCAATACCCGGGCGGGATCTTCCGCCGGGAACCGTACATAGACCGACGGCTCCTCCATCTCGGCGTAGCCCTGGGCCACCTCATGGCTGGAGAGGGTCGTCCCGCATCTGGGACAATAAGGCACCACCTTGTGGCCGCGATAGAGCAGGCCCTTTTCCCAGATCCGCTTGAGAGCCCACCAGACCGATTCGATATACCGGTTGTCGTAGGTGACGTAGGGGTCGGCCATATCCAGCCAGA
>JBLNCV010000255.1:0-8217 GCA_050260975.1 Syntrophothermus sp. | reverse complement strand
GGGGGCCCCTTTATTCCTTACATAATGAAGAGCGCCATTCGTTATCTTACTTCGTTTCTGCTTTTTTCAAGGACTCTTTCGCCGCCCCACATTTGGGGCACTTCGCCGGACGACAACGCCCTTCCACCGTGTTCCCGCATTGTGTACAAGTCCAAACGGCCATCTTTTAACCACCCTTCCACTGATACTTTATTGTTTACCGATACCTTGTTAGTTATGGTTGGCTTTTTTCGGCCAAAACTTTCGGCGCCATCAGGCACTCTACTTTCTTAACTCAGCCAGGACAGCATCTTCGGCGTCATAATCAAACATCTTTTTGCCGCGGTGAAACAGCGTCACCTCGTGGCCCATCTTATTCAGGCGCGTTACCACATTCGGGCCGACGAAGAGTGTCCCGCCGATGACCAGAATCCGCATGCCGCATTCGCCTTCCTGCTTGTTCAGCTTATACCTCCAAAGGTTAAATCTAGATTCTTCTTGTAAAAATAACAATGCTTCTAAGCCTTGTACACCTGCTCCGCCGCCGCGATTCCGGCGCCGGAAGCGACTTGGAACCCTTCGCTCCGGAGCGCGTTTTCCAGGGCGGCCAGCACCGCAATTACGTTACGCCGCTTGGAAGAGTTGCCCATGAGGCCGATGCGCCAGATCTTGCCTTTTAGCTGCCCCAGCCCGCCGCTGATCTCGATGTTGTAATCCTTGAGCAGCTTGCCCCGCACGTTGGCGTCGTTGACGCCCTCGGGAATGGCAATGGTGGTGAGGGTGGGATTCCGGTGGCCCGCCTCGGCGAACAACTTCAGGCCCATGGCCTCCAACCCGGCCGTCAAGGCCTTAGCGTTCAGTTTATGGCGGGCGAACCTGGCCTCCAGCCCTTCCTCATAAACCAGCCGCAGGGCTTCCCGCATGGCGTAGATCAGGCTGGCCGGCGCGGTATGATGGTAGAAGCGTTCTTTGGTCCAGTATCTTTGATTCAGGCTTAAATCCAGATACCAGCTCTGGACCCCGGCCTTCCTTGAGGCCAGCGCTTTTTGCGCCCGGGAGTTGAGGGTGATCAGGGACATTCCCGGTGGCGCTCCCAGGCATTTTTGCGAGCCGCTGTAGCAGATGTCGATGCCTCGTTTGTCCACGTTGACCTCCACGCCGCCCAGGGAGGTGACGGCGTCCACCAGGAGGAGCGCACCGTGTTCTTTCGCCAGCCGGGCGATCTCCTCCAGCGGCTGAAGAATTCCAGTGGAAGTTTCGGCGTGGACAATGGCCACAAGCTTGGTCTTTCCAGCCTTGAGGGCGCGTTCCACATCGGCTGGGTCGATGATCTGCCCCCAGGGCGCCTCGACAGTGACCAATTCCGCGTTGCACCGCTTGACGATCTCAACCATTCTTGCTCCGAAGAAGCCGTTGATACAGACCACGACCCGATCTCCAGGTTCGATCATGTTTATCAGCGCCGTCTCCATCCCGCCCGTGCCCGTGGCCGGGAGGGTAAAGGTGAACTCGCTTTCGGTCTGGAAGGCAAAGCGGGTCAATTCCATGGTCTCATCCATGACGGCCAGGAATTCCGGGTCAAAGAAACCAACGACCGGAGTGGCCATCACGCGCAAGACTCTGGGATCCACATCGCTGGGGCCCGCGCCCAGCAGCGTGCGAACCGGGAGCTTCAGGTCTGAATAGGTTTTCAATTCCGTCTCCTCCTTGTGCGATTGTCACATTTTTGTGGCAGACACACGTCTATAATTCGGGGTGTCTATAATTCGTGGTAAGCTTATCTGGCGCTACCATTAACTTCTTCGGCGGTCCAGGGCAAAATCCTGCTCTCCAAGGTTTTACTTCGGGTTGTAGTAGTGGCGCTTTGAAGATTTGCCAGGGCGTGTTGACAAGCCGGGGTGCCGGCGATATAATATTTTTAGCTGGTGAAAGGCCCCATAACTTGCACTCCGCGAACAGGTGCCCCCAGGTGTGGGGGAGAATAGGAAAGACCGGGGTAATGAAGCCGCTGTAAAGCAGCCTTCATGGAAGCCGGCGCGGTCCCGCCACTGTAATCGGGTAGCCGCCTTGCTATGCCGGAAGACAGCCACTGGGTTGATCCCGGGAAGGCGCAAGGAGGCGAGGATCCGGAGCCAGGAGACCTGCCTGTCCGCCGTAAGCCCATGTTTAAGAGGGCGTGATCCGGGGATGATGGTAAAGTCCCCAGCCGATCTTTATATCGAGCTGGGGACTTTTTATTTGCCGGCAAAGGGAAAGGAGGTGAATACACATGATACCGGATATCGGCCGTAACCAGGATAGCCGCGTTCGGCGGCTGGCCCGGCTGGCCGTTTTCATCGCGCTGGCAGCGGTGGGAGCCATGTTGAGGATCCCGAGCCCGACCGGCACGGTGGCCCTTGATTCCCTTCCAGGTTACCTGGGGGCTTTGCTCTTCGGGATCAAGGACGGGATGCTCATCGCCGCGCTAGGACACCTGTTGAGCGCCGCCACCGCCGGTTTTCCCCTTACCATCCCGGTGCACATCTTCATCGCCGCGCAGATGGCTGCTTTTGCCGCTGCCCTGGGGTGGGTGGGCCGCCGCCATCTGTTAGGGGGGGCCATTCTGGCCGCGGTACTGAACGGGGTGGTTGCCCCTGCCCTGTTCATACCCTTTTCCGGTTTCGGGTTCGCCTTCTTTACCGCCATGGTGCTCCCGCTGCTGGTAGGATCCGTGGTGAACGTGGCGGCGGCTGTCGTGGTCTACAAAGCTCTCTCTCGCAAGGGCGGGGAAAGCTCGCTTTAGTCGAGCCGGGGTGTTTCCGAGAAAATATTACCAGAGGAGTGATAACAGATTGCGGGGGGTTACAGGAGTGGAAAGGGAGCTTATTTTTCCCGGGGTACCCGGGGTGCGGCTTGAGCGGTTCCGGGATCTCATCCTGATTCACCTGGGAAGGGGGGACCTGGTGCAGGTGGTGGCCTGTGACTCCGCTGGCGGGGTGGGGCCCAAGGAGGGAGACGCGGTACGGGCGCCTGCCCGGGTGGTGGGGAAATTCGCCGCCCGGGTGGCGCTCATGGAGGTCGTGGCTGCCGGGGCGACGCCAGTGTGCCTGGTGAACAACCTGTGCGTGGAACCGGAACCAACGGGCAAAGAGATCCTTGAAGGCGTTCGGGAGGAGGCCGGGTTGGTGGGCCTGGACCCCGGCCTGGCTGTTACCGGTAGCACGGAGAAGAACATTCCCACTGTGCAGACCGGGGTGGGGGTGACTGCTTTAGGCCTGGCCCGGGCCGGGGAGTTGCGGCTTGGAAGATCGCGTCCGGGAGACCAGGTGGTCTGTGTAGGAGTTCCCCGTGTGGGGGAGGAAGTAATGACCGCCATTGAAGAAGTTATGGATCTCCCGGCCCTGAAGAACCTGCTGGAACTACCCTATGTTCGGGAAGTGCTCCCGGTCGGTTCCAGGGGGATAGCGTGGGAAGCCATGTCTTTGGCTGCGGGGGCCGGGTGTGAACTTAACTTTTATCCCGGAGTCTCCCTGGATCTCGCCAAGTCGGCAGGGCCGGCTACCTGCGCCGTGGTAACGCTTGAAGGCGGGGATGCTGAAGAGATGTGTAAAATTACCGGGAAACCGGTGGAGGTTATCGGGTATCTCCGCCGAAAATAAGATTATAAGACGGGGAACTTTTGGTGGAACACGAAGGTTTAACTATATAAACCAAAAGAGAAACTCGAGGTGTGACTCGCATGGAAAACACCGCCGCCTTGAATCTGCAAAAACCTGAAAAGCGTTTTGTCAAGGTCACGCTCGCCAGTGGGCGCACTGTGGAACTGCCGCGAGGGATTAAAGCTCATGAGGCGGCCGGATACGATACCGCCGAGAGAAGATCGCCGGTTGTGGCGGTGAAGATCAATAACGCCCTCAAATCCCTGGCCTCGTCGTTGGAGGACGATTGCATACTCGACTTTGTGGATCTGGGGACTGAGGATGGTATGCGTCTTTATGCCCGGAGCCTGATCCTGGTGCTGGCGCGGGCCGCCCGGGAGATTCTGCCGGGGAGCTACGTCACCGTGGAGCACTCGTTGGGCAACGGCCTCTACGGCGAAATTCAACTGCATCGGCCCCTCAAAGAGAGCGACATCGTGGCTATCGAGCGGCGAATGCAGGAGATCGTGGCGGCGGACGAGCCGATCGTAAACCAAAAGGTGAAGAAAGAACACGCGATCCAGTTGTTCACCGAAGCAGGGCAGTTGGACAAGATTCGCCTCTTGAAATACCGGCAGTCGGCTACAGTGCATCTTCACACCTGCGGCTGGTTCCACGACTATTCCTACGGGCCGATGGTGCCCAGCACCGGCTATCTCAAGACATTCCGGCTGCGTTTTTACCTCCCTGGTTTCATCTTGGAACTGCCGCGCCGGGACAATCCAAATGTGATCCCGGAGTATGTGGAGCAGGGCAAGCTGGCCAACATCTATTTCGAAGCCGAAAAGTGGGGCAGGATCCTCGGCGTTAAAGACGTGGTGTCCCTAAACGACACGGTGGCGGCTGGAAAGTCTGGTGATCTGATCCGGCTTGCGGAGGCATTCCACGAAAAGAAGATCGCCCGGATTGCCGACCTGATCACCGACAATATCGACCGGATCAGGATTGTGTTGATTGCCGGGCCGTCGTCGTCCGGGAAGACCACCTTTGCGCAGCGGCTGTCGATCCAGCTCAGGGTAAACGGGATTCACCCGGTGGCCATCGGCCTGGACGACTACTTTGTGGATCGCGAGTTGACACCCCGGGATGAAAACGGCGAATTTGACTTTGATTCCATCGACGCGGTGGACCGGGCATTGTTCAACGAACACCTCACCAAGTTAATCCAGGGCGAAGAAGTGGAGTTGCCGACTTTTAATTTCAAGGCCGGTAAGCGGGAATTTAACGGGCGGAAGTTGAAGCTGGGCCCGTCAGACCTGATCATTGTGGAAGGCATCCACGGCCTGAATGACAAGCTGACCAGCGCCATCCAGCAAGGGCGGAAGTTCAAGATCTATGTGAGCGCGCTGACCCAGTTGAATCTGGATAATTACAACCGCATCCCCACTACCGATCTGCGCATCATCCGGCGCATCGTGCGGGATTACCAGTTCCGGGGGCATTCGGCGCTGGAGACCATCCGGATGTGGCCTTCGGTCCGGCGCGGGGAGGAACGGAATATCTTTCCCTTCCAGGAGAGCGCCGATGTGATGTTTAATTCAGCTCTGGTGTATGAATTGGCGGTTTTGAAGAAACTGGCGGAACCCCTGCTGGCGGAGATTCCGCAGGATGTGCCGGAACATTCCGAAGCGCGCCGGCTCCGGAAGTTTCTGAGCTACTTTTTGCCCATTGAGGCCAACGAGATCCCGGCTAATTCCATCATCCGGGAGTTTATCGGGGAGAGCTGCTTTGTGTGAGCGCTTAATTTAATATCAAGCAAGGCTTTATGAGCCTTTGGCAATGGCGTCTAGCTACCCAATTTCTGTTGATAGTCGTAGATCATCTTGGAGATTTCGGCGAGGTAGGAAAAACCTTTGTTGATATCCGGGATGCCGTCGGAGAGGATTGCCAGGATGAATGGCCGCGAGCCGAATACGATGCCGACGTCGTTGGCTACGGCGTAGATCTGCCCTTCCTTGTGCGCCACCATGACCTTGTCCGGGATCAGGCCGGGCAGGCCGAAGTCCCAGATGGTGTTGGCCAGATCGTCGATCAACCGGTTGCCGGGGTCCGGGTACTTTTTGGCTAAATCCAGCACAGCCTGCATGTAGATGCCCATGTCGCGGGCGGTGGTGATATTCTGGCCGTTCGGGTAGACCACCTGCCCGCCCAGACTCTCCATGTACCTGGCGATGTTTTCCAGCCCGAGATACCGGATGAGCATCTTGTGGGCGATGTTGTCGCTCAAGGTAATGCTGAGGTTGGCCAAAACCCGCAACGAATAGCTCTGGCCCTCTTCTGCGTCTACTTGCAGAATCCCGCCTTCCGAGTTATAATCCGTCGCGCTGTGGTAGGTCACTCTGTTCCACCAGTTTAATTTTCCATCCACAACCCGTTGGTTCAGGTACAGGACGGTCAGCACTTTATTGGTGCTGGCCGCTTTCATGGGCGTATCTTCGTTGATGCCGAAGGTGGCGCCTGAGGTCAGATCTTTAAAGTAGATCCCGTATTTGGCGTTTTTGGTGGAAATGTAATCCTCGATTTGCTTCCGAAGCGGCGTATAATCCGGCTTTGCGGCGAAGAACGTGCCCGAGCGCGATGGAAACAGTTTATTTAGAGGATCCTGACTGGATTGCTCGGCACAGCCGGAAAGGAGCACCAATGGGCCGGCCACTGCCACAAGAAGTATGGCCAGGAGCGGGAGCCCCAACCTGTGGAAAAAAAAGCCCCTCATTGTCAAATGTTTTTCCCCTTTCTATTCCAACCAACCAAATATTATCTTGCCCAATTGAATGGGAGAAAAAACTTATTGACAAGAGTAAACATATCGGCAATAATAAAGGGGAAGACACCCGTTATCGGCGGGAGTCTCCCCCGGCGAGTGTTGCGACCCGGGAGTCAGGCTGGTGTTTGCTATGTGCTAGGAATCCCGCGTGGGATCCCTAGCGTTTTTGTCTCTTACGCTGAAGGAACCTCGCGAGCAGCCTGATGGCCTCTATGACCACGGCTGGAGCGAGCTTTATGGAGAGCCCAAAAAGGTTTATCTCCATAATCCTCACCTCCCCCTACGGGAATTCTCCCGGCCCAACACTCCAGGCTGGGGGAGGCTTGACAGCTACCCGGATCGGCAGGCGGACCTGTCCAGTTCAATTATAGCTCACCGGACAAACCTTCACAAGGTAGTTACATAATTTATGTAGGAGTTATTGGTTCTTTTTTGGCAGAACTTCTTTTCCAGGTCCTGAAGGGGTTTCCTTTTTGCGCGTGGAATATTTTAAATTGCCAATCCACACCACAGGAGGTCCAGGATGCTTTTTAAAGTGACCACTGACGGCCAAATCACCAGAATCTCTATGGCCGCCACCGTCTTTGGGCGGCCGTTGTATGTTGTTAATGCCTATCTTGTTGATGGATTGCTGATCGATACAGGTAGCGCCAACGCGGCGGGGCCGTTTGGGGAGTTTGTCCGGGAAAACCGGGTGGAACAGGCTTATCTGACCCATTACCATGAGGATCACGCCGGAAACAACCTGATGCTCAACCAGTTGGGGATTCCGTGCTATGCGAGCGGGCTGACGACGCAAAGACTCAGCCAGGAGATCTCCTACAGGCTTTATGAAAAGCGGTTTTGGGGCACGATGCCAAAGTCGCAGGCGGCTTCCAAAGAAGGCTATCTGGAAACCCCCCGGCACCGGTTTGAAATCATCGCGGCTCCGGGCCATTCCATGGATATGACGGTCTTGTTGGAAAAGAAAGAAGGCTGGCTTTTCAGCGGAGACCTTTATGTGGCTCCTAGGAAAATGCTCTGGCGGCAGGAAGAAAACCTGCCCGAGCTGATGCGGAGCATTGAGATGGTATTGAATAATGATTTTGAGGTGTTGTATTGCAGTCACAAGCCGGTCTACAAGAACGGCAAGCAGGCACTGGCCAGGAAGCTGGAAATCATGAGAGAGACCGCCGGGCGGATCATCGAGCTATATAAACAAGGGCTGCCCGAGAGGGAGATTACGCGGAGGGTGCTGGGGCGCGAGATCTGGTTGACCCTGCTTACAACCGGGGATATGTCGAAGATTAATGCGGTGCGATCGGTAATCTCGGCTTATTCCAATAACGAGCAGACCTGAGGATTGGCAAGAGACCTGGAGGAGTCGACATACATAGTAGAAAAGAGACGCAGAAGAGGAGATGCAGAAAATGAACTTGTCAGAGTTGAAGAAGACAGCCAAGGAGCGGTTGCAGCCACATTGCCGGGTTTGCCCGGTGTGCGACGGGAGGGTCTGCGCCGGCGAGATGCCCGGCATGGGCGGAACGGGGAGCGGTGCGTCATTTGCGGCCAACATCTCCGCGTTAGCCAGGGTCAAGCTCAACCTGCGGACCATCCACCAGGCGGAGCACCCGGATATTTCGCTAAACCTTTTCGGCCGGAAGCTGGAGATGCCCATGATGGCCGCCCCCATCGCGGGGGTTCGTTTCAATATGGGCGGCTACATGACTGAGTTGGATTACACAAGGACGGTATTGGAAGGCAGCAAGCTTGCCGGGACCATGGGATGGACCGGCGACGGGCCGCACCCGGAGATCT
>JBLNCV010000254.1:0-5066 GCA_050260975.1 Syntrophothermus sp. | reverse complement strand
GGCCCGATTTTGTCAAGATCAAGGGGGTCTCCTACGGGCCCCAATTTGGTTTTCAGTCCACCGCTCTCGTGCTGGTCATCGCCAACGAAAAGGGCATGGATGGCTTTTTAGGAGACAAGGTTACCCTGGGGGGCGATCTGGCGGTTGCCGTGGGACCTGTCGGCCGCCAGGCCGGAGCGGCGACCGATGCTGATCTTAAAGCCTCGATCTACAGCTATTCCATGAGCAAGGGCATTTTTGCGGGGGTTTCACTGGAAGGAGCCGTCATCCAGCCGGACGAATCCGCAAACGAATTATACTGGAAATCAACGCTCTCTCCCGATGAGATCCTTACCCGTAAAGCCGGTAAAGGGGTAGAGCCCCTTATCAAGGAAATAGAGCATATTTTGCTAAAGTTAAGCAACGGCAAGGACGTAAAGCCATAAGCTACCGGCGCCTCCCATAGGCTCTTTCTATGGAGCTTTGGGAGCTTTTAATGTTTGTTTATGCGTCTTCTCAGAGGTACACAATTATGATATAATAATTCAGTTCGACAACGCGAAACGAATGGAGGAAATTTTATGAAATTGACAACCTACTTAACTTTTCGTGGAAATGCCGGAGAGGCAATTAAACTCTATGAAAAGGCGTTTGGTGCAAAGGTTTTGGGACTTATGCACTTTGGCGATATGCCATCGTCACCCGGCATGCCTCCAGTTCCAGAGGAAATCAAAGGCTTGGTGCTTCAGGCTCTGCTTGATTTTGGCAGTGCGCAGATAAGGGTTTCAGACACAATGCCGGGAAATACGGTTTTAACTGGTAACAATGTTTCCATCGCAGTTACGCTCGACACAACCGAACAAGTTAACGCTGTTTGGAATGTTCTCGTCAATGGTGGCACAATAAATATGCCGCTACAAAAAACCTTTTTCAGCCCGTGTTATGGCGACTTGACAGACAGATACGGCGTCAACTGGAAATTGATGGCCGAAAAGGAATAGCATAAACCCGGATTTCGCAAGCCTGCCGGTTAAAAATCACACTTAACCCAGGTGCCGTCAGGGTCAAGCCTTTGGACGACACCTGGGTTGTTTATCCCGGCGATTGCCTGAATGACCGGGGATCATCCGGCCGTCAGGACTCCCAGCCGTTTCCCTGCTTCAGTGAACTTTTCCAGGGCGAAATCCAGATCTTTTTTCTCGTGAACCGCGGAGATCATGCAGCGAATGCGCGCTTTGCCCCTTTCAACCGTGGGGTAAGCTATGGACTGGGCAAAAATCCTCCCGGCAAACAAGGTCTTTGAGAATTCGGAAGCCAGTTTCTCGTCTCCCAAAATTACCGGGATGATGGGCGTCTGGCTTTCACCTGTGTCAAATCCCGCGGCTTTCAGCCCCTCCCGGAAATACTCAGCGTTAGCCCACAATTTCTTTACCAATTTGTCTTCTTTGAGCAAGACATCCACGGCAGCAACGGCCGCGGCAGCATCCGCCGGAGAAAGACCGGTGCTAAAAAGGAAGGGGCGTCCACGCTGTTTCAGGTAATCGATGAGTACTTGAGGACCGGTAACATAGCCGCCCACGACTCCAAAGGCTTTTGAAAGCGTGCCGACCTCTATTTCCACTTTGCCCTCAAGCCCAAAATGATTCACGATGCCTCTTCCCCCCTCACCCAGAACTCCTTCGCCATGGGCATCATCCACCATCACCATGGCTCCGAATTCGTCAGCCACTTCCACGAGGTCTGGCAGAGGAGCGATATCCCCGTTCATGCTGAATACGCCATCAGTCACGATCAACATCCGCCGGGCATCTTTCATTTCTTCTTTAATCTTTTTCCGGAGATCTTCCGCGTTATTATGAAGGTATCTGACAACCCTGGCTTTGGACAACCTGCAACCATCGATAATGCTGGCATGGTTTAATTCGTCCGAGAAAATTATGTCCCCTTCCCCGGTAATCGTGGGGATGACCGCCAGGTTGGCGTTAAATCCTCCCTGCAGGACTATGCTGGCGGGTGCATGCTTAAACTCGGCCAGCTTTGTCTCCAGTTCCAGGTGGATGGTCTGGGTTCCCGCTATAGTCCTTACCGCTCCAGGACCCACGCCATATTTGTTTATGGCCTGTTTGGCAGCTTTTTTGAGCAACGGGCTATTGGCGAAGCCCAAATAGTTGTTGGAGCAAAGGTTCAAAACTCTTTTCCCGTCGGATACAAACCATGCACCCTGTGGGCCGTCTACGGTCCGGATGGTGTTGAAAAGGCCCTGTTCCCGTAAAAGATCAAGTTCTTTCGCCAAGAAATCAATCTTCGCCATTACCTGGCCCCCCCTGGATAAAGGATAATCTTTCCGGAATTCCCTGATGTCATCAGATCCATCCCCAGCTTATACTCCTCTAAATCTAAGTGATGGGTGATCACGGGGCTGAGGTCAAGAGCTCCTGAGGTAAGGAGTTCCCTTCCCGTCAACCAGGTATCCCATACTTTCCTTCCTGTAATACCCTGGATGGTAACACCTTTCATTACCACGTCATCAGAAAAGTTCACCGGCACAGGTTTCGCGGGAAGCCCCAGAAGGGTGACCCTGCCCCCCGCTCTTACCGCTTTGAACATTTGACCATATACGGCAGGGGCTCCGGACATCTCTAAAACCGCATCCATCCCTACACCATGAGTGTAATCCAGGATCATTTCCAGGGGATCCCGATTTTTGCTATTGATTACCAGATCGGCGTTCATTTTTTCGGCGATATCCAGCCTGTACTGGTTGACGTCGACGGCGGCAACGAAAGAAGCTCCGGCAGCCTTGGCCACTCCTATCGCCATCAAACCTATCGGCCCACAGCCAAAGATGGCCATGGTTTTCCCCCTGGTTTCCCCGGCCAGGACCGCATGAATCGCATTTCCCAGCGGTTCTTGAATGGAAGCGATATCCGCTGAGATGCTCGAATCATTGTGCCACAGATTGTCTTCCGGCACGACGGCGTATTCGGCGAAACACCCATCGGTATCCACTCCAAGAATCCTCGTATTCTGGCACACGGGTTTTTCGCCCATTAGGCACTGAGGACAGTGACCACATACTATATGACTCTCCGCCGATACATAGTCTCCCACCTTCGCCGATCTAACCGCCGAGCCCACTTCCACGACTTCCCCGGCAAACTCATGCCCCATGATCTTGGGGGGCTTGATCCGCCTTTGCGCCCATTCATTCCAGAGATAGATGTGGTGATCCGTACCACATATTGAGGTTGCTTTTATTTTCACCAGGACATCTGTCGGACCAGGCTTCGGAACTGAAACCTCGCTGAGAAATGCACCGGAAGCCGATTCAGCTTTTAAAATAGCTTTCATTTAAATCCTCCTGCTCATGCCTGCAACCTTTGAATAACTTGAGTAAGCCTCTTAACCAGATGCTCGTGATAGAGCTTCCCCTTTTCCCTGGAAGATCGGACCGGAGACCCGGACGTGCCTCTGGATACTTCCACCGATTCCCGCATGCGCTCTTTGGTGGATGGCACATAACACAGGGTATCCCCGGCGGCGCGGGGGTCAACATGATACAATTCGATTCTCTCCGGGGGGCAGTCGAGGGTTTTATCTTCATGGTACAGTTGAGGGAAGCAGTACCACATATGCGAGGACTCAATTTCCTCGGCATGCCCCACCGGCCCGAATTCCAGCTTATCCACGATCTCTTTGGACATAAAAGCCGGATCGAAGATGCTGACGCGCACCTTTAAAGTGCGCTGAGCACGCTCAGCGGCTAGCTGCATCCAGGGGATGTTCACGATTCTGTGGCCATTGATTATTATAAAGTTCCGGCATCCATGTTCAACCAAAGATTGCAGAACGTCGTAAAGGAGTTCCATCAGCACCTCTGGTCGAATTGTCACGGTACCGGGCAATGCCATGTGATGCGGGCTCCATCCAAACCATAAAGGTGGCGCAATAATCGCCCCCGTTTTGGCGGAAGCATCTTCCGCCAGCGCCATCGCCACCATGGTATCCGTTCCCAGAGGCAGATGAGCCCCGTGTTGCTCGGTGCTGCCAACCACCACCAGCACAACCTTCGTCTCTTTAATACCTTCCTTGAATTCTTCCCAGGTCATGTTCTGAAGCCATGCTCCCGCCAAACTATCTCCACCTTTTTGCCATAATTTATTTGGAGAAGGCATCCCCGCCATCAGAGGCCCAGATAAGCCGCCTCAACCTCCGGATTATGCAACAAACTCTCCCCCGTTCCTGACAAGACCACGGAACCCAACTCCAGGACATAGGCCTGATCTGCAATGCTCAACGACATCACCGCGTTCTGCTCGACCAGGAGGATGGTTTTCCCCATCTCACGGATACGCTTTATTACCGAAAAGACTTCCTCCACAAGCAGAGGCGAAAGGCCCATAGAAGGTTCATCCAAAAGGAGAAGCTCCGGGGCGGCCATGAGAGCCCTCCCCATGGCCAGCATCTGCTGCTCTCCTCCGGAAAGGGTTCCGGCCATTTGCTTGAGCCTGGATTTCAGCGTGGGAAAAAGCGAAAGCACCCACTCAAAGTCTCGTTCGATACCCGTTTTATCACGGCGGAGATACGCCCCCATCTCGAGATTTTCCCGCACGGTCATGCGCGGAAACACATGCCGTCCTTCCGGCACCATGGTTACTCCGGAACGGACAATCTCTTTGGAGGGCATTACCGTGAGGTCTTTTCCTTTCCACATGATCTTCCCATGGGACACGGCGAGAAGGCCGGTAATACTGCGCAAGATCGTGGTTTTACCGGCGCCGTTTGCTCCGATCAGGGTGGTGATCTTTCCGGGTTTTACGGTAAAGGAAATGCCATGCAAAACCTCGGTCGCACCATAACACGCGAAAACTTCCGCCAGTTCAAGCACGTAAGACACCTCCCTTCCCAAGATACGCCTTTATGACATCCGGATGATTGCGTACGTTTTTCGGCTCACCTTCGGCAATCTTTTTTCCGTGGTCCAACACGGAGATGGTGTCGCAGATATTCATGACCAGTTTCATGTCGTGCTCGATAAAGACAATCGTATACCCCTTTTCGCGCAAAGTCGCCATGATCTTCAGCAA
>JBLNCV010000253.1:0-4969 GCA_050260975.1 Syntrophothermus sp. | reverse complement strand
CCAGGAGAAAACTATATCTGTAAAGCTTTGCCTCAGGGTCTTCTTGCTTTTGAAGTTCGCTGACAAAGGCTTTGATCTTTTGGCCGAGTTCGGCAATCTGTTTCTCGTTAAGACGGATGTGGCCGGTGGAGAAGATGCCGTGCTTTTTCTCCTCTGGCACTTTTCCATCCTGCAGGCTTAGCCCTTGTATGGCCTCCTCGAAGATCGACCTGAGCAGAGTTTGCACCTGGGTGGCGACCTGTTGCCGATCTTGATCGGAATGCTTCAGAGAACGTTCAAAGGAGAAATCTTCGGCCACCGCGCGGTAGCACTTCTCCAGAACACCGCCCTTTTCTCTGGTCTCCACTAGTTGGACGATTCCGGCCTTCTCCAGGACCTTGATATGGTAGTGGACCCTGGCCGGTACCTCCCCCAGGATATCCGCCACCTGCTTGGTGGTCAGAGGCTGGCGCGTCAGCAGTTCCAGGATCCGGATCCGAAAAGGATCGGCGACCGCCTTGAACTGGATCGGTTCGGTCAGAACCTTCTCCGGCGGGAGATTGGGTATTTTGCTTTTCTGATTCTGTGGCTCTTGTTCTGGCATGAATAGTCGCACCGCTTTCCGCTGTATTAATGTTTATTCCACTGCAAAAAGTCTCCCTCCTGCTCCAAAAGCTCTTCGCCTCAAGCCGGGGTTCCGCCGGCCTCAATCTCCTTATGAGCTTTGACGGGGGACCCTGAGGCGTTCATCAGCCGATAGGACGGGAAGAACGGGGCGAGGAGCGCCCCCAGGATAAAGATTAGCCCTGCCAGGGTAAGGGCGCTAACAGTGCCAAAGACTGCCGCCGCCGGGGTGGCGATGGCCATGCCAAGGACCGCGGGGACGGTAAAGAGCGAGTTGACCACGCTGCCGACCCGGCCTCGCATGGCGACCGGCACCAGGGTGATAAACAATGTTGATATGGGAATGTTCATCCCCGCTTCTCCCACTCCCAGGAGGAACATCAGGAGCAGGAGCAGATAGTAGCCAGGCTGAAGGTAATATAAAGCGCTGGCAACGCCGATGACTCCGATGGCGCCGAAGATGATCCGGCCTTTAGGCCAGGCGGCCGCAAACTGTCCAAGGATGACGGTGGCCAGCAGGTTTCCGATCGCTCCGGCCATCATCAGCGTTCCGAGTTGCGCCGCGGTGATCTTCAGGATATTCCGCTGGTAATCGAGCTCCAGGACATTGATGACGCCGCCGCCGATCATGAAGATCAGCGCGCCCACGATCAGAAACCGCAAGATCTGGTTCCGCCAGGTGAAGTTCAACCCTTCGGCAAAATCGCGGAAGAAAGCCTGGACGGTGATCTTTTCCCTGGCGGTGGGTAGGGGCGGGAAGGCCACCGACAGGGTGAGCGACGCGGAGATCAGAAAAGAGACGGCGTCCAGGGTAAACCCGATCCAGAGCCCCAGCATCCCCACCAGGGCTCCGCCGACCATCGGACCGAAGAGGGTGATGGTCTGAAAGGTCACCTGGGAGAGCGAGATGGCGGACATCAGATCCGCGGGGCCTACGCTCTCTGCAATCACTGTGCCCCTGGCGGGCATGAAGAAGAGTCCCACCGTGGATGCCAGGAAGCTCAAGAGGTAGATGGTGGTCAAATTCGGCGCACAAAGAATCCCGACAATGATCACGGCGCGTAAGAGGTCGGCGGCCAGCATGATCCGCTTGCGATCCCAGCGGTCCACCAGCACCCCGATAAAGGGCCCGAAGACCAGCATGGGGATCAGTTGCATGGCCATCACAATGCTTATCGGGGCCGTGGCGTGAGTCTTTTCCGTGACCAGGAGCAGCAGGGCGATGCGGGTGAAGGCGTCGCCAAAGTTGGAGACGGCCTGCCCCAGCCAGAGGCGAAAGAACTTCGGGTTGCGGAGGATCTTGCCGAAACCGCGTTGTTCCATGCGGATCACCTCGTCAAATATTTTTTACCATTAAAAAATATTTTATCGGCAAGAAACATTTTATCATCGTTCCCGGCACCGTCAACCTGTTTTGCCGTTGCAAGGCGTGCCAAAATGCACAGCAGAGTATAAAGGATTTTATAAAAATGTCGAAATCTATATCTTGGAGGGAAACCCTTCTTTACCTCGGAGTTCCAACCAGCAACCGACGCTCCTCCTTGGCCGGATGGGAATTTTAACGAACGGAAAAGGGGCTTAAGCATGGATAAAAAGCCGGATATGGTGGGTTGGTACTGCTATCTCGACTACTTGGGCAAAGATCTTCCTAGGGTAAAAGGCAAAATTATCGAAATTAATGATTATGGCGTAACATTGATCGAAGACAACACCAATAAAGAAATCTTTGCCCCCTGGTATCAAATAGACAAGATCGAACAAAGGGAAGAGTAGAGCCGCCGCCAGGCGTCTTTCCCCACCTTTGAATTTGAAGATGAAGTTCAGGGAACCTGGCGATGCAAAGTTACGGGGTCGAAACAAGGAGTTCGACCCCGTAAGATGTCTATTTACGAGTGGCTCCCCGCCAGCATAAACTTCTGAATCTTGCCGCTGGCGGTCTTGGGCAGCTTCTCCACGAACTTGTAGAGCCGCGGCCGTTTGAAGGGTGCCAGCTTCTGGCCGTCCAGCAGATACCGATCCAGTTCCCCGGCGGTCAGCCCGTCTCGCTTCGGCACCACGAAGGCGGTGACCACCTTGCCCCACTTCTCGTCGGAGAGGCCCACCACCGCGACCTCCAGAATGTCCGGGTGTTCATAGAGCACATCCTCCACCTCCCTCGGGTAGATGTTCTCCCCGCCGGAGACGATCATGTCGTCGACCCGGTCGGCGATCCAGATATACCCATCTTCGTCAATGGCGGCGATATCTCCGGTATGGTACCAGCCCTTGTACAGCGCCTTTTCGGTGGCATCCGGCCGGTTGAAGTAAAGTTCCATCACGGACGGCCCCCGGACGATCACCTCGCCTTTTTCCCCTGGCGCCACCAGGTCGTCAGGCTCGGAAGGTCCGTCCTCCCGCGGCCTTACCACCCTTACTTCGTGGTTGAAGATGGCTTTGCCCGCCGAGCCTGCCTTGGGAAGCTGTTCTTCGGGGAACAGAATGGTGACGGCCGGCCCCATCTCGGTCATCCCGTAGGCCTGGACCAGATCGGCGTGAAAGGCCTCGTGGCATCTTTTGACCATGGCCGGGGCCATGGCGGCGCCGCCGTAGAGTATCTTCTTGAAGCCCGACAGGTCGTATTTGGACAGATCTTCTTGCAACAGCATGTTCCACATGGTGGGTGCGGCAAACATCATGGTGATCTTTTCATCCTGCATATATTGGAGGACCGCCTTTGGTTCAAAATGATGGATCAGGACCGATGTCGCCCCCGCGTGGATTCTGGGCAGGAAGACACAATGCAGTTCGGCGGCGTGGTTTAACGGCGCTGCGGATAATCCCCTGTCGAAAGGAGTAATTCGCAAATAAGAGATCAGGGCCAGGTTTTGCTCGATCATGTCCCGGTGGCGGTGAATGACCCCTTTCGGTTTGCCCGTGGTGCCGCTGGTGTACATGATGATGTAGCGGTCGTTTTCCGTGAGTTGTACCGCCGGCCTCTGACTACTGCCTGTTTCCATAAAACCGTAGAAGTTTTGGGCGTAGGAGGGCATGCCCTGATCATCGGCGTACAGGAAGAGGTTGATATTCGTCCTCTCCCTGGCCCGGTCTACCTGGGGAATCACGGCCTCTTCAAAGATCAGCGCCTTGGACCCGGAATCATTGAGGATGAAGGCCAGTTCTTCTCCAGCCAGCCGGAAGTTGATGGGGTTGAAGAGGATCCCGGTCTTAATGCATGCCAGGCAGGTGGCCGCAAATTCGCTGGTATTGTACAGGAACGTGGAGACGACGTCCCCTTTCTTGAGACCGGCATTTAAGAAGGCATTGGCCAACCTGTTGATCTTCTCGTCCCATTCCTTGAACGTCCAGCGCTGGTTCTTCTGCGGGTAGACCATCCCTTCGCGGTTCGGGTATTTCAGGACGGTTTGCTCAAAGATCTCCCCCAGGTGCGGATGCATCTCGTACTCCCCCTTTTTAATATTGGCCCATAACTCTATCAAAGATCTTTTGGTGGGCCTTTGCCAAAAGATATGCAAGAAACCTGCCAAACAAGTCTGAATTCATTAATCAAGAGTGAATGGAAGGATCCCGGAGTGTGCAGTAAGTGTCCATGTGGTTGATTGTCGGGAATAACGGACACTGTCCGCTTTGGAAAACAACCGGATTGGCATAATTGCCAATCCAAAGGCTTGCGGGGTTACTTGTCGGGTTGGCAGGATCTTTGCTTGGAGATCCAGTGAGCAAGATATGAGCATATATTTCTAGAAGAGGTGACGGCATGTACCAGTTGCTCAAAGGAATGCGCATTTTGGACTTGACCAGGCTCTTGCCGGGGCCGTACGCCACCCAGCTTTTGGGGGATCTGGGCGCGGAAGTGTTGAAAGTGGAGGATCCCGCGCAAGGGGATTACATGCGCTGGATGGGTCCCGGCTTTGCAGGGTCCGGGGACGGGGCCGGGGATAGCGCCCTCTTCTGGGGGCTGAATCGCAATAAGAGGAGCATGAAGCTCAATCTCAAGAGCGATGCCGGGAAGCAAGTATTCTTCAAGTTGTTGCAAAAATATGACGTGGTCCTGGAAGGGTTCAGGCCGGGGGTGATGGACAGTCTGGGCCTCGGGTATGAGAAATTGAAGGAGGTCAACCCGGCGGTCATCATGTGTTCCATCTCCGGGTACGGGCAGGATGGGCCGTATAGATCCCGCTCCGGGCATGATCTCAACTTCACGGCGCTCTCCGGCGTTCTGGGCCTTATGGGAGTGGCGGGAGGCCCGCCGGCAATTCCGGCGGTCCAGATCGCCGACATCGGTGGCGGCGGCCTGATGGCTGCCGTGGGTGTTCTGGCCGCTTACATCTCCCGGCAACGGACCGGGAAAGGGCAATACGTGGATGTT
>JBLNCV010000252.1:0-4309 GCA_050260975.1 Syntrophothermus sp. | reverse complement strand
CCACCATCTCCATGTGGCTGAACTCTTCAGCGGCGATGTCCAGCATCATATCCTTGATTTGCGGGTCTTTGACCCGGAAGCTTTGGGACATGTACTGCAACCCCGCCTTGAGCTCTCCGTTGGCGCCGCCTAACTGCTCTTGCAGCAATACGGCGTATTGAGGGTTGACCCTTTGAACTTTAACATCCTGCAATAGTTTCTTGTCGTGCATGAACATCCTGGCCTCAACTCCTTTCCGTAATATCTTGCTATATTGTGCGGAAAAAGCAGAAAGGCTAGTACACAGGAGAGACTTTGGCCAGCAAAAAGAGTTGGCGCTACAGGAAAATACTGATCGTTGTGGAATTTGAAGGTGGTTGTGGAATTTAAAGGAAGTTCCGGCATAAAAATCCATTAAAAGGAGGCCCGCAAAATGTTCATGTTTAAACGGTCAAAAACTGGCTGGCTTTTCAGACGGTTCATGATCTCCCATCCCGCCCACCTGGCCAGAACCATGGTCTTGGTCCTGTTCCTTACCGCCATCGAAATTGCCAGCATCTCAGGGCAACTGATTGACGGTGTACAGGCGGCCAGTATCAACCACCCCATCATCACCGAAGTCTATTACGACACTTATCTGGCCTACGAACCTGAGGAGTTTATCCGTATCAACAACCCGACCGATCTGGCCGTGCAACTGGATAACTGGGCCATCTCCAACGGCACCTACCAGATCCGGTTCCCATCCGGAACCAGCCTGGCCCCAGGCGCAAGCCTGTACGTGACGAAAAAAGCCACCGCCTTCCAACAGGAGATGGCCCAAAAGGCAAACTTCGAATACGGCGCGGACACGGACCCCGCCGTGCCCCAGATGGTGGTAAGCGGCAGTGTGCCCACCTTCAGCAACACCGGTGGTCAGGTACTGCTAAAAGACGCCCTGGGCAACCTCGTTGATGCGGTGATCTACGGGACAGTCACCTACATCGGCCCAGGTTGGGCCGGGCCAGCAATTCCCGGCGTGAGCGAAGGCGTCATTCTGGAAAGGGATAGGGACGAAATCACCTCCGAATACCAGGATTCCGATACGGGCGCCGACTGGGATGATTTGAGGGTCTACACCGTCGGCCAGTCGCATTGGCCCTACCCGTCATTCACCTTCACCGGAAATGTGACGCCTTATGCTTCCCCTGATTCAAGCTTCCAGGTCCTTGCTAATCTGGTGGATTCCGCTCTTGCTTCCATCGATCTGAACATCTATGAGTTTCACAACCTCTACCTCATGGATAAGATCCTTAACGCCATCCAGCGCGGCGTAAAGGTCCGGATTTTCGTCGAAGGAAATCCGGTGGGCGGGCTAAGCGACGAACAGCGTTACGTTTCCCAGCAGATCGTGAAAGCTGGCGGTCAGGTCCGCTATATCATCACGGATGACGCTAACGATATCCACGACCGGTACACCTTTGACCATGCCAAATACGCCATAATTGACGGCAAAAAAGTTTTTGTGGAGTCCGAGAATTGGAAGAATACGGGTGTACCCGTCGACCCGTCCACTGGCAACCGCGGTTGGGGCGTGATCGTGGATAACATCGATCTGGCTGGCTTCTTTACACAGGTCTTCGAAGACGACTGGAACCCTGCTTTCCGAGATAGCTATCCCTACACCATAGGCACCGCTTACGGCGAGCCGGCGTCCACCTTTATTCCCGACCGCACCGTTCCGACGGGCGCCTATATTTCACCTTTCGCGCCGGCCAATTTCACTGATACCTTCACCGTTTCGCCGGTTCTGGCGCCGGATTCCGCGCTTTTGACCACCAAGTCCATTCTCGGCCTGATGAAAAACGCCAGGAAAACCCTGTATATCGAACAACTTTACATCCACAAGTACTGGGGGGCGACAAGCACCGGTTCCACCACTTCCACGCCGGATATTTACCTGGAAGAAGCCATCAACGCCGCCAGGCGGGGCGTGAAGGTGCGGATCCTTCTGGACGCCGCCACCGTGGATCTCACCGACCCCCGCAACAATGTGGAAACCGCTAAATATGTAAACGACATCGCCGCCGCCGAGCATCTGGATATGCAGGCCAAATTGATCAACCTTGACGTCGCCAAGGTGGAAAAGATCCACAACAAGGGGATGATTGTCGATGGGCAGACCGTGCTGGTCTCCAGCATCAACTGGAGTGAAAACAGCCCCACCAACAACCGCGAAGCCGGGTTGATCATCACCAACCCACAGTTGGCCGATTACTACAACGATATCTTCTGGTATGACTGGTATGACGGCAATCCGGTGGATCACGCGGTGATCTCCGAGGTTTATTACGATACAGCAGGTGTGGATGCGGATGAAGAATACATTGAGGTCTACAATCCGACGGCGGCGGCCCTCAACCTTGCCGGATGGAAGCTGAAAGACAACGGCGGAGAGTGGGTTTTCCCCGATGGCACGACCCTGGCTCCCCAGACCGCCATGGTCGTCGCCAGAAATTCCGCGGGTTTTTACAGCTTGTTTAAACGCTATCCTGACATTTCCGGTTTGACATTGTCTCTTTCCAACACCGGAGATTACCTCCACCTGCTGGACGCAACCGGCGCGGAAATTGACCGGGTTGCCTGGGAGAACGCAAAACTGAACTGGGACATCTTCGCCAATACCGGCTCGATCATAGAGCGGGTTCCGGCTTACCGCGACACCAACTCGCGCCTGGACTGGCTCAACAATCAGGCGCCTGGGCCGGGTACAGCACGTTAGCGTTGATCCAGTCCGTCGCCTCCAAATTCCGGCCGGGCATAACAATACCGGCACCCGGTTTTGCAAGGCTGGTTATAAAAACCGCCGATGTCTATCGAATGGTGGCAGGCGCAATGTTCTCTGCTCCTTGGCTCAAAGCTGCTGCACGGGAGCTTGCGCGGGTGCAGTTGCGTTAACAGGTAGGCATCGATGCACCGGCTCTCCGGGAGCCCTTCCGTGCAGCACGCATGGAGCCGGGCTCCCAGGGATTCGGTGAAGTCGCGCAACTCCGCAAAGATCTCCCGGCGTTCCCCGGCAGGCAATTCAAGTGGTTCCCACCCTATGGCCCGCAACTGCCGGGCCGTCTTTTGGTAGATCGTCATGAAGCTGGTGGCAAAGTCGCGCACGCCGGCTTCCACAGCCCGGTTGATGATTCCTTTTGCCAGAGGGAGATTGCTGTAGATCTCCCGTCCCTTTTGCACATGAATAATGGGATCGACCCTGAAGCGCAACCGCCGGGGGTCTTTTAGAAAGGCCAAAAGCGCCGGCAACACCCGGAAGGTCTCCCCGGCGGCGGGCGCCAGGGGCTCAAATTCGGTTCCCCCCATGCCGGTACAGGTAAGGTGGACAAAGAGGCTCTCATATGACTCCAGGACCGGCCGGAGGGGCGCTTGTAAAAGCGCCGCCGCAAACTTCGTCACCGGCGCCAGGGTATGAACCCGGCCCGGAGGATATTTCTCGCGGAGTACCTTGATTAGATAATCAGGGTACCACCTGGCCAGATCCGTCCGCCGCGAGGCCGTCACCACCGGCAGTTCACCCAGTTCCGGTTTCGGCTTATGCGGGAAAGGCTCGTCCGGGCCGCCAAAGATGGAAAGTTGCATCCGCCACCGGGCCTCCTTGACACTCTACGACACTCTACACGGCGTAAAACCACCGTAACCACGGGGAAGACCGCCACAATCACCCGCGTAAAACCACTGCATCGAACTTGCATGCATCGGCGCATTTCAAGCAGAGCAGGCAGTTTTGATCCACTGCCCCGCCCTTGCCGGTCACGCCCTCCAGGATCTCCGGCTGCGGGCAGACTTTCAGGCAGGCCTTGCAATCCGTGCAATCCGAGGAGATCTCCAACTGGCTTTTGGACAGTGAGTTGCCGATCGCGCCCCAGGGGCAAAGATAGGTGCACCATGTCCGGCCGCCTCTGGCAAACCCCAAAACCAGCATCAACGGGAGCGCGATACCAAATGGGCAGCTCACCCAGAGAATCCACAATTTATTCATGGTGGCTTCCCAATAGGTGTGCGTCATGCTCGCCGGCAGCCCCATGTTCCATGGCAAGAACGCCACCACAAAAAGGCCGATAAAAAGGATCAGGAAGAGTATCCTGAGCTTTTTGCTCTTCAAGAGCCGGCCGGCTTTGTTGACCGGGTTTATCCCGTCGGCGATAAATCCCATGGGGCAGTATTGCCCGCAATAATGCCGTCCGAAGAACAACGGCGCGATAATCCCCCCCGCCAATCCCAGCACTGGTATAAAGTACCACTCGAGCGGAATCTTGTACCAGGGGTTGTTGAACAAGGAAAGAAC
>JBLNCV010000251.1:0-6058 GCA_050260975.1 Syntrophothermus sp. | reverse complement strand
AACTGGAAAAGATCGGATAAGATCCCCTTAAAATACAAAGAATACCGCCATGAAGTACTTCTTTGTCATCAGCGTGGCTGTAGTGTTGCTCAGCTTCTTTGTGCTGAGCGGCGTCAGTCTATACACCCTGAAGACTCCGGAGATCCCCCCTGCCGTGGTGGCCGGCAAGAAGGTCTGGCAAAAGTACGATTGCGCCGGATGTCATGGTCTTCTGGGGATGGGTGCTTATGCTGCAAGTGACCTTACTTATGTCATCAAAAAATACAAGCAGGAATGGTTTTTTAGCTTCTTTTCCAAAAGGCCGCTAATGCCGCCAAGTAAAAAGCACCGGCACCCGGGACTGTCCAGGCAGGAGACCGCCGATATCCTGGCGTTCTTTAACTTTGCCGCCGGTGTCGATACCTTGCAGTGGCCGCCCAAGCCCTTACTATCCGAAAAAGAGCGAAAACGTCTCGAGCAAAGCGGGAGGATCAAACGCCCGAAGATCATGCCGGAGATGCCGGATACCGGACCGGAAAGGAATTGAAGGAGGGACGGCAAATCAATGTTTCGCTGGCTTTTTAGAAAGTTTATGGCCTTATTGCCTTTCAGCAAGCAAAGGCGCTCCAGAGAGCGCTCGCGAACACCTCGGGAAGGAGTTCAAGAGAAGGAGATCGCCTATCCTTCCCAGAGAGTAGCTTACAAATACTGCGTCGGAGCCGCCCTCTTCTTCGCCTTTCAGGTGGTTCTGGCCACGCTCGCTTCGCTGGAATTGGTTTTTCCGGATCTGCCGGCCCCACTCCCGGTCAATTTCGGGCGATCCATTCACGTCAACCTGAGCCAGTTCTGGCCGCTTTTGGGCATCATGGGGGGCATCTATTACGTTTTGCCCGAAGAGATCGGCGACGACCTATACAGCCCGTTTCTGGCCAACCTACAATTCTGGCTGATGATAGCCACGATGCTGGGAATCATCGGCACCCTGGCCCTGGGCTACACCACCGGGCGTGAGTATCTGGAGCCAATCCTGCCGTTAAAGCTGGCCCAGGGTCTGGCGTTGCTCATCTTTACCTTGAATGTAACCATCACCCTTTTCAAGCGGAGATTCGCCGTCTGGCATCCCACCTCCACCAGCATTCTACTGGGCCTGGGGCTTTCGATGGTCCTATACTTTCCAACCTTGCTCTTCTTCAAAAACCTGGTGGCCGACGAGTTTTTTAAATTCTGGACGGTGCATATCTGGTGGGAGAGCAGCCTGGAGTTGATTGTGACTGGTTTGCTTACCACCATGCTGATCCTGATGACCCGGGTGGATCCCGGCCTGGTGATGAAATATTACTATCTCGAGGCCATCCTTGTAATCCTGCTCGGGTTCTACGGGGTGGGTCACCATTACTTCTGGATCGGTCTGCAAAAATACTGGGTATATATCGGCGGGATCTTCGGCGCTTTACAGGCGGTGCCACTCTTTTTCATAGTCTGGGTGGCTTATACCGCCACCTTGCATAAAAAGGGCCTCACCACCAACAATGTGGCCTTCAAGTTTCTCTGGGCCGCGGCAATCTGGAATTTGGTTGGAGCGGGGCTCTTAGGAGCAGTTACCACCATTCCGCAGATCAACGTCTACACTCATGGCACATACCTTGTCTCTTCCCACGCGCACCTGGCGCTCTTCGGAACCTATGGCTCCCTGGCTCTGGCGGTAATCTACTTTGTACTGGTCCAGTGGCAAAAGCTCGAGATGCTCAGTATTCGAGCGGGGGAAATCGCCTTCTGGCTGATTAACACTGGGCTGGCGATCATGGCTGCCGCTCTGGGGCTGGCAGGAATTGTACAGGCTTACCTGTGGCGTTTTGTCGGCCTGGATTTTGCCACTGTCCAGGGTTTGCTGCGGCCCTACATGGCCGCCAGAAGTGCGGGGGCGGCCATGTTTGCCATCGGCGCAATCATCCCGGCCTGGGACATTGCCGCCAACTTGATCTTCCCTCTCCCTCCCAACGCCAGGGACGCCAGCCACAACTGACACATTTAGAGTTGGCAACTGGCCACGATTCAACGGATGTTACGGAAGGCGGAAACCGTATTTCTCCAGGATCTGTCGCCCCTTGAGGCCGGTGACAAAATCCACAAAAACCCTGGACATCTTGGCCCGTTTTGTGGTGCGGACAATGGCCAAAGTCTGCCGAGGCGGATCGTAGAGGCTGCCTTCCACCAACCAGGCCCGGAGCGGCTCCTTTGTCCCGGCGAGCAAAGACGCCGCCACCAAGGCAACATCCGCGTTGCCGGTCTGTACAAACTGCAAGGCATCGCGCACATCACGGGCATAGACAATCTTGGGTTGCAGCCGTTCCCAGAGGCCGCTCCGGTTAAGGGCTTGCCGGGCCGCCAGGCCGTAGGGAGCATGGGTGGGACTGGCGATGGCCACTTTGCGCACTTGAGAGTCGAGCAAAACCGAAAGATCTCGTGCTCCCATCACTTCCGGCGGGCCGCTGAAGTTCTGGATCCGTTTCGCATCACGCATTACCAGGGCCAGGCGGCCGTAGGCATAAAGGCGTTTGCTCCCGGACAACAGAAGCTTCTGGCCATCGAGCTTTTCCATAAATTGCGCGCCGGCAGCCGCAAAAACGTCCACCGGCGCCCCTTGCTCGATCTGCTTGGTTAAAAGGCCCGTGGAACCAAAGATCAAGACTACTTTTTGCCCGGTCTCAGCTTCAAAGAGCCGGCTGATCTCCGTAAAAGCCAGGTGGAGATCGGCGGCGGCAGCCACGCGAAGCGGCTGGTCGCCTTCACGTCCCCCGGAGGCCAGGGCGAAGAAGGCCACGATCGCCACGACCAAAAAAACTCCAAAGATCATTTGGCGGCGCATTGCGTCCTTCACTCCCATCTTAGGTATGGTGCTACGACGGCGTCGTCCTGGGCGCCACCCGGATAGCCGCCGGTTCCACCGGGCAAACATGCTCACAGGCGCCGCAACCGGTACACCTTTCCTTGTCCACTACCGGCTTTTCAAGGTCTTCCAGCACGATCGCCATCTGAGCCGGTGGGCATTCATCAAAGCAGCGCTGGCAAAAACCGCCTTGCCGGGCCATGCAACGCGCTCTGGAGATCCGCGCGATGCCCACCCTTGGTGTTGGACCTTTCCGTAACGCACCGGAGGGGCAAACCTCTACACATGCCAGGCATAAACGGCAGGGCGCCCGCCGGGGGCTAAGGGCCGGCGTGCCAAACGCCACGCCCGCCTCTCCACCCGCCAGGGAGATCACGCCGAAAGCACAGGCTTCCGCACACCGGCCGCAGCGGTGGCAGGTGGCCAAAAACGCAACCTCTTCCAGCGCTCCAGGGGGACGAAGGTATTTGGGAACAGCCTGTTCCACCCACTCCTCCAATGCCCCGTACGCCTGCCGGGTCAACCAGTCTGCACCTTTCTTTAGAATCATTCCACGTTCCACGGGCGTCTTCCTCCCAAGCTCTCAAGCATATTCCGCGATAGCCTCAGGCCGAGTCTTCAAAATTCACATAGGCGGGAAGCACTTCCAGCACCTCCGGGATCCGTTGCACCAGATCGGTCAGCCGCTGGAGATCCCCGGCCGTCTGAGCATCGAGCACCACCACCAGTTTGTCATCTTCCGTTGCGCCCCGTACTTCCACTCCGGGCATGGCATCAAGCTTTTCTTTAACCAGGGCAACCTGATCGGCTCTTGCCCAGACCACCACACCAGCTATGGGCATCTTCACGCCTCCAAATTAGTCTTTGTACCGGCTCAGAACTATGTCGCAATAGAGTGCGCACTTTTTCAGCAGGGAACTCATCAAGCCCTTTCCACCTTAACCGCGCAGATCTTGAACTCCATCTCCTTGGAATCCGCATCGACGGTATCGTTGGTCAACAGGTTCACCAGCCGCTGGGCGTCAAAGAAAGGAGCAAAGACCAGGCCCTCCCGCGGCCGGTCGATCACCTTGGCTTCCAGCACCAGGCTTCCCCGTCGAGAAGTAAGCTTCACCGGATCGCCCTCCCGGATCCCCAGCCGCTTGGCGTCCGCCGGATTAATCTCCACAAAGGCATTGGAGACCGCCCGGCGCAGTTCTGGAACCTTCATGGTCATGGTGCCGGTGTGCCAGTGTTCGATTACCCGGCCGGTGGTCAAATAGAAGGGATACTCCGCATCCACCACTTCCGCCGGCGGCATCTGCGGCCGAAGGTAGACCACCGCCCGCTTATCGGGCCGCCCGTAAAACTCGATGGGTTTGTCGCCCTTGACCAGAGGATCTTCACCCTTCACATAGCGCCGCTTGGTCCCGGGATGATCCTCGGTCGGACACGGCCAAAGCAGGCCCCGTTCCTTCTTGAGCCGTTCATAAGGCATCCCATAGAAGTTGTATACGCTGGTTTTGGAGAGGGTTCGCCATTCGTCCCAGACTTCCTGGGCGGAGCGGTAAGGGATCAGTTTTTCGTGTCCCAGTCGCCTGGCGAGTTCCGTCAGGATCCATACATCCGGTCTGGCCTCCCCCGGCGGGTCCACCATCTTGGCCATGTACTGGTAGCGACGTTCCCCACAACCATAGACCCCTTCTTTCTCCACCCACATGGCCGCCGGCAACACCACGTCCGCCAGCTCGCTGGTCCGGGTGGGATGGTACGCCTCGGTAACCACCACAAAACTATCCCCGTTCATAGCCTTGCGATACCGCTCCAGGCTGGGGAGCGACTGGCCGGGGTTGGTGCACAGGATCAGCATGGCCTTAATCTTGCCCTCTTCCAGCGCCCGGAACATCGCCATGGTATGCAGGCCCGGTTTTGCCGCAATCTTGCCGGCGGGCAACCCCCAGGCCGCCTCGATCTCCGCCCGGTGTTGCGGGTTGGCAATCACCCTGCCCGCCGGAAGGGCATGAGACAGCGCGCCGGTATCCCGCACACCACCACAGGCATTCGGCTGGCCGGTAAGGGAAAAGGGAGTGGCGCCCGGCCGGCAGATCTGGCCGGTAATCAAGTGGAGGTTGTGCACCAGATTGTTCACCCAAACGCCCCTTGTCCGCTGATTAAGCCCCATTGTCCACAGGGAGACAGTCCCACCCGCTTTGGCAAAGTATAACGCCGCCTGCCGGATCTGTTCCGCCGGCGCCCCGGATATTTCCGCAACCTTCTCCGGAGTATAATCGGCCAGAAACTGAACGTACTCCTCCCAGCCAACCTTCTCCTCGCCGCGCATGAAAGTCACATATTCCTTGATAAACTCCTGGTTCACCAGGTTCTCCTGGACAATTACATTGGCCATAGCGTTGAGAATTGCCAGATCCGTGCCCGGGACAAACCGCAGGCTTAGATCCGCGATACGGTTGGTTGGTGTGTAGCGCGGATCGGCCACAATTACCTTGACATTTGGATTCTTGGCCTTGCGCTGGGCGATTCTCCGGAACAAGATTGGGTGTTGCTCAGCCATATTCGCTCCGATGATAAAGTAGCAGTCCGCGTAATCCAGATCCTCATAGGAGCCCATGGGCTCGTCCTTGCCGAAGGTGGTTATGTAGCCCACCACCGCGCTGGCCATGCAGGTGCGTGGATTTCCCTCGACGTTATTGGTCCCGATGCCGCCCTTAAAGAGTTTGTTGGCGATGTAACTCTCTTCGGTCAGGGCCTGACCCGAGCCATAGTAAGCCACCGAATCAGGGCCGTATTTTTCAATGGCTTCTTTGAATTTGCCGGCCACCAGGTCCAAGGCCTCATCCCAACTGGCACGCACAAATTTGTCACCCTTGCGGATTAGAGGATACTTGAGCCGGTCTTCGGCATAAAGAATCTTGGGCAGAAAATACCCTTTCACGCATACAAACCCGCGGTTTACCGGGTTTTCCGTGTCACCCTTGACCGCCACCACCTTGCCGCCTTTCACGCCGACCATCACACCGCAGCCCGTCCCACAAAAGCGGCAGACGGTCTTGGTCCAACCGTCCACGACGCCTTCGGCTGCCGCGGCCTCCGCCTTGGAAACCGGCAACTTGACCCCCACTGCCGCGGCAGCCACCATGGTGGCGCCCAACTTCAAAAGCTCACGACGGCTTAACTCCATCTGTCTCCCTCCTC
>JBLNCV010000250.1:0-5664 GCA_050260975.1 Syntrophothermus sp. | reverse complement strand
GCAAGCGAGAGTACAGATTGCCACTCCTAGAAAAAACTGTGTTGTTTGGAAGGAATTCGGTAGCCACCATCGAAATATGATTACGAAACTATTATAAGTAAGTCATGGTATAACCAACGTTAGTCAATATGTTGCATTAGTTTAGTTCTTCCATTGGCAAGACGGTTCCAGCAGCTTCCACCGCCTGACTAACGAGTGTGATACCGCAGCCGATGGTGGTGGGACTTCGTTGAGCAGCGTTGTTGAGACCAAAAAGGAGCAGATCCTGCATCTCGCCCAAAAAGATCCCTTCCTGAAGATCGAGGAGATCGCCGCTTCCGCGGAGACAACGCCGCGCTATGTGCGGACGATCTTGTCTGAAGCCAAGATTTCGCTTATGCATCTGAGGCGTGCCTATGCCAGGAACATGGAAAGGCGCCTGGGGATCGATGTTACTCTGGAAAAGTCCACCGACCGGGTAGCCGAGGTCCTGGTTAACGCCGGCAACATCGTGGGCGCCAACCAGTTTTCCGTACTTAAGTTTTCCAATCCGCAGATCGCGAAAATTTTGGTGGCTCCCGAGGGCGAGCCGCTTTTAAAGGTGAGCCGTTGCCGGGTAGTAAACGGTCGGCCCTTTTTTCTTACGGAAGTGGTCACCCACTTGAACCTTCTGGTAGGGGATGCCATGGCGGATACCGAGCGCCCCCTCCGGCAGAGCCTGGGGCTTGAAATTCCGGGAAAAACCCGCTTTCTAGATCGCAGCGTGGAAGTGGAGCCGGCCGATGAGTATGCTGCGGCCGTACTTGGACTTAAAATGGGGCACCCCGTTTTCCGGCTCGGCAATATCATCGAAACCGAGGGGCGGAAAGTGGGCGTCGAATACAATGTTGTGGATGCCTACCGGCTGAAGCTTGTCTTTCCTGGCGAGGCGGACTACCGGTTGCAGTTGCTTGAAAAGGTATGACATTTGACAGGAGGTCAAGGTGCCGCGGAGTCCATGGAGGGACGGGAGGGCCTCGTCAAAATATACCAGGGTATTATGAAAGGGTTTTGGCAGAGAACATCGAATTGATAGGGCCAGGGGGCAGTGCAGTCTTTTTTATTTTTTGTGTTGTGAATCGAAGGGGGGCCGTTTTTGTTGAGCGACAAATTGTTGGACGTACGCAATTTGAAGACCTACTTCTACACCGAGGATGGCATGGTGCCGGCGGTGGACGGTGTGGACTTCTCGCTGAATAAGGGAGAGACTCTGGGGATCGTCGGCGAGTCCGGATGCGGCAAGAGCGTGACCTCGTTGTCCGTGATGCGGCTGATTCCGTATCCACCCGGCAAGATCGTCGACGGCACAATATTGTTTAACGGCGAAAACCTCCTGGAGAAGACCGAGAAGGAGATGCGGTCGATTCGCGGCAACGAGATCTCCATGATCTTTCAGGAGCCGATGACCTCTCTTAACCCGGTCTTTACCGTGGGGGATCAGATTATGGAGGCCATTATCCTGCATCAAAAGGTTGGGAAGGCAGAAGCCCGCGATAAGGCCATCGAGATGTTGCGGATGGTGGGCATCCCTTCGCCTGAGAAACGGGTGGACGAGTATCCGCACCAGCTCAGCGGCGGCATGAGGCAGCGGGTGATGATCGCCATGGCGCTCTCCTGCAACCCCAAACTGTTAATTGCGGACGAACCGACTACCGCCCTCGACGTGACGATCCAGGCTCAAATCCTGGACCTGATGAGAAAATTGCGGGATGAACTCGGTACGGCGATCATGCTGATCACCCACGACATGGGGGTAATCGCCGAAATCGCCGATCATGTGGTGGTTATGTACTCCGGAAAGATTGTGGAGCGGGCGGACGTGAAGACCATCTTCCTCAACCCGCAACACCCCTATACCGTTGGGCTTTTGGGTTCGATACCCAAATTGCACCAGAAGGTGGATCGCCTGAAGGTGATCGAAGGCGTGGTGCCTAATCCTTTTGCCATGCCCACCGGGTGCCGTTTCCACCCGCGCTGTGAATATGCCAGGGATATCTGCCGGGCGCAGGAACCCGCATTGGCTCCGGCCAACGGCAATGAACACGTGGTTGCCTGCTGGAGGTTTACGAATTACCAGCAAGCCAAGGGCGCTTAATCTGGTGGATTGAATAGGAGGCGGCATAATGGCAGCGGAAGTTCTTTTGGAAGTCAAAAATCTGGTGAAGCATTTTCCGATCACCCGCGGCATCGTTTTTGCCAAGAAAGTTGGCGCGGTGCAGGCGGTGGACGGGATCAGTTTTCATATCGATAAAGGCGAGACTCTTGGGCTGGTGGGCGAAAGCGGCTGCGGCAAGTCCACCACCGGAAGGTTGATCTTGCGTCTGATTGAAGCCACCTCCGGGGAGATCCATTTTGAGGGGCGCAATATCCTGGAACTCAAGCCGGACCAGATGCGTGAGTTGCGCCGGGACATGCAGATCATCTTCCAGGACCCCTACGCCTCGTTAAACCCCCGGATGACCGTGGGCGACATTGTCGGAGAACCGATGGAAATTCACGGGATCGCTAAAGGGGCGGAGAAGGAGAAGCGGGTGCGCGAGTTGTTGAGCGTGGTCGGCCTGGCGGCGCACCATGCCAGGCGGTACCCGCATGAATTCAGCGGCGGCCAGCGGCAGAGAATCGGGGTCGCAAGGGCCCTGGCGGTGAACCCGAAGA
This sequence comes from Syntrophothermus sp., assembly GCA_050260975.1. Taxonomy (GTDB): domain Bacteria; phylum Bacillota; class UBA5301; order JAMCQP01; family JAMCQP01; genus JAMCQP01. Next base: position 2,991 of record JBLNCV010000250.1, on the reverse strand, counting down.
TTATCGTCTGCGATGAGCCGGTGTCGGCTCTGGACGTCTCGATTCAGGCGCAGGTCATCAACCTCTTGCAGGACTTGCAGAAGGAGTTCGGGCTGACCTACCTGTTTATCGCGCACGATCTGAGCGTGGTGAAGCATATCAGCAACCGGGTGGCCGTGATGTACCTCGGCAAGCTTGTAGAGCTGGCGGATAAGGACACTCTCTATGAAAAGCCGCTTCATCCGTACACCAAGGCGCTGCTCTCCGCGATTCCCATCCCGGATCCGACGTTGCAGCGGGAGCGGATGATTCTTGAGGGCGATGTGCCAAGCCCCATCAACCCCCCTTCAGGCTGCCGGTTCCATACCCGGTGCCCATACGCCATGGACATCTGCAAGCAAGAGGACCCGGCTTATGTGGATGTGGGCGATAAGCACTTTGTGGCCTGCCACCTGGCCAAAGGGGACAAGTAAAAGGCCTTACGGAGATCGCGAGGCGCCGGCCGCACGCCGATATGGCGTTGCAAGCTGGCGCCGTTTTGTTTTTTCTCCGGCGTTCTGGCGCATCCTACAAACTGAACATCATTTGTAGACATTATTTTTGAGGGGTGTCTTCGTGGACTGGATGAAAGGGCCGATCCGGCCAATGGAGCTGCAATCGCAGCCGGAACCATTCGACAGCCCCGGCCATGCCTTTGAAGTAAAATGGGACGGCATCCGTTACCTGGCATTTTTAGACGGGTCTACCCGCTTGCAAAGCCGGCGTCTTTTGGACAAGACGGCGCGATACCCCGAACTTGGGGGCCTTCATGAACTGGTCAAGGCCAAAGAGGCGATCCTGGACGGCGAGGTGGTGGTAATGTGGGAGGGAAAGCCGAGTTTCACGCGGGCCCTGAAGCGTGATTTGCAGGCCGATCCGCGCAAGGTGGCGGCTTTGAGTCACGAGCTTTCCGCCTCTTATGTGGCCTTTGACCTGTTGTACCTTGACGGGGAGCCCCTGGTGGACAGGCCGCTTGTAGAACGAAAGGAGTTGCTGCAAGAGATCGTGGATCCGGAAATGACGGCGGAGCACTCGGGCAAAGGTGGCAGGCGGGTTTTGGAAGTCCCGGGCTTTATCGAGGGGCGCGGCCGAGATCTGTTTGCGGCCGTGGAAAAACAGGGGCTGGAAGGCATTGTCGCCAAGGAAAAGGAAAGCAAGTACCTGATGGGCGTCAAGAGCCGTTACTGGCTCAAGATCAAATGCCGGCGGCGGCAACTGTGCGTGGTGTGCGGTTTTACAAAGGGGCCCCGCGGGCTCGGGGCGCTGGTTTTAGGGGCTTTTCACGACGGAAAGCTTCTCCCGGTGGGGCACGCCGGCTCCGGGATCACGGATGAAGAAGCCTTCTTGCTTCTCCGGAAGCTTGAACCAGCCCAGATCGCCCAGCATCCCTTCTCGGTAAGACCACCCCGGTACCGGGAGAAGGAGTACTGGGTCCAACCGGAATTGGTGGTGGAGATCGAGTTTTTGGAATGGACTGAGTCCCTGACGTTACGGGCGCCGGTGATCAAGGGCTTTGTGGATCAACCACCGGAAGCGTGCCTGATCCCTTAAGTATGATTCCCCCGAAATTCAGGGGCGAGGTGTGTTCGAATACATCATCACCAGTGCATCGTGAATGATTTTCCGCACTTTTTCGGGGTTGGCCAGGTCATCTTCTTCTCCAATACGAATTTTTCGGCAGATAACCAGTTGCCAGGTGGCGGCCGGATCCCGCTGGACATATACCCGCAGCGACTCGGAAGTCTGGTGGAGCCGGAAGGTTACCTCGTTTTCCAGATCAAAGTGCACGGTTGCGACTCTTTCCATCAATCTTCCTCCTTATATGGCCGGGTAATTTGCAGTGTGACTTGCCGATGTGCGGGTACTTGGCTCTCACCCCCCATCAAGATAATCGGTAATATCTGGAAGCCCCTAAAACAGGAAATGTGTCTTGTAGTGTTGGAAGGCGTATGATTTTATCAGATAAAATAAAATAATGTCAGATAATGTTGCCGCGCGGGTGCGTAGTAGGTTAAATTCTGCTTATTTTGCAGGTTTAGATGCCGATTAGATGAGTACACCGGACAGAAGGAGGTTCTTATCATGTCGAGAATTGACCGGAAGATCGCGCGGACTCAGGCCCGGGATGAGATGAAGAGGCAGCATAAGCAGGCAAAGAAGCAGGCGAAGATGGAACAGCAAAAACAGTGGGCGGAAGAGGCGCAAGGCCAAAAAGGGCAGGCGGAGTAGCCCGGCCGGGTTGCCCGTGAGCCGGGCTTATTCATGCTACTTTATGTCGTAATCCTCTTGACACCGATCAGGGCGCGTAGTAGGATAAAATTAGATGACACCATACACCCGTATCGTATTTTGTGTCATTTGTAAATTGTTGGGAGGTGCCCTAATGATCAGGATTAGCCCCGAAGCGCAAGAGTATATCGCCAAAAAGGGTGGTTCCATCAGCCTTACTTTGCCAACGGCCCCTAATTGTTGTGTTCCAGCGCCTCTTGAGCCCCAGGTGAAGGTTGTACACCAGGGCGAGGCGGGCAAGGGGATCTACGCGGATCGCCGGTATCTTCCCCAGAAGGCGGACGGGGTTGATATTTACGTGGACACCCGTATTCCCGACAACGTGGATCTCACCGTGGCGGTTCAGGGCATGCTTGGAAAAAAATGGCTGGTAGTGGAAGGCTGGAAGATGATCTGAAGACTCAAAGTAGCGGATGTGGTTCAAAAATATGCACAACCCGGCGTCAAAACGGTGGCAACCCCCACCGTTTCGTTTTTTCAGCGGTATGCATACGGGAAAACGGCTTGTGAAAAATGGCTTGACAGGCGTGAGCACGTATGATATATAATGGGATCACCAGCAGAAGAAAAACTGTCAAAACCGGCGATATGACGAGAAAACGAAGCTTTTTGTGTCGATTTTTGTCGAATGTCGGCAAGAAAGTCCTGCTTTCTTAAACGGTTCAACCCGTAAGGTATTACGGT
>JBLNCV010000249.1:0-4563 GCA_050260975.1 Syntrophothermus sp. | reverse complement strand
ATCTTGACTATGCCGTCGATCGGCGCGTAGCGATCTTGCGAGATGAGTTCCCGCCTGGTTTCCACCCCTTTTTCCCTCACCAGTCGCCAGACCTTCACCCGGTAACCCGGCACGCCCTTTCTGACCACCTGCGTCGCCCCGGCGGGCAATGCTGGATCCTCCTCCACCAGCTTACCAGGGGGGATAACCTCCAGCGTCTCCACGGAAATGGACACTTCTTTATCCGGGGCCTTCAATCCGAAGATCCGGGCCTCCACCCAGTGGTGATCCGCGTGCACATCCACTAAAATGTGGCGGCCGGTATTGTTGCGGAAGCGAAAGTCCAGATAATCATAGGCCACGGTGGCGTCCCGGCCCGCCGATACATAAGCGCTGGGCAGGCTATGCCGGTTGCGCGTGGCGATCTCCAGATCCGCGAGCAAGACCGCGTTATATAGGGTGGAGGATACCTGGCATACCCCGCCGCCCACTCCCGGCACAAGTTTCCCGTTAACCACCACCGGCGCCTCCTGGTAACCGGATTCAGGCAATCTGGGCCCCACCTGGCGGTTGAAGGAGAAGACCTCGTCCGGGGCAAGGAGCTTTTGCCCCACCGCCATCGCAGCGAGCTTGATATTCTGCGCCCGGTTCAGGCTGTCCGGATCAAATTCGGTCCGGTAAGAAGCAATCTTTTCCCGGATCTCCAGCTTTTCCAGATCCGCGGTGGCGACCCGGGGTGGGATCTCCCGTACCGCAAGGACGATCTGCCGTTTTCCGGGCCCACCCATAACTTCTTGAAATTTCGCGGCCAGCCTTGCGGTATCCAGTTCGATTCCAGCCTGCGACGGAGTCACCTCTACCATCTCATCCGGCAGGATCCTGAAACCTGCATCCACCGCCGGCTGGTTGATCTCCTGTGACAGAGCATAAATAAGGTTGTCAATCCGATCCTGGCCCACGCTGATCCGTACCGGCACCTCGTAACCGGAACGAAGCACCCCGAGATACTCCCGCCAGCGATGCCAGACGCTTCCCAGGCGTCCGGCCGCGTAGGCTTCCTCGATCATTTGAGAAAGGTTGTAGCGGATGCCGGCATCTTCCGGCAGGAACCGCCACTTGCGCTCGCCTTGCACCAATAAGATCGGCTCATAGAGCAACCGTTCCATGGCAGGCGTCACGGCTTTGGCCGCCTCGGCCACAGTCATGCCGCCGACGTCCACTCCCAGCACCCTCACTCCGGAAAGGATCCGGTCCGGCTTCAACTGGGCGTTAAGGTAGGCTGCACCAAATCCAATCCCGGCTAACGCCAGGACGGCCAAAATAACCGCGGCCACCGCCACCTTGTTAAGCGGGGCCAAAAGGCCGCCCCGGGGCGCGTTTTGCGCCCGAGCCCCGGTAAATGAATAGCCTCTGGATAAACCCCCCACCAATCATCCCTCGCACGGCCGTTAAGCGCTCAATTAGCCTACATAATCCTAGCGCTTCAAAAGAAATAGCAAATAGATGGCCGCTACAATGCCCAAACCCCAGATCAGATAATTGATCGGCTTGTTTCGCCGCGCCTTAACCTCCACCTTGAGTTGCTCTCTCTCAAGCCGCACGGCCTTTTTGAGAAGCGGAACCGCCTTGCCCAGATCGCCCATCCTTTTATAGACCACCCCAAGATTGTGGTTGGCACTGGCATGGTCCGGGTTGATCGCCAAGGCCTGCTTATAGGCCGCTACTGCCTCTTCGAACAGCTTTTGTTCGTTATAGATATTTCCCAGGTTATTGTATGCCGTCGCAAATCCCGGATCAAGCGCCAGAGCCTTTTCAAAATACTCTTTGGCCTCCGCAAAGATCTTCCGTTTGGCAAAGGTAACCCCGATCTTGTTATAGATCACGGGGTTGGTTGCATCCAGGGCCAATGCCTCTTCGAATTTCTTCTGGGCCTCTTCCCACTCGCCTCTGGCCAGCAATTCTTCGCCGGCCTGGAGATGTTCGCCCGCCAGGGAATCTTTTGGTTGAAACTGCTCGTCCGAATGCCTGCCAGCCTGGATATGCTCTTCCAATAGCCCGCCCCCCGGAATATTGATTCACTTCGATTATACCTGACGGGGTGGCTTTGTGCAAGTGCGCCCTCCGAGCCGGTAACGCGCCAGCAATAACAAAAAAATAAGCCAGATGTAGCCAAATGCCGGATAGACCGTCCGGATCAGTTCCGAAAAACCGATCCTCGCCAGGGCAAATGCGATTCCCACCGCCAACCCCGCCGCCACCCGCCAGTTGAGCCCCAGCATCTCCGCAATACGCCTGGACAGTGAATATGTACAACTTGTCGCCGTAGACCACATGGCGATCCATAAACTCAGGACGTAGCCATAGTGGGGGAGGGGGCCAAGCACCCGGGCGATTGCATACATCGGCAGAGGACTGTGAATCGCTCCTTCCCCCGCGGAAAGCAAGACCACTGCCATGAAGAACACAAGGCTGCCCAGGCAGATGCCGCCCAGCAATCCACCCAGGGCAAATTCCCCGCTTGAAGCAAGCTCCCTGCCCAAGGCAAATTTACGCTGGCCGGCCGGGATCTTTTCTTGCGTCCCTCGCTCCCTTGCCCGCCCGATAGACGCCGCCAGCGCCAGCATCAAGCTCGAATTGTAAGATGTATAGAGAACCGCGGCGATCCACCAGTTAGGGATGAGCATTCCTCCCTTGATCGCCGGTAAACCAGGCTTTAAGGGTCCCATCCAGCCCGGACCGTAACCGATCAGCGCCGCAGATCCAATTAGAACCGTTATCCCAAGCAAGACCGCCACCAGCGCTAGATTCCAGGCGAGAAACCCATTTACGCCAAAGGCCAGGATCAACAATACTCCTGCGCTAATTGCCAGTGACCCGTAATAAGACGGGCTTTGCAGGTATTCCTGCATCAGAGCCCCGCTTCCGGCAATCATGATCGCCAATGTCCCTAGGAGAAACAGCGCCAGAGCAAGATCGAAATATACCGCCCATTTCCGGCCACAGATCTCAGCCAGGAGTTCCCGATGAGAACGCGTATCTCCGGTGTAAGCCAACTGCATAAAGATCCTCCCTAACAGGGCCAAAAGCACTGTGGCGCCCAATGCACCCAGCAAACCATTCCGGCCGAACAAGGCAAAGAACTGCACTATCTCTTGCCCGGAAGCAAAGCCCGCTCCCACAATACCGCCCACATATGCCGCAGCGATCTTCCACGTGGTAGTTGTCAGCGTCTTGCCCCAACTCGACATTCCGGGCACCTCCCAAGCAGTGGCGCTACCTTTTAAGATTATGCGCCTTCCCGCATCAGAAATGACCGTAAATGCCTGCCGGTGGCGGCAATACGTATGCATACAATTCAGGGAACTTCCATATACTGCTTGTGTAACTTTCCACGGAAATCCGTACTGCTGGTATATCTCCAAGACAGGAGTGATGGTTTTGTGGAATCTTGTACCATCTAGCGACAAAAAGCTGCTCCATCTTCCAACTTACACGGATCGCGTCCACCTGGAAAACCCCCTGGCCAAGGAGTTGCTTTCTTTATCGTTGTCGCGGTTTCTTACCAACACAAACTACACCCCGGGGCGGGAACTGGTGATCTTGTGCATTGGTACGGATCGCTCTACGGGGGATTCCCTCGGCCCTTTGACGGGTAGCAAGCTGTTCAATTACGGTCTTTTGCATACCAGTATTTATGGGACACTGGATCAACCCGTTCATGCCGCCAACCTGGCGGAAAACCTGGCGATTATCGGCAAAAAGCACGATCATCCCCTAATCCTGGCGATTGACGCCTGTCTGGGCAAAACGGACAATGTGGGGTATATCAGCGTGAAAGAAGGCCCGCTCCGGCCGGGTACCGGAGTAAACAAAGATTTGCCTGCAGTTGGAGATCTCCACATGATCGGGGTCGTAAACGTGGGAGGATTTATGGAATACCTGGTGTTGCAAAATACTCGCCTCAGCCTGGTAATGCGGATGGCGGACATCATCTCCGGGGCTATTTATCAGTCTGTCTCTCAACTTGCTCGCCACGCCCAGGGGTGCCCCTGAGCTACATAATCCCATGGATGCACGAGGCGGCGGCTACCCCGCTGATGGGCGACGCCCGCTATGTGGCAAGGGATGGCCTTTTACGGGAATCTGATTAAAAAAGCAAGGTCCTCACGGAAGACCTTGCTTGTGGGGCAGTTGATTTTGGGGTTCAGGCTGTTTTTTGGCGGGCATCGGCCTGCATAGCCTGATGAATTGCCTGTTTTTCTTCCTCGGAGAGCGTGTACGATGATTTCCCGCCGGTCACAGGCTTGGCATACAATCTGGATTCCGCACGACCATACAGGCTGGAGATTACTATACCGTCATTTTGCGCATCCAGCAGCGCTACGGAGAAGCTCTGGTTGCTGCCCACATCATCAAAAGCATTAAACCGGATCAACCCGACCCTCTGGATATGCTTGAGGCTTTTGACGGCAGCTTCTGCTTGGGCCTTTTCCAGTGAAGCGAGCCGTTCCGACAGTTGCCGGTAGCGCTCCGCGTAGTCCAACAGAAGTTCCTCCATATTCTTTCCTTCCGCGCCCTCGATCA
>JBLNCV010000248.1:0-15901 GCA_050260975.1 Syntrophothermus sp. | reverse complement strand
AACAGGAAAAATAAGGCCGTCACCCTCATGAAAGCGGATGGCGGCCCATATATGCCAAGCGACCACCTTCTTTCCGCATTGGGAGGCGCAACAATTTCTCGTTGCACCCTGACGGCCGTGCGGCCATGGCTCCGGCAATCCAGACCCGGACCTGCCATTTAATCCAGGTCTATTGCTGCCCGCGGGAATTGCCGATACTTTAGGCCAGACGGCTCGAAGATAGTAGATGATAAATTATTCTCTATAGATCGCCCAAAACCTCCATCTTTCCGGCGAAAAAATCTGGAGCGCCGGGAGGATCTATCGAAGCGGTGCATAATATATAAAGATGAAAATGAATATGCCGGATGAACTTTGAGGGAGAGTCTCCGTTCGACAGGGGTCGAGGCGCCGCGGAGCCGATGGATGGGCGAAAGCGGCCGCAAGGGGCGCCGAAGGAGCAACACGCCAGACTTGCAACTGGTGTCGAAACTCTCAGGCTCAAGTACCTTAAAGCGACGGCACTCTGGAGAGGCGTTGCCGCCCGTGTACCCGTGGACGGCTGATTCTTGCCGCAGGTTGAGGCAGCGCCGCCGACGGAGCAACCCCGGTCTCACCAGGGGCATCTCTCAGGCAAAAGGACAGAGGAGAGCTTAAAGGCTTTCCTCTGTCTTATTTTTAGGGCTTGATTATAGGCGATCTTAAGTTGGCAAGAATTATAGGCGATCATAAGTTGGCGAGAGAAACAAGAGAGAAGGAGGAAATGAAATGGGCGGATTGAAGCGCACCCCGCTTTACGAAGTACATGTGGCGGCGGGGGCAAAGATGGTGGAGTTCGGCGGCTGGGAGATGCCGGTCCAGTATACCGGCATCCTGGAGGAGCACAGGGCGGTGCGCCGGGCGGCGGGCCTCTTTGATCTGTGCCACATGGGCGAATTCCGGGTGACCGGGCCGCAAGCTCTGGATTTTATTCAGATGATGACCACCAATGACGCCGGAGCTCTGGAGGTGGGGCAGGTCCAGTACTCCATGTTCTGCAAACCGGATGGGGGGATCGTTGACGACATCCTTGTTTACCGGGAGAAGGACGGGTTCTTCCTTGTGGTGAACGCCTCCAACACCGCCAAGGATTTCCGGTGGCTGGAGGAACACCTGGCAAAAAGCTCGATGGCTAAAGGGGTGAAACTGGCCAACCTTTCCGATGAGTTTGCGCTGATCGCCATCCAGGGGCCGCGGGCGGCGGAGATCCTGCAAAAGCTGACCCCCTCCGATCTTTCCGCGACAGGCTACTATCACTTTGTGGAGGGCAAGGTACACAACAGCCCGGCGCTGATCGCCCGGACGGGATATACCGGGGAGGACGGGTTTGAAATCTTTATTGCACCGGCTCAGGCGGCGGCTCTCTGGAATAGATTGATGGAGGCAGGCAAACCTTTCGGCATGCTTCCTATTGGGCTTGGCGCCAGGGATACTCTGCGGTTGGAAATGAAATACACCCTCTATGGCAATGATATCGGCGAAGATACCACTCCGCTGGAGGCGGGCATCGGCTGGGCGGTCAAGTTTGACAAGGGAGACTTTATCGGCCGGGAGGCTCTTGTAAAGCAGAAGGCCGAAGGAATCAAGCGGAAACTGGTTGGCTTCAAGATGACCGAGCGGGGAATCCCCCGAGGCCATTATCCGATCTTGGCCGGCGGCCGGACGGTTGGACACGTTACCAGCGGTTCCATGTCGCCTTCCCTGGACGAGAACATCGGGCTGGGTTACGTGGAAACCCAATATGCTCCGGTAGGGACCAGGATTGCCGTGGAGATTCGTGGAAAGACCACCGGGGCCCAAGTAGTCAAAACCCCTTTTGTGGAGCCGCATGTCAAAAAGCAATAAGACCAATATGGATCGAAAACAAGGCGAAAGCAAAATTAAAAATAACAAGGAGGCCATTCGCATGAATTTCCCAAAAGATCTCAAGTACACCAAAGAACATGAGTGGGTGAAGGTAAACGGTAAAGAGGCCACGGTCGGGGTTACCGATCACGCGCAGCACGAGTTGGGCGATGTAGTGTTCGTGGAGGTACCCGAAGAAGGCGGGGAATTCACCCAGGGTGAAGGTTTTGCGGTAATCGAGTCGGTAAAGGCCGTCTCGGACGTTTACGCGCCGATCAGCGGAAAGGTGATCCGGGTAAATGACGCGCTGGCCGACAGCCCCGAGCTGATCAACTCCGATCCGTATGGACAGGCCTGGATTGCGGTATTTGAGATGTCCAATCCCAAAGAACTCGATGACTTGATGACTGCGGACGAGTACAAAAAGTTTCTGGAAGAGGGCGAGGGTGAATGAATTACATCCCCAACACCGAAAAGGACCGCGCCGAAATGCTCAAGGAGATTGGCGCGAAGGATGTCGCAGATCTCTTTGTGGATATTCCGGAAGCGGTACGTTTCAAAGGCGATCTGAAAATACCAGGAGCCATGAGTGAGCTGGAGTTGGCCGGTCACATGGGGGATCTTGCGGCGAAGAACGCCACCACCGACCGGTACAGTTCCTTTTTGGGCGCTGGCGCCTATGACCATTTTATCCCCGCGGTGGTGGGGCATGTACTGAGCCGTTCGGAATTTTACACGGCCTACACTCCCTACCAGGCAGAGATCAGCCAGGGTACGCTTCAGGCCATCTATGAATACCAGAGCCTGATCTGCGAACTGACCGGGATGGATGTGGCCAACGCCTCTATGTACGATGGAGCCACCGCCCTGGCCGAGGCGGCGTTGATGTCCGTAAACGCCACCGGCCGCAAGGAGATCGTGGTCTCCCAGGCGGTGCATCCGGAGTACCGGGAGGTTCTCAAAACCTACGTGAGCAACCTCGGGCTTACGGTACGGGAGGTCCCCTACAAGGAGGGGGTTACCGACCTGGATGTCTTGAAAAAGACCGTCAGCGGTGATACCGCTTGTGTGATCATTCAAAACCCGAACTTCTTTGGCGCCGTGGAGGACGGGGGGGCTCTAGGCGAGATCGCCAAGGCCGTCAAGGCCAATTATGTGGTCTGCGCCAACCCGATTTCGTTGGGGCTCCTTGTGCCACCGGGCGAATATGGCGCGGACATCGTGGTCGGCGAGGGGCAGGCCTTAGGCAACCCGATCAGCTTCGGCGGCCCGTTTCTGGGTTTCTTGGCCTGCCGGGAGACCCTGGTCCGGCGGATGCCGGGGCGGATCGTGGGGGCGACGGTGGACCGTGACGGTCTGCGGGGGTTTGTGCTAACCCTGCAAACCCGGGAGCAACATATCCGCCGGGAAAAGGCGACCTCCAACATCTGTTCCAACGAAGCGCTCAATGCCCTGGCGGCGACCGTCTACCTGTCCATGCTGGGCAAGGCGGGAATCCGGAAGGTGGCGGAACTCAATCTGCAAAAGGCCCACTATGCCCAGAAGCAGATTACGGCCCTGCCAGGTTTCTCCCCCGGGTTTAAAGCCCCGTTTTTCAATGAATTCGTGGTGGAGACTGAAGTGGATCCGGAAGAACTCAACAAACGGCTTTTGGACTACCAGATCATCGGTGGATTGCCTCTCGGCCGCTTCTACTCCGAGCGCAAAAAGAGCCTGCTCTTTTGCGTGACGGAAGTCCGGTCCAGGCAGGAGATCGACCACCTGGTCAAAGTGTTAGGGGGGTTGTCGCAATGAGTGAAACTGAAGGGATTCGCCGGGCGGTGCCCCTGATCTTCGAGGAGAGCGTGCCGGGAAGGGAAGCGGTTTCTTTACCCGAACCGGATGTGCCGGTGGAGAACGTTACGGCTTTATTGCCGGAGAAGATGATCCGCAAGGAGGCGCCGGCTCTGCCCGAGGTGAGCGAAGTGGACGTGATTCGCCATTTCACGCAGTTGTCCAGGCGAAATCACGGGGTGGACTCGGGATTTTATCCTCTGGGATCGTGCACCATGAAATATAATCCCAAGATTAACGAAGAAGTGGCTCAACTGGCGGGATTTCAGCGGATCCACCCCTACCAGCCGGAAGAGACCGTCCAGGGCGCGCTGGAGTTGATGTACAATCTGGAAAAATACCTGGCGGAGATCACCGGCATGGCCGCCGTCACGTTGCAACCGGCGGCTGGCGCCCACGGGGAGTGGACGGGGCTGATGATCATCAGTGCTTATCACCGCCACCGGGGGGAAGGGGAGAGGCGGCGCAAGGTGATTGTGCCAGACTCCGCCCACGGAACTAACCCGGCCAGCGCTGCTTTTGCCGGCTTTGACGTGGTGCAGGTGAAATCCGACGAGCGCGGGGGAGTGGATCTGGCCGAGCTGAAAAAGGTGGTCGGCTCCGATACCGCGGCCCTGATGTTGACCAATCCCAACACGCTTGGGCTCTTCGATGAAAACATCGTGGAGATCGCCAGGGTGGTCCATGAGGCGGGAGGGTTGCTCTATTACGACGGGGCCAACGCCAACGCCATTTTAGGGATTGCCCGGCCGGGGGATATGGGCTTTGACGTGGTCCACCTCAATTTGCACAAGACCTTCTCCACTCCTCACGGCGGCGGCGGGCCGGGATCGGGGCCGGTAGGGGTTGTTGCGGCCCTTGAGCCGTTTTTGCCCAAACCTACGGTGGAGCGCGATGGGGAGCGCTTTTATCTGAATTACGACCGGCCGTTGGGCATTGGGCGGGTGAAAGCTTTCTACGGCAACTTCAACGTCTGCGTGAAGGCTTATGCGTATATCCGGTCGCTGGGGCCGGCTGGGCTCCGGGCGGTGAGCGAAAACGCGGTGCTCAACGCCAATTATCTAATGCGTAAGCTGGAACCCTACTTCGACCTGCCTTACAACCGGGTCTGCAAGCACGAGTTTGTCCTGTCGGGCAACCGGCAGAAGAAACAGGGCGTCCGGACCCTGGATATGGCCAAGCGTCTTTTGGACTTCGGTTTCCATGCGCCGACCATCTACTTCCCGCTGATTGTGGAAGAGGCGATCATGATCGAGCCGACGGAGACCGAGTCCCGGCAGACCCTGGACGCCTTTGCCAGCGCCATGGTGCGCATTGCCAGGGAAGCCCGCGAAGATCCGGAAAAGGTGACCGGCGCGCCTTATCATTTGCCGGTGGGCCGGCTGGATGAAACCGCGGCGGCCCGCAAACCCGACCTCCGTTGGCGCGCTAAATAAATTTCGTCTGAAAAGTCTCCTCCGAAGATCGAACGTTGCTTTGGTCGACGAGGAGCTTTGGCGCAAAGGAGGAGACTTTTCAGGACGTATTGACAAACAGCCCGTTCTTGCGATAAGATGCAGGAAAAGGGCCGGGAGAAAGACGGGGGCAGGCGACATGACTGGTGGGGACGCGGCGATAGATTCAGAGGACCTTTTCCCGGCATTGGATCACAAGACCAGGCTTTTGGTGGAAGAAGCCTGGGAGGCCCGCCTGGCTCATTTCCCAATGGAAATCCGCTGGGTCTATCCCCAGGCCACGGAATCGGTGAGTCTTACCGGTTCCAAATGCGCACTGAACTGCGCACACTGCGGCGGGCATTACCTTGAGCACATGGCGCCGCTGGATAGGGCTTTGAAAGAGGCAAAAGGCGCCGGGCGGCGGGCCACCACGCCGGCGAGCAGCTTTCTGATCAGTGGGGGCTGTGACCGGCAAGGAAAGGTACCAGTGCTGCCGCACCTTAAGCAGGTGGAGGAGCTGGCCAGGCTCGGCAGGCTGAACTTCCATGTAGGGCTGGTGGACGACGAAGAGGCGAAGATTATCGGCCGGTATGCCGCCAGTGTCTCCTTTGACTTTGTGGGTTCGGACGAGGCGATCGCGGAAATATACGGCCTAAAACGTCGGGTGGAGGATTATGTGGAATCCTACCAGGCCCTGCGCCGCCATACGAAAGTGATCCCCCACATCTGCATCGGCCTCCATGGAGGCCAGATCAGGGGAGAAGGGCGCGCGCTCTCTCTTCTCAAGGAGCTGGGAGCCGATGGAATCGCCTTTATCATCTTCACACCCACCGCGGGTACTACGCTGGCGTCGGCGTCTCCCCCGCCCGTGGAAGAGGTGGCCGGGATCCTGGCCAGGGCGCGCCTGGATTTTCCGGAGATTCCCATTAGCCTGGGGTGCATGCGGCCCGGTGGCCGGTACCGGGCATTGGTGGATTCGGTGGCGGTGCGTTGCGGCGTAAACAAGATCGTCATCCCGGCGCGCCAGGCGGTGGCCTACGCCACGCGGAAAGGGCTGGCCGGGGCCCGTGAAAACGAATGCTGCGTGCTGTGAAACAGAGGATAAAATTGCAAGCGAGGAACAGACGGATGTTGCGAGTATCAGCGGGTACGGCGCACCTTCTCGGGCTCAAAAAGAGCAAGGTGGATGCGTTGCCGACCACCGCTTATCTGATGACCGATGGGAAGTGCCTTCGCGACTGTGGGTTTTGCCCGCAGTCGCGTTCTAGTACCGCCCGGACCGACCTGCTCTCCCGGGTTACGTGGCCGACTTTTCAGGAAGAGACGGCATGCGCGGCTTTACGGGGTAAGGCAGCAGGAAATGAGGGCGGGCCAGGCGAAGATTTCAAACGGATCTGCCTCCAGGTGGTGGACACCGCCGACTGGCAGGAGCAGGTCAGATTGTTTATGGAAGAGCTGCGGGGGCCGGACCGGCAATTAAAGCCGGATCAACAATCATGGGTTACACGGGAGACGGGCCGGATCCTTCCCCCGGTCTGTATCGCGTGCCATCCCCGTAACCTGTCCGAGGTGCGCGAGATCTTCGCGCTGGGGGCGGAGCGGCTGGGGATTGCGCTGGATGCGGCGACTCCCCGCCTGTATGCCGCGGTCAAGGGCGGGTCCTGGCAGCGGACCTTTGATCTCCTCACGGAAGCGGCCCTGGAGTTCCCCGGCCGGATCAGCACTCATCTCATCGTCGGCCTGGGCGAAACCGAAGCGGAAATGGTTGAAGCAATGGACCGGCTGATCCGACAAGGGGTGACCATCGGTCTTTTTGCCTTCACACCAATCAGAGGCACGGCGCTGGAAGATCGTCCCCGGCCTTCCCTGGGGGCCTACCGGCGCATCCAGGCGGCCCGCTGGCTTTTGCTTTGCGGGGCTGGCGCGGAGAAGTTCTCCTTCGACGGAGAGGGCCGCTTGACAAGTTTTGGTTTGACGAGGGAAGAACTTAGGCGGCGCCTGGCAGGAGGAGAGGCCTTCCAGACCTCCGGGTGCCCCGATTGCAACCGGCCCTATTATAACGAGAGCCCCGGCGGCGTGATCTACAATTACCCACGGCCTTTGACAGCCGCCGAAGCCGCCCGGGCTTTGGACGAGCTGGAGATGGATGGTGCGACGAAATGAGGGAGATATGGCGCTGGCTGGATACAGGCGATCATCCGGGAGCCTGGAACATGGCGGTGGATGAGGCGATCATGGCCCAGGTGGCCGGCGGGCTTGTTCCCCCGACCATCCGGGTGTACGGGTGGAATCCGCCGGCGCTCTCCCTGGGATATTTTCAAAACCGGGACCGGGAAGTCGATCTGGCGGGGTGCGCTCGCAAGGGATTTGACTGCGTGCGGCGGCCCACCGGGGGAAGAGCGGTTTTGCACGACCGGGAGGTCACCTATGCGTTTATCGCCCCGGAGAACCACCCGTTGATTCCAACCGGCGTAATTGCCTCCTACCAGGTAATCACCCGGGGAATCCTGGAGGGGCTGCGCAGTCTGGGCGTGGATGCGCAGATGGTAACCCCGTCTAAACCAGAGTCGAAAGAGGAGTCGACCGATTTCGGCACGGGGACGACGGCTGCCTGTTTTGATGCTCCTTCCTGGTATGAGGTGGTGGTGTCGGGCAAGAAGCTGGTGGGAAGCGCCCAGGTGCGCCGCTACGGCGCGGTTTTGCAGCATGGTTCCATTCTGCTCAATCTGTCGGTGGACGATCTCTTCGCCACATTGAAATTTCGGTCGCCGGACCTGCGTGAAAGGGCGGAGCGGTTATTTACCCAGAAGGCGACTTCACTTTTGGCTGTTTTGGGCAGGGAAGTTTCCCCTTCCGAACTCAAGGAGGCTTTGCGGGAAGGATGGCAAAAGGCGCTGGGGATCGAACTTACCGGCGGCCGGTTGACCCTGGCCGAGTTGGAGCAGGCTGCGCAGCTGGCACGGGAAAAATATGCTTCCGAGGCCTGGAACGGCCAGCGCCTCTACCCCGCGCCCTCTATAAACCAGGCGCAACACAAGCCCGGCGTTTTGACCCTCGGGTTTCTGGGGCCAGAGGGGACCTTCAGCGAGCAGGCTGCTTTGGGCTACCTTGGTGAACACGACCTCCAGCGTGAGTTGGTGCCGTATAGCACTTTATCCGGTCTGATTTCGGCGCTGGAGGACGGAAACCTTCATGAAGCGGTTGTTCCGGCGGAAAATTCCATCGAAGGGTCTGTAAATCTCACCCTAGATCTGCTGATCCAGGGGACGGATCTTGCGATTATCGGTGAGGTGGTGATCCCTGTGCACCATCACCTCCTGGTTCGCCCTGGCACGGAAATTTCCAGGATTGAGACGGTCTATTCTCACCCGCAGGCACTGGCTCAGTGCCGCAGGTTTTTGAAAGCCGCCCTGCCCGGCGCACGTGAGATTTCCACCAGCAGTACCGCCGGGGCGGCGGAGATGGTCTCCAAAGAAAACCATGACCATCCCGCGGCGGCCATCGGCACGGCTCACGCCGGGCAACTCTGGGGGCTGGAGATCGCCGCCAGAGAGATCCAGGACGTGCCGGACAACTTTACCCGGTTTTTGGTTCTGGCCGGCGGATCCATCCAGGAGGGAAAGCGGGACGGGAGGCGCTTTAAGACCTCGATAGCCTTTTCCACTCTGACGGATCGCCCCGGTGGCCTCTACGAGGTGCTGGGGGAGTTTGCCAACCGGGGAGTGAACCTGACGCGGATTGAATCCCGCCCCGCCCGGCGTATGCTGGGGGAATACCTGTTTTTTCTGGATCTGGCCGGCCATCAGGATGACCCATCAGTACGAGAGGCTCTGGACGCCATCCGGCCTAAGACCTCGTTCTTCCGGAATTTCGGCTCTTATCCGGAGGCTGCTTTTAAGGGGTGAATACCTTGGAACTCTTTGAAAGGTTGAAGAAGCGGCCGGTCATCGGAGGGATAAAGCAGCCGGAAGATCTTCCGGTGGCCCTGGAGGACGGGCTCGAGGTTCTTTTCTTTCTCACCGGCACCATCTTTGACCTGCGTGAGATGGTGGCGGAAACTCGGAACCGCAAAAAACTGGCCTTCGTCCATATTGACCTGTTGGAAGGAATCGGCAAAGACCGGGTGGGGGTCCGTTTCCTCGCGGAAGAGATTGGCGTAAAAGGGATTCTTACCACTCGGACTCAACTGGTCAGGGCTGCCAAGGAACAGGGCCTGATTGCGATCCAACGCCTGTTTATGCTGGATTCGGAAGCGTTGAAAACGGGAATCCACGTGACGAGCAATGCCCGGCCTGACGCGGTGGAGATCCTGCCCGCCCTGATCCTGCCGAATATCATAGGGCGTTTGCCGTTGGCGCAGATGCCGCCGGTGATTGGCGGCGGGCTGGTAGAGACCCCGGAGGAGTTGAAGGCAATCCTGGGGGCACGGGGGCCTGGTGGTGAGAGAATTCTGGCGGTCTCCACGAGTTCAAAGGATCTGTGGAAGTTAAGGTGGTGACGAGTTTGAAGTGGACGATGCACGAACTGGCCAAAAGCTTCCGGTCGGCTGCAGACCGGTTTCTGGCGCCTGATAATCTGTTGCACATCTTTGGGCAGATCATGCTAATCATTCTGGTGCTTTTAATCATCCGCCTTGTCCTGGCGCTGAGCCACATCTTCGTTGAAAAACTCTTTCATCCCCAGGTGACCGGGCAGACTCTCTATATCGAAGAACGGCGGGCAAAGACCCTCAAAACGCTCACTCAGAGCGTGATTAACTATGTAATATATTTTATCGGCGGCGTGATGATTCTCCAGCTTCTGGGCATCAACACCACCTCCCTGCTTACCGCGGCGGGGATCGGCGGCCTGGCGGTGGGCTTCGGCGCCCAGAACCTGGTTCGCGATGTGATCACCGGCTTCTTCATCCTCTTTGAGGACCAGTTTGGGGTGGGAGACTACATCTCGGCCGGCGGTGTGTCAGGCGTGGTGGAGGAGATGGGAATCCGGGTGACCAAGATCCGGGATTTCGGCGGCCAGTTGCACATCGTTCCCAATGGGGAGATGAAGCAGGTCACCAACTATATGGGAAAAAGCATGCGGGTAATGTTTGACGTACGGGTGGCCTATTCCGCCGATGTAGATCGGGCCATCGGGATCCTGGAGGAATTGTTTGCCAAAGAAGCCCGGAAGAACCCCAGCATTGTGGAAGGGCCGCAGGTACTGGGGGTCCAGGAACTGGGAGAACGGGGCGTAAACCTCCGGGTGCTGGCTCGCACGGCGGCCATGGAGCAGTGGGATGTGGAACGGGAACTTAAGAAACAGATTATTAAGCGGTTTACCGAAGCTGGGATCGAGATCCAGAATCCACTGAGATTTCTTCTGGTGCAAGAACCCAAAGGCGGGGGTGGACAGGGTGCCGGAGTTGGGCAAGGTGAAGTTTAGCCTGGGTGATGTGGTGCAGATGCGCAAGCTGCATCCTTGCGGCAGCGATCAATGGGAGATCCTGCGGGTGGGGATGGACTTCCGGATCAAGTGCCTGGGTTGCGGGCGGGTGGTCATGCTTCCCAGGCCGAAGTTTGAGCGCGGGGTCAAGGACGTTGTCAGAAGGGCTGCCTCCGGGGCGGGCGAAAACGCCGCGGAAATGAAATGATTCCAATGCCGGTGGAACCGGTTCAAAGAAGACGGCTGGCCTTGCGCACGATTTTGCTTGTCAGTTGGTGTGCGTAATGGTATAATAATTCAGGTACAAATCCCTGCTCCATGCCACGCATGGGGCCGTTTAGTCCGAAGGGAGGTGAAGCACGGTGAGACCGTACGAAGTAATGTTTATCATCAGCCCCAAGGTTGAGGGAGACGAGGCTGTCGACGCAGTGATCAACCGGTATCAGGAAGTGATTACCAAAGGCGGCGGCGAGATCGTCAAGGTCGACAAGTGGGGTAAACGCCGGTTGGCATACGAATTAAAGGGGTTCACCGAGGGCTTCTACGTGGTGATCAATTTTAAGAGCGAAAGCGCGGTAGCGCAGGAACTCGAGAGGCTCTTGAAGATCGCCGACGAAGTCTTCCGCTACCTGCTTGTGCGAGTGGAAGAGTAGCCTGCCGTGGGATTTGGGTATAACTTCCCATTGAAGGATGTGAGGAACGTGCTGAACCGGATCGTGTTGATTGGCAGGTTGACTGCGGATCCGGCGTTGCGCTTCACCCCCAGCGGGGTGGCGGTTTGCAGCTTTACAATGGCTGTGGATCGTCCCTTCAAGAATCAACAGGGGGAGCGCGAGACCGACTTTATCGATATTGTGGTCTGGCGGAAACTGGCCGAGACCTGCGCGAATCATCTCTCCAAGGGGCGGCTTGTCGCTGTGGAGGGCAGGTTGCAGGTGCGTTCCTATGAGGCTCAGGATGGTTCCAAACGCAAGGCTGTCGAGGTAATAGCCGACAGCATCCAGTTCCTTGACAGGGCCAAGGAAGCTACTGGTACGTCCGGCCTGCAGGGCGGGCTCGGACAAGGCGGCCAGGGAGGAGTTGCCTCTTCGACGCCGGGGTTTGATGACATCGACATCGACGATGTTCCGTTTTGACGATGACCGTTTGAAAGGGGGTTTTCTTTTTGAAGCGGGAACATGGAAAAAAAGGCAAAAAGCGCGTATGCAGCTTTTGTGTGGATAAAGTGGAGAGTCTTGATTACAAAGAGATCAGCCGCCTGCGCCGGTACATTACCGAACGCGGCAAGATCTTGCCGCGGCGGATCTCCGGAAACTGCGCCAAGCACCAGCGGCAGCTCACCGAGGCGATTAAACGGGCGCGGCATATTGCTTTACTGCCTTATACGGCTGATTAACCCGCCCGCCGTTTGCGGCCGGGAGATCGTTAAATGACTGCAAAATAGGGACATACCGGGATTGGCATGCGGTTGTCCCTATTGTTTTTAGCTCGCTAGATCCGCCGAAATCCCCACCAGTACTGCCAACAATTGTTTAGGCACGGCGGAAGGATAACGCTCCGAATTGCCGAATAACTAATAACTTAGACATGATGGCGCGGCACGACAAAAGGGAGGGGGCTTTATGGTGGGAATTGCAAAACCGGAATCGGACATCGCCCGGAATGTACGGACTATCGAGTGGCTGAAGGCCGAACTGGTGAGCGGGGTGTCCGGGCTCTTCAAGGCGCTCCTAAAAAACAGCGAGGAAGCGATTGTGGACGGGCTGGCAAACATCATCATCGCTGCCTATTTGCTTGGTAAAAGGCTGGGCATCAGCTTTTCCCGGTTGGACATGAAGATTTCCACCAAGGTGAAGGCCAATATCGACAAGGCGCATGAGATTGAAAAGTGGTACGGCGATTTTTCCTCGCTCAGCCGTTATCTGGAAGAGAAGCAACAGTAACAGGAGTGAAGCTGGTTGACTGAAAGGATGCAGACCAAGCCTCTGGTGGAGGGAGCCTTGTTGGCGGCCATGACGGTGCTGATGGCCGTCATAGATCTATACTTGCCAATCCCCTTGCTGTCTTTAGCCTTGCCGGTGCCAATTATTATCCTGGTCTACCGTCACAGTTTGAACCTGGGGATCATGGCGGCGATTATCGCCGCCGTTTTAACGGGGATTTTGGCCAATGTAATCGGGCAGACGGTGGTGGTGCTGGTTTTTGGCGCGGTGGGGTTGGCCCTTGGCGAGGCGATGCGCCAGAGGGTTTCTCCCGCGAAGGTTCTGGTGGTCGGGACCATTGCCGCGTTGATCTTTGGGGCGGCGATGACCGGGCTGATGGCCTGGGTGACGGGGGTCAACGATTTTTCGGCGATGTTCAAGCAAATGGAACAATCGTTGGATCAGGCGGTAAAGTTTTACACAGGTCTGGGAGTGGATAAGGCGCAGTTGGAGGCAATGCGTCAAACCTTCGCTACTCTAATGCGGCTTACTGTGCCAATCGGGGTCTTGATGTCCGCTCTAGCCTTTGCCACATTCAACTACTGGTTGTCCCGACGGATTTTGCGCCGTCTTGGGCAGGCCACTCCGGGATTTCCGCCTTTTGCCCGGTGGCGGTCTCCCCGGTACATGGTTGTGGGGTTTCTCTTGAGCCTGGCTTTCTACCTGGTGGTTTTAACCTATTTGCGGCGCGAGATCTATCAAATGGTGGCCCTCAATATCCTTTTGGGGTTTGCCATGGCATTCTTTCTTCAAGGGCTGTCGGTGGTCTGGTTTTTTCTGGAGAAGTACAAGGTTTCTGGGATAGTGAAAGCCCTGGTGGTCTTCTTTGGGGTGAGCAATAACCTGGCGGCGCTGGCGTTGGTTTCCATCGGGGTAATGGACGGGTGGCTCAACTATCGCCGCCTTGAGGATAGCTGACGGATTGATCTTTACGATGGCAGGCAGGAGGCGCGATGCGATGAAAGTGATCTTGAAGCAGGACGTAAAAGGGTTGGGCAAGAAGGGCGACACCCTTGAGGTGAGTGAAGGCCACGCCAGGAATTACCTGCTTCCCCGCGGTCTGGCGGTGGAAGCCACCGCCGGAAATCTCAAGATACTGGCCGAACAAAAGACGGCGGTCGCCAACCGGCAGGCCAGGGAAGAAGAGGAGGCCCGAATCCTTGCTTCCAGGCTCGACGATTTGGTGATCACCATCCCCGCCAAAACCGGGGACAAGGGGCGGCTTTTTGGATCCATCACCTCCAAAGATGTGGCGGAGGCGGTGGAGAAGACGGCCAAACTGGCGCTGGACAAGCGAAAGCTTGATATGCCGGAGCCCATCAAGGAACTCGGGGATTATCGGATTCCGGTCAAACTTTATCCCACGATAGCGGCGACACTCCAGGTGAAGGTCGTGGAGGCGAACGTTCACGGGAAATAAAGGAGCTTTTGAAATGAAAGGAATCATCAAACGATTGATTGACAATGACAAGACCAGCCTGGACAAGAAGCTGGCCGAAGAAGAGCAGCTTAAACGGCAGGTGACGGCGCTTTTTGGGCTTCTGGCCAATCTGTACGGTTCGGACAAGCTGGTTTTGAAGGCGGGCAAACTTGAGGCACTCCACCTTATGCGTTCCTCCAACCTCTCGGAGCGGGTGTTGGCGCTGGAGAAGATTGTCTATGAGGATCCCACCATCGACGAGTTGCCGGAGTCCGAGGAGATCCCCCAGGTGATAGGCGAGATCGAGGAGGAGATCGCCGATATTTTGGCGCGCAAAACCGTCGAGGAGAAGATCGAAAAGAAGATCGCGGAAAGAATGCAAGAACGTCATGAGGATTATGTCAAGGACCTGAAGATGCAGATCCTCAAGGAGGAGGGGGGACCGGACAACGCCCAGACCCTCAAAAAGTTTGCCGAACTGGAAAAGCTTGAGCAGAAGAAATTGTCCAAGTCGGCGCTGGATCTTTTGCGGCCGACCAGCGTGGAAGAGGTGGTGGGGCAGGATCGAGCTGTCAAGGCCCTGTTTTCCAAGATCGCCTCACCCTTCCCGCAGCACGTGATTCTTTACGGCCCGCCGGGCGTGGGGAAGACCACGGTGGCCAGGCTGGCTCTGGAAGAGGCCAAGAAACGGAAATACACCCCCTTTGCCCCCGACGCGAAGTTTGTGGAGGTGGACGGGGCGACCTTGCGTTGGGATCCACGCGAGGTAACCAACCCGCTCTTGGGGTCGGTGCATGACCCGATCTATCAGGGAGCCAGGCGGGATCTTGCCGAGGGCGGGGTGCCGGAACCGAAGCCGGGGTTGGTGACGGAGGCGCACGGCGGAGTCTTGTTTATCGACGAGATCGGGGAACTTGATTTGATGTTGCAGAGCAAGCTTCTCAAGGTGCTGGAGGACAAGCGGGTCACCTTTGATTCGGCTTATTACGACCCTAATGACCCCAATGTCCCGAAATATATCAAGAAGCTCTTCGATGAAGGGGCGCCGGCGGACTTTGTGTTGATCGGGGCCACCACCAGGGATCCATACGACATTAACCCGGCGCTGCGGTCCCGGTGCGCGGAGATCTACTTTGAACCTTTGAACCAGAAAGACATCCAGGAGATTGTGGTGAAGGCCGCCAGAAAATTGAAGGTGGAGCTGGACCCGGACGTTCCGGAACTGATCAGCGAATACACCATCGAGGGACGTAAGGCGACCGGGATTCTGGCCGATGCTTTCGGCCTGGTCCTGTACCGCGACGCCACGAACAGGAATCTTCAAGAATCAGCCGCGGCGGCCGATACCGCGGATCAGGCAAGCGGCGAAGGCAGCGAAGCGGAGGAGCCCTCCAGGGCGGAGGCCCTGATCCCGCAGGGGCTCCGCATTACCCGCGCGGATATCCTGGAGGTTGCGCAGTTGAGCCGCCTCTCACCCAATGTAAACGTGAAAGCTTCTTCCAGGACGGAAGTTGGGAAGATCTTTGGCCTGGGCGTGGCGGGTTTCCTCGGTTCGGTGCTTGAGATAGAAGCAGTGGCGTTTCCAGCCAGGGAGAAAGGCAAGGGGGGTATCCGGTTTAACGAGACTGCCGGCAGCATGGCCAAGGATTCGGTCTTCAATGCGGCCTCTGTAGTCAGAAAATTGACCGGCCTGGAACTGGCCGATTATGATGTGCACGTGAATATCGTGGGAGGCGGCAAGATCGACGGCCCTTCGGCGGGAACGGCGATCCTCATGGCGATCTTGAGCGCCATCCAGGATCGACCCATCCGCCAGGATGTCGCGGTTACAGGGGAGATCTCGATTCAGGGAAAGGTGAAGGCGGTCGGCGGGATCCCGGAGAAGATTTACGGCGCCAGGCAAGCCGGGGTCCGGAAGGTAATTATTTCCCGGGAAAACCAGG
>JBLNCV010000247.1:0-2992 GCA_050260975.1 Syntrophothermus sp. | reverse complement strand
AAAAATTGAAAAGCCCAGTAACCTTCCCAAGCCAAAAAGCCTTTGCATCTGGCTCCCCCTCCTGAATTATCTCTAAAAGATAGCATGGCTGATTTTTCCATGAAAAATGTTCGATGCAAGGGAACTTTTTCCTTCAAACCAAGCCGGGAAATTTTAGCAACCTATTAAGACAAAATGAAATGGATGTTTATTGTAAAATCTTTCCCCATGATCATAGTGCCTCCTTTCGAGGAAGACGCACCGGTCCGGGACTTCTATGCCCCGTAATTTGCTGTTGACAAGTCCCCCGGCGTGTATTAAAATAAGTTCAATTTCAATGGAGCACATAAAAACCGAATAGTGCTGCTCTTATCAAGAGAGGTGGAGGGACTGGCCCGATGAAGCCCGGCAACCGCCAGCTGGCCTGGAAATGGTGCTAATTCCTGCAGGAGCTTGCTCCTGGGAGATGAGAGGAGGATCAAAGATGACATCGGGCCTCTTCCATCCGGAAGAGGTCTTTTTACTCGGGGAGCGCACAAGGTTTCCATGGCTCAAATATTGCACAGGAGGAATCAGAACTCAAATGGCCAAATTAAAAATCTCCCTTCCGATTTCAATCGTCGTTCTTGCCACGCTCCTGGTCGTGGTCGTCGCCCTGTCCGGCGCCGGAATCGTCCCGGCCGGAGTTCTGGCCGCCGAGAAGAACAGCCTGACCATCGGCGTCACCGCCGGCCCCCACGAGGAGATCATGGAAGTGGTCAAGCAGATCCTGGCCAGAGAAGGGATCACCGTCAAGATCGTCACCTTCACCGATTACGTGGCACCGAACCTGGCCCTGAGCGAGGGCGAACTGGACGCCAACAGCTTCCAGCACCTACCCTACCTGGAACAGTTCAGCAAGGATCGAAAGCTGGATCTGGTCAGCATCGGGAACACTTTTATCTTCCCAATGGGGATCTACTCCCGCAAGATAAAGTCCCTGGATGAGCTGAAGAAAGGCGCCACGGTGGCCATCCCCAACGATCCCACCAATGGCGGGCGCGCCCTCCTGCTGCTCCAGCAGGCTGGCGTGATCAAGTTACGCAAAGGCGTAGGAGCCAAAGCGACGGTCTTCGATATCGCGGACAATCCCAAAAACTTAAGGATCGCGGAACTGGACGCCGCCCAACTCCCCCGTTCCCTGGAGGATACCGACGCTTCGGCCATCAACACCAACTATGCCATGGAGGCCGGCCTTAACCCGGCAAAGGACGCCATCTTTCGGGAAAACGCCAAATCGCCGTACGTGAACATCATTGCCGTCCGGGCCAAAGATAAGGACCTTCCCATCTTCAAAAAGTTTCTCAAGGCCTACCAGTCCGAGGAGGTCAAGCAGTTTGTGGAGACGCGGTTCAAAGGTTCGGTCATTGTTGGTTGGGAATAGCCTTGAAACCGGTTCGGGACCCGCTCGACGCATGGTACGGGGCTCCAGCGCCTGATTGCCACCCAATTGATTTTCGTAATTAAAAACAGTAGACATATATCTTAATCCACTCTTATAATGGACCTGAAGTAGTTGCCCTGGGCAACATAAGGAAAGGGTGGATAACATGTCAAAAGTAAAGATCACGATCAACGAAGGAAACGGGGACCGGATCTTCCGGGTCGTCGCGGGCGTTCTGCTGGTGATGGTTGAGTTGGCCAATTTGAGCAGGGGCTTTCTCTCCGGCTGGCTGGGAATTGCGCTGGGATTGGTGGGATTAATCATGCTCTCCGCGGGGGTCACCGGATATTGCCCGCTTTACTCGGTCTTCGGGTTTAACACTTTGAGAAAGAAAAACTGATTTACGGAAAGCAATCCGCCGAAAACAGTTTACACACATGGAGAAGTCCTGATGGAACTGACCGAAGGCACCAGAGGAGAGATCCTGAAGATTATCAAAGGCCGCGGGGAGGTTACCGTCCCGGAACTGCGGCGGCGACTGGGAATCGCGCCGAACGCCATCCGGGGCCATATGGCCATCCTGGAGCAGCAGGGGCTGGTCGCCTTTCGCTGGCAGAAACAGCCCCGCGGCCGGCCTTTGAAAGTCTACCACCTCAGCGAGCAAGCCGAAGGGCTTTTCCCAAAGCGGTACGATCAGCTCCTGGAGGAGTTGATTACCGAAATCACCCAGGCCGACGGGGCGCCAAAATTTCAGCAGTTGCTGGAGAGCATGGCGCACCGTTGGGCACGTGATTTGGAGCCGGCGCTCAAGAACCTGCCGCTGGAACTCCGGCTTGGGGAGATCACCCGGCACCTGGACCTGGGTGGAATGATGGCCTTTCTGGAGAAGGAAGACGATGGGCTTTACAACCTGAAGGTCTTCAATTGCGTATACCGGCGAACCTCGCAGAAGCACCGCGAGGTTTGCAGCCTGATCCCAACCCTGATCAGGGAGCTCACCGGCGCCAGGGTCACGGTGGAACGGTCCATTCACGTGGGCAATGCCCATTGCCAGTACCTGATCGAGGTTGAGAGATAGCGGGAACCGGCTCAGTCCGCGAAGCGGTGGAGTCCAAACCGGCGGGCAGCTTGCAAAGCCTCGGTGAATTCCCGGCGGGTGATGGATCGGTCGAGCGGCGGGTGGTCGAAAGCGCGGTAACAGGGATGGTACTGCTCCATAATGTTGACGTAGGTGTCCCTGGAGATCTCCTCGGCCAGGAAGCGCATGATACCTTCGGTGCCGGCCATACCACCGGGCAAGACAAGATGGCGGACGATCAGGCCGCGGACGGCGACGCCGTCTTCATCAAGGACTAGATTCCCCACCTGCCGGTGCATCTCGCGGACGGCCTCCCTGGCCACCTCCGGGTAGTTCCGGGCGCGTGAAAGGCGCCAGGCCACCTTGGGGTCATCGTACTTGATATCCGGCATATAGATATCAAATATTCCATCAAGAAGGCGCAGGGTCTCCAGCGACTCGTACCCCCCGCAATTATACACCAGTGGAATGCGCAAGCCCCTTTCGGCCGCGATCTCCACCGCCGCCACGAT
>JBLNCV010000246.1:0-3531 GCA_050260975.1 Syntrophothermus sp. | reverse complement strand
TCCCTGGCGATCATTGGCGCGGTGGCGGCCCTGGCCACCAATTGCAGTATCGAAGTGGAACGGGCCGGCAGGCCCGAGGGGGGAGCCGAACCACCCAAGAAGGATGAAACAAATGAACCATCCCCCAATCAGTGGCATTAGAAGCCGTTCTTTACATGTGGCGCAGAGGCGCGGACGGTCACCTTGGACTACTTTGTCCCGGGGTGGCCTTTTTGCTGCTCGAATCAGATATTTTTGCCAGGTAAAGGAGGATATTGCCAAAACGCAGCGAATAGAATAGCAAAAAGCGCCAAGATTGGGCCATAGTTGCGATACTGGCAACATCAAGGAACGGGACACAGTGGGGTGACGCGTATATTCGTAAACGTATAAACGCCGGGAGGTGTCCCCAGGGGGCCATCGCGGGCGTTTGTTCATTATTGGAAGGAAGGGATCACAAAGATGGCGACACAGGTAGCGACAAAGAAGATGGTTTACTTCTTCGGCAACGGCAAAGCCGAGGGAGCCGGGAACATGAAAAATCTGCTGGGGGGCAAGGGCGCCGGGCTTGCAGAGATGACCAATCTCGGGGTGCCGGTTCCGCCCGGATTTACCATCACCACGGAGGTTTGCACGGCCTTTTACGCAAACGGCAAGCAGTGGCCGGAAGGGCTGGAGGATGATGTCAAGGCCAATTTGAAGAAGCTGGAGGATGCCATGGGGGCCAGGTTCGCTGACCCTGAGAATCCCTTGCTGGTTTCTGTACGCTCCGGCGCACGGGTTTCCATGCCGGGGATGATGGACACGATTCTGAACCTGGGTCTTAACGATACAACCGTCCAAGGCTTGATCAAGAAGTCGAACAATCCCCGTTTTGCTTATGACAGTTACCGCCGGTTTGTTCAGATGTACAGCGACGTGGTGCTTGGGGTCGAACATGCCGAGTTTGAGCATCTGATTGACGCGCGGAAGAAGGCCAGGAAGGTGCAGCACGATACGGAACTGACCGCGGAGGACTGGAAGGAACTGGTTATTCAATTTAAGGCGCTGGTCAAGGAGAAGACCGGCAAGCCTTTCCCGGAGACCCCCTGGGAGCAGCTCAAGGGGGCGATCAACGCCGTCTTTGATTCGTGGAATAACGCGCGGGCGATCAAATACCGCAAATTGAACGATATCCCGGGTGACTGGGGCACCGCGGTAAACGTGCAGGCCATGGTCTTCGGGAATATGGGGGACACTTCCGGAACAGGGGTGGCCTTCACCCGTGACCCGGCAACTGGAGAAAAGAAGTTCTTCGGCGAATACCTGATCAACGCGCAGGGTGAGGACGTGGTGGCCGGCATCCGGACGCCGCAGCCCATCAGCACGTTGGAACAGACGATGCCTTCGGCTTTCAAGCAGCTTGAAGATATCTACCGGCGCCTGGAGTCCCATTACAAGGACATGCAGGACATCGAATTCACCATCCAGGAAGGCAAGCTCTTTATGCTGCAAACACGCAGCGGCAAGCGGACCGCGGCTGCCGCGGTGAAGATTGCCGTGGATATGGTCAAAGAAGGCCTGATTGATAAAAAGACCGCCCTCTTGCGGGTTGATCCGGAGCAGCTTGATCAGTTGCTGCACCCGATGATCGACCCCAAGGCCAAGCTCCAGAAGATCGGCAAAGGCCTGCCGGCTTCACCGGGAGCGGCCGTAGGCAAAGCGGTCTTTAACGCGGATGATGCCGAAAAATGGGCGGAGCGTGGTGAAAAGGTAATCCTGGTCAGGACGGAGACCTCGCCTGAGGATATCGGCGGCATGGATGCGGCGGAAGGCATACTGACCTCCCGGGGCGGCATGACCTCCCATGCGGCGGTCGTGGCCCGGGGCATGGGCAAGTGCTGCGTCGCCGGTTGCGGTGAAGTCAAGGTGGATGAAGCCAACAAGAGGTTTGCCGTCGGTGACATAGTTGTCAAGGAGGGCGACTGGATCACCCTTAACGGCAGCACCGGCGAGGTGATCCTTGGGCAGGTCAAGCTCATCCAACCCGAGTTGAGCGGCGATTTCGCCAAAATTATGGAGTGGGCCGATGAAGTTGCGGTTACTGGTGTCCGCACCAACGCCGATACCCCGCATGACGCTCAGGTGGCGCGCGACTTCGGCGCCAAAGGAATCGGCTTGTGCCGCACTGAGCACATGTTCTTCGCCGAGGATCGCATCAAGGCGGTACGAGAGATGATCCTGGCCAAGGATGTGGAAAGCCGGAAGAAGGCTCTGGCCAAGATCATGCCCATGCAGAAGGGCGACTTTGTGGAGATCTTCAAGGTGATGAACGGGCTGCCGGTGATCATCCGCCTTCTGGATCCGCCACTGCACGAATTCCTGCCGCATGAAGACGCTGCGATTGCCGAACTGGCCAAGGAGATGGGCGTTACTCCCGCCGAGGTCAAGCAAAAGGTGGAGAGCCTCAAGGAGATGAACCCGATGATGGGTCATCGCGGCTGCCGTCTCGGCATCACCTTCCCGGAGATCTACGAGATGCAGGCGCGGGCGATCTTCGAGGCCGCCGTCGAGGTGGCCAAAGCCGGGGTCAAGGTCATCCCCGAGGTGATGATTCCCCTGGTGATCCTCGAAAAGGAGTTCAAGGTCCTCAAGGATATGTGCGTGGAAGTTGCCGAGGAGATTATCGGCAAGTCCGGCCTGAAGATCGATTATATGATTGGGACGATGATTGAGATGCCGCGGGCGGCTCTGATCGCCGACAAGATCGCCGAAGAGGCGGAGTTCTTCTCCTTCGGCACCAACGATCTCACCCAGCTCACCCTGGGATTCAGCCGGGATGACGCGGGCAAGTTCCTCCCGTCCTATCTCGAAAGAAATATCCTGGAGAAGGATCCCTTCCAGACCCTGGATCAGGTGGGCGTCGGCGAGATGATCAAGATCGCTTCCGAACGGGGCCGCAAAACCAGACCTGGTCTGGAAATAGGGATCTGCGGCGAGCACGGCGGAGACCCGGCTTCAGTGGAGTTCTGCCATAATGTGGGCATGGACTATGTGAGTTGCTCGCCGTTCCGGGTGCCTGTAGCGCGGTTGGCCGCCGCCCAGGCGCAGATCAAGAACCCTCGCAAGTAACGGATCCCGTTGTAAGGCGTGAAGGGTTTTGGCGTAGGAAATGGCGCGGCCATTTCCTACGCCATTTTTGGGGGCGGGACGATGATTCGCCTGCAGCTTCAAGAATTGGAAGAAAAGATATTGTCGCCTTTCGCGGCGCTAAGCAGCCGGACGCGGGGTCGCGAGCACCCCGAAGAGGAGTGCGAGATCCGCACCCCATTTCAACGGGATCGGGACCGGGTGATTCATTCCAAGGCGTTCCGCCGGCTGAAGCACAAGACCCAGGTCTTCATCTCGCCGGAGGGAGACCATTACCGGACCCGGCTGACGCATACGCTGGAGGTGGCGCAGATCGCCCGAACGGCGGCCAGAGCGCTGCGCTTGAACGAGGATCTCACCGAAGCCATCGCCCTGGGTCATGATCTCGGGCACACGCCCTTCGGCCATGCCGGGGAAGATGCC
>JBLNCV010000245.1:0-13960 GCA_050260975.1 Syntrophothermus sp. | reverse complement strand
GAGAATTCCCCAAGTCTTGGGCAAATCCTCCCGGTGTTTGTCGGTAAAACAAAGTCTTAGAATAGGATGCAAGCACACGGGTTATGCTATGCCCGTGATTATGGTGATTACGGTGGCCAATGTGACCATATTGACTACCATTCTTTACAATGCTACAATGGAGGTGAAATAATTGGGCAGAAAGGAGGAGTCGGATTTGGGAGCGGTGGATTTGGGAGCGGTATTGAAAAAATATAACATCCGTGACACCAAGCGCTTTTACACCGAGATCAACACCAAAGCCCAGGCCGGCCAAGAAATTATCACGTATGACGGTTCACGCGGGTCCGTACCTGAAGTTTCACATATCAAGACAGAACTTCTGGATTGGGTTTTTTCCCGCTTTCCCTTCCACAAGACCTGGTCCTTTGATGAAGATCTCGGGATTTGGACCGTGAGTCTCGACGATCTCAACCTTTACGGCGAAGGCCGGTCAAAAAAAGACGCAATCGAGGATCTTATCGACAGCACCTTGGAATATCTACAGATTTACTATGCAAACCCCGAATGGTTTTTAAACCACGAAGAGACCGCCTCACACTTCGTCTATCTCCGCCGGATAGCCAGGTGTGAAGGCGACAGAGAAGCGATTAAAGATTTGTTGGGTTTAAAAGATGCCGATTAGGTTTACGCAGGGAGAAATCTCGTTCTTGTTGGCCAGATTAAATATGGTTCCCTTGAGGAAAGGGAGTAACATATACGGTGGAGTTGGTCCAGACGGCGTGTTTCGTACCTGCAAATTCGATTATCACAAGGACCACGAACAGGTGGTTACCGGCACGGCAAAGGTCATCGCCGCCTCTCTGCAATTTCATGATCTGGCGGAAATGAGGGCATACCTGGACAATAAGGGTTGGAAGAAAAAATAAACTATCTGTTTTGCCTCTGACAAGGACCCTTTGGGTATACGGTATAAACTACCCCCACCTTGCTGGCTATTTGGGCAGGTTCGCCTTGCCGGTTATATGCTCCAAGGTTATTTCGATCAGGTTTGTTCGCGCCGCCAGGGAGCTCCCCCGCTCAAAGGAACACTTGCCGCCGGGGGAATATTTTTCGACCAGTAGATCGAGCGCAGCCTTCTTCGCATCGTAATCGTCCCTGATCTCCCTGGCTCTCCCAAAGCAAACCACGGACTCATAATAGTTTGTCATCTTCTCCGGTGAAACACCATGGTTGATCATCACCGAAAACGAAACCCGGGGATCGCGCCGTATGCAATCCAGCTTGCGCCCTTCCATCGCACAATGGATGTATATTTTACCATCCGCGGCTACATAGTTCACAGGTATGCCGTATGGGCCGCCGTCTTCGGAAACAAGCGCCAGAAACCCGACAGGGGCCTCTTTCAAGACGCGCTCGATTCCCACGGCGTCCATAATCCGGTCCTGCCGCCTTGGCCGGTTGATCATGGTTGATGCACCTCGCGTTAAGGGAATCAGGTTTCTTCATGGGTCAATGAGAATTATTCGCCCGGCCGGGGAGATTTCCTGCGGATTGGCCAAACCCCTAAAATCATCGCCAAAATCTCCGCTGCCAAACTGTTGAAGTGACGTTAAAAAGATGCTATAATTAGACCAAACTCAGGTTACCTTCACGGCTTCAGGTTGTCGCTGCAAAACAACCGGGCTAGCTTGTTGCCGGGAGGTAACTGGCGAAGCAGTCATGAGCAGGCGAAGGAACACCTTCGCCTCTTTATTTTGTTTAGAAGCTTATCTTGTCTGGGAGGAATAAAAGATGTTTCCACAACTGACGATCGCGCACATGAAACCCAAACTGCCCATCATTCAGGGGGGAATGGCTGTCCGTGTCTCCACCGCCAGATTGGCCGCCGCCGTAGCCAATGCCGGCGGAATAGGCATCATCGCCGGCACCGGGTTGACGGTCAAGCAACTGGTGGATGAGATCCGGCGGGCTCGGGATCTTACCTCGGGATATATCGGCGTCAACGTGCTCTTTGCCGTGGAACAATTTGCCAGGCTGATGCTTGCGGCCATGAAGGAAAAGGTGGATTTTGTCATCTCGGGCGCCGGCTTTTCGCGGGACATGTTCGCCTGGGGAAAGGATCACGGGGTCCCCGTCCTTTCCATCGTCTCCTCGGCAAGGCTGGCCAAAGTCGCCGAAAAGCTCGGCGCCGCCGCGGTGGTCGTCGAGGGTAAAGAGGCAGGCGGCCACCTTGGCACCGACCGCTCCGTTCATGACGTGCTCCCGGAAGTGGTGGCCGCGGTCGACATCCCGGTCATCGCCGCCGGCGGCATCATGGACGGGTTTGATATCGCGCGCGCCCTGGGGGAGGGGGCGCAGGGGGTGCAGATGGCCACGCGATTTGTGGCCAGCACCGAATGCGAGGCGCACCCCAATTTCAAAAAACGATACCTGGCCGCCGAAGAGGATGATGTTATCTTGATTGACAGCCCGGTAGGCCTGCCGGGAAGGGCGTTACGCAACAAGTTTACCGACTCCATCTCGGGTGAAGGCCGCCGCCCCATCGCGCACTGCGAGCGCTGCCTCAAACAGTGCAGCACCAAATTCTGCATCCTGGACGCTCTAAGAAGGGCCGTGGACGGCGATGTGGAAAACGGGCTGGTCTTCTCGGGAGAGTTTGTGCACCGTATTAAGGAAATCTTGTCCGTGCAGGAGATTATGGATCGGTTGTCCGCCCAGTTTGAACAGGCACGGGCATGTCCGGCGCCGGCTTAATTTTCCGCTGAAAGTTGCCTATAGGGACCGGGAATACGATCTTTCTATCATGGCTTCTTCCCTGTAATGGTCAGGCTGATCATGGGGAAACCGTTTTTTTCGTATTCCCTTCTTTTCAAGATCTTGATCTCCCGCAACCCTGCGGCGGCAATGGCCGCCAGATACTCCTCTTCGGGTATCGCTCCCCCGTAACAGTCTGCCCAGGCTTGCGGGTCCCCCGTCACCTCCTGCGGCAGTTGATATTTGGAGGCCACGTCGGCGATGACAAACCGGCCCCCTGGCTTGAGGACGCGGTAAATCTCGCGATAGGCTCGGGCCTTGTCGGTTACGTGGTTGATCACGCAGTTGCTGAGCGCCACATCAACTGTTTCGCTCTCCACCGGCAGATCTTCCACCGTCCCCAGCAGGAAGGAGACACTGCCCAGATCGGCCTCCCGCTGGCGCTCCCGGGCCCGGGCCAGCATGGCTTCGGTCATGTCCACGCCGATCACATGGCCTTTCTCTCCCACCAGACGGGCGGCGGCGATGGCGTCCTTGCCCGAACCGCACCCCAGATCCACGACAACCTCACCTGGCCGCAAGGCGGCCAGTCCAATCGTTTCCCCGCATCCAAGGGACTCGGAGCCATTTCCTGCCTCACAGGTGTAACGGCTGGCAATCGCCTTTTCAACCGCGACCTTTTCATCACGCGCCACTGGAACCACCCCCGGCGGGTTTGTAGTGGCGGTTAAAACGGCATGTCTTCCCCAGGCATTCCCGGTTTCGGCCGCTGTGGTGGCAATGGCCTTCGGCCGGAGAACGGGGGAACCGGATCCCCTTGGCCTCCTCGATGAAATCCATGGCCTCCTCCAGCGCGGTCCATGTGCACCTCTTGCAGCATCGCGGGCCGCCCTGGGCGGCAATGGCTTGCAACGCCCGCGCCGTCATGGCGCCGGCACGACTCCAGCTCTCCTTGCTGAGCGGCGTGGTTCCGTCGATGACCGACATGGCCGCCCCGGCGCCCACACCAGCGCCGCAGGCCCCAAAATTGCCGCACGTTCCTCCCGGAATGGCGGCGCCCCGGTTAATGGCTTCCTCTACCTGGTCCAAAGAGAGTTCGCCGGTGATGTTCCGGTAGGTGGCGGCAATGACCCCGGGCACCAGCGCGTGGTGCTCGGGCCCGTGCATGGCCACCGCCGGGTGTTGCATGATCAGATTGGCCAGAGCAATGGGATCCGTCTCATGGCTCATGGTGCAGACCTGGCGGATCAGGGTCAGGGCATCCGCTTTGTGGCAATCATCGCAGACATAATGCCCATCGGGGCAGGTGGCGTAGGTATCCCTGGAAGCGCCGCAGTAAACGCAGGTGGCCTGTCCGGCCTGCTGCCGGTATTCAAGCTCCTTGCCGCATACCAGGCACCCCGAATCATGCCTGGGCGCCCTGATGGCAGGCCTGATGGATGTAACAGCAGCAGTGGCGGGTGTGGGGCTTACCGCACTCCGTCCCACAGCCGCGGGCCTTGCCGCCTGTTCCACCTTATCCCCCGTCAGAGCCGCCAGTTCGTCCTCATAGTAGTCTAGCCCCAAGGAGAGCAACTCTTTGATTGGCCGGCAGTCCGGCGACAGGACGCGCCCATGCTTCTCCCTGGCCACCACGCCGCAACCCCCGCCGCAGATCAGGCTCACGTCGCAGTCCCGGCACTCGGGAATATGCAGGACATCCCTCTCCTGCCACTGGGCGATGGCGCTCTCGTCCTCCACGCTCTCGGGGTAGAAGGTCCCCACCCGGTACTCCTCCCGCCCGCAACTGGCGGTGCAACCATAGATATGCCCATGCAGGTCGTAGACCCATTCCTTCTTGAAGGCGGGGCAGGTGTCGAAACTGGCCAGATACATCTCGCCGTTATCCACCAGGTGTTTCATCCCCTTGAACTCCGGGCGGTGAAACCGTGTCAACACAGGGTGCTCGCGGCTAAGATCCACCACGGCCCGCCACAGGTCAACCTGCGACAGCAGGTGCTGGGGCGTGGCGTAGCACTCAAACAGCTCATAGTTGCGCCCCAACTGGGTCTTGAACCGCTCCGGCCCCAGATCCAGCCACCCTTTCTCCTCCACCAGCCCGGCCAGTTCCACCAGGCTCTCCAGGTTCTCCCGATCCACCACCACCCGGAAGTTGATGGGCATTCCCCGGCGGACGGCGCCGTCCACGCCGGACATGATCCGCTCCCAGGTTCCTTTCCCGGCCTTGGTGAACCTCCTGCTGTCGTGAACCGCCGCCGGCCCGTCCACCGTTACCTGGATCTCCTTGATCCTGGCCGCTCCCAGGATGTCCAGATATTCCACCAGGTCGTAGCCGTTGGTGACCACCGCCAGTTCATAACCTTCCCCGCTGGCCCGGCGGGCAATATACGATATGAGTTCCTTTTGCGGCCGGGAAGCAATCAGGGGCTCCCCGCCAAACAGGGTGATGAACGGTTTCACCTCTTCGTCCGCAAACTTCCGGGCGATATGGGCAAAGAAGGCATCCACCACCTCCCGCTCCATAAGGGCGGGCTTTTGGTTCATCCCCTTCTGGAAACAGTACTTGCAGGCCAGGTTGCATCCGTAAGTAGGTATCAAAAGGATCTGGGTGGGCGAGGTAGCCGACTCCTTCTTGAATTCGTCCTCCTTCTCCTCCACCAGGGCGTCTTCCTCCCGGCGGTCAGAAAAGACATACCCCCGTTCTATCAAATAGGAAACAAAGGGATCGGCTTCCGGCGCGTCGGGCCATGGATAACTCCCGGCTTTCATGGCCTCAAGTTTTTGGACCTCGTCTTCGTCCGCCAGATCGAAGGCGCCGGTAAGCGGGTTCATGAGCGCCCAGGATGCGTCCTTCACCCCCTGCCCCTTCCCTACCAGGATATTGTACTTGCTGTAATACATTGTCATTTCCTCCAACATGACGTTCGGACGGCGACAGGGTTTCCTGTCGCCGTCTCGTCCTGCTTGTCCCGCCCCACTTTTAATCAGTCGTGGCAGCCGGCCACGATTTTGCTCGATTTGGAACAGCACTGGGCTACTGTCAGGCTGCTGGTCGAGCAGCAACCCTGGCTGGCAACGACCTTGGTGATGGCCTTCATGGGGCACCTCCCTTCTCCCAATCTCCATCATTTTTATGTATTATGAGGTTGGGGCATCTATGATGGATAAAAGCAGGTCTTTCAAAAGATTTGTGCACAATCGTTACCCTCCCCCAGATGGAGGGGATGATGATTAGAGTATAACAACAACGACCGCGGGTGTCAATACGGGGTATGGTATTTAATGCCCGGACCCAGCTCCGTGTATTGGACCTTTCGTGGCCCATATTTTAAAAATATTAGTAGGGTATGTCCTCCTCCATATCTCCCTGATTCTATGCCTGGAGGGTAAAATGGTAATTGAAAAGGCACTCCCAATGGGGTAGAATGGAGTAGTGAGCGAAAGGGCGTGAACTAATGGCATCACAGGAGATTCCTCAGGCAATCATCGGCCTCATTGGAGGCTCGGGCACCTTCTCCCTCCAATTTCCCGAGGACCTGGCCGCTCCAGGGGTGGAAGTGCTGGCTGAAGGGCTGGTCTTTGAGACACCCTTCGGGGAAAGCCCGCCGCTGAAGCTGTTTTCCGTGGGCAGCGATCCGGCGCGAAGGGTGCTGGCCGCCAAGATGCACGGCCGGATTCCGGGAGTATCCTGGGGGGAAGCTTCCCGCCGGCTGTTCTGGGTCTTCCGGGAGGCCGGCGCGCGCAAGGTGGTGGCCGAGGGGGGTGTAGGCAGCGTCAACCACCTGCTGGACCCCCGGGATATCGTGGTGCCCACTGACTACATAGACCTCTCCATGCGCAGGAACATCAGCCTCGGCGAAGAATATCTGGCAATAATGCGCCAGCCCATCTGCCCTTCCCTGCACGCCACCCTGGTGGAGGCCGGCCGGGACAACCCCCTGGGGCGGGTATTCCCCCGTGGGGTGTACGTGGTAACCGACGGCCGACACTTTGAAAGCCCGGCGGAGGTGGCCCTTTTCCGGCAGTGGGGCGCCGACGTGGTAGGGCAGACCCTCTGCCCCGAGGTATATCTTGCCCGGGAGATCGGAGCCTGTTACGCGGGCATCTACCTGGTGGTAAACTACGGGGAAGGAGTGGTCAAGCCCTGGGAGCACCAGCTTTTGAAAGACATCTTCTTCGAAGATGCCATGCCCTGGGGAAAGGTGATTCTGCGGGCCCTGGAGACCATCGAGCTTTCGGCAGAGTGCGAATGTCACAGTTTGCGCAAGCCGACCCTGCTGCGGCCGGAAAATGTGGGCCTGGCCAAACATGAACAAAACAAGCCAGAAAAAAGAACGTAGCCAGAAAAGCAGGACAGAACGGGCAAAGTTTTCCTGTCATTGGGAGGAGGAGTCTCAGTTGTCTGTTACCATTCCCTACCAGTCCAGGGTGATGCGCGACCTGGAAGAAGGTTCCCTGGGGGAGATCGCCGCCAAGATCTTCGCCGGCCGGCGCCTCAACCGGGAAGACGGCATCAAGTTGTGGCAATCCGCCGACTTGTTGACCATCGGCTTTTTGAGCGACTTTGTGCGGCGGAAAAAAGCCGGGGAAAATGTATATTTCATCAATAACACCCACATCAACCACACCAATGTCTGCCGGAATCTCTGCGAACTATGCGCCTTCGGCAGGAAACCCTCGGACCCCGGCGCTTACACCATGTCTCTGGAGAAGATCGCGGAAAAAGCCGCGCAAGCCCGGGGACTGGGCGTCACGGAGGTGCACATCGTGGGCGGGCTGAACGAAGAACTCCCTTTCAGCTATTACGTGGACATGCTGCGCGCGGTGAGGGAGATCCTGCCCGGTGTCCATATCCAGGCCTTTGACGCGGTGGAGATCGATTTTTTCAGCGAAATTTCCGGCCTGCCCCTGGAGGAGGTGCTGTTGCGTCTCAAGGAGGCCGGGCTGGGCTCTCTGCCGGGAGGCGGGGCCGAAATCTTCAATCCGGCAGTACGCCGGCGGATCTGCAGCCGGAAGATCGACGGCGACCGCTGGCTCAAGGTTCACGAAACCGCCCACCGGCTGGGTTTCCGAAGCAACGCCACCATGCTGTACGGCCATGTGGAAAGCATTGAAGACCGGGTGGATCACCTGCTGCGGTTGAGGGAACTGCAAGATAAGACCGGAGGGTTCATGTCTTTCATTCCCCTGGCGTTCCACCCCCAGAATACCGCCTTCGCCCATTTGCCCAAGACCAGCGGCTATGCGGATCTGAAGTCTCTGGCAATCTCCCGGCTGATGCTGGACAACTTCGACCACATCAAAGCTTTCTGGATCATGCTCACCCCCAAGGTGGCCCAGATCTCCCTGAGTTTCGGGGTGGACGATCTGGACGGCACGGTGCGGGAGGAGCGCATCGTCCATGACGCCGGCGCGGAAACCGCCCAGTTCCAGCCCGCGGAGACCTTCCTGCAAATGATCCGGGAAGTGGGCCGCAGGCCGGTGGAACGGGACACCCTCTACAACATAATCCGGGTCTATGATTGACCCGGCGTATTAACCTGGCTGTCCCCTTCTGGCGGTCCCCTTATTTTTTATTTGAGCAAACAGAATGCAGGGTGATCAAATGGAACTGCCACTGGTGGGCCGCGTCTCCTATATTAACTGCCTGCCGGTCTTTCAGGCGCTGGAAAGCGGGCTGGTGGACATACCGGCAAGAATCCTGGCGGACCACCCCAGCCGGCTTAATCAGATGTTCAGGGAAGGCCGGCTGCAAGTGACCGCCATCTCCTCCATAGAGTACGCCAGGCAAGAGGAAAGATCCCTGGTGCTTCCCCACCTTTCCATTTCAGCCGACGGCCCGGTGCGGAGCGTGGTCCTGATCAGCAAGATGCCCATGGAGGAATTGGGCGGGAAAACAATTTCTCTGACCCCCTATTCCGCCACCAGCGTGGCGCTGCTCCGGATCCTGACGCAGAAGTTTTACCAGGTTGACGTGGGTTTCATAACCCGGCCCGCCGGCAGCGGGGTTTGGTGGAATGATCCGGAGGCGGCCCTGGTAATCGGGGACGAGGCGCTGCAAACGGTGCACCAGGCCGGCCGAACGGGCCCAACCGGCGCGATTCATGCTGGCAGGCTTTGCCTTTACGACCTGGCGGAAGAGTGGAAACGCTGGACCGGGCGGAAGATGGTCTTCGCTCTCTGGGCGGCCCGGCCGGAATTTGCGCGGCAATATCCGGCGCATCTTGCCGCCGTCTGGCAGGGGATGATCTCCTCAAAAAAGTGGGGCCAGGAGCATCCCGCAGAAATTGTCGACCGGGGACGTTCTCTGACCAGCTTGCCAGCCGCGGTGCTGGCCGACTACTTCTGCCGTTTGCAGCACGAACTGGACTGGGGCCACCTGGACGGGTTGATGTATTTTTACCGGCTGGCCTGGGAATGCGGGCTGCTGGAAAGGCCGGTCAGCTTGCGCATCTGGGGGAGAGAAGATGATGGATACTATCTTATCCAAAGTGCTTGAAGGGGAACGCCTGACCCCGGAGGAAGGGCTGCACCTGCTGACGGAAGCGGACCTGTTGACCCTGGGCTGGCTGGCCGGCCGGGTGCGGCGGCGCCTCCATCCCGAGGCTCTGGTCACCTTCGTGGTGGACCGGAATATCAACTACACCAATGTTTGCACCACCGGTTGCCGGTTCTGCGCCTTTTACCGGCCGCCGGGGCATCCCGAGGCCTACGTCCTCTCCCGGCAGGAGATCTTCGCCAAAATTGAAGAGACCCTGGCCCTGGGAGGCACTCAGATTTTAATGCAAGGGGGGCTCCACCCGGATCTGGACCTGGCTTACTTTGAAGACCTGTTCCGGGCCATCAAGGAGCGGTATCCGGTGCAGTTGCACAGCCTGTCGCCGGTGGAGATCGACTATCTGGCCCGCACCTCCGGCCTGGCCCTGGAGACGGTGATCCGCCGTCTGGCGGACGCCGGGCTGGACTCCCTTCCGGGCGGCGGTGCGGAGATCCTGGTGGACCGGGTCCGCCGGGAGATCAGCCCCCGCAAGACCAGCGCCGGGCGGTGGCTGGAGGTAATGGCCGCCGCCCACCGGGCGGGCCTCAGGTCCACCGCCACCATGATGTTTGGCAGCGTGGAGACCCCGGCGGAGAGGATCGCCCATCTGGAGGCGGTCCGCCGGCTGCAGGACGAAACCGGCGGGTTCACCGCCTTCATCCCCTGGAGCTTCCAGCCCGGGAACACCGCCCTGGGGGGCCGGGCCGCCTCGTCGGTGGATTACCTCCGGACCCTGGCGGTGGCCAGGATCTATCTGGACAATGTGCCCAACCTGCAGGTCTCCTGGGTGACCCAGGGAGTCAAGGTGGCCCAGACCGCCCTGGCCTTCGGGGCCAATGATTTCGGCTCCACCATGCTGGAGGAGAACGTGGTCCGGGCAGCGGGGGTCACCTTCCGCACCTCCATGGAGGAACTGATCCACGCCGTAAAAGAGGCCGGCTTCCAGCCGGCCCAGAGGGATAACCTGTACAACATCCTGAAAGTTTTTGTTTGAAGCTAAAGTTTTGTTTGAAGCTTGCCTGGTTCTTATGCCTGGCTTCCCTCCCCCTGGCGCGCTGCCAGCCGGCCGCCAGCGTTGCCGCCCGTGGCAAGGATCAAAAGCCCGGCCAGCAGGATGATGGCGCCCAGGATCTTTTGCGCCGATAACTGTTCGGAAAGGAAGAGCACCGCCAACAAAGAGGCGGTCAAAGGCTCCAGCAAGGTGTAGAGCGTGGCAACCCGCACGGGAATCCTTCGCAAGCCGGTGGTAAACAGGGCATACGCCACGCCGGTGCCTATTCCACCAATATACAGGGCCAGCAGAAAGGCGCCCGGATCAAGCAGCCAGCGGAAGGAGCTTCTGGACGCCAGCGGCAGGAAGAGGAGCGCCGCCAGTGTGAAAATGGCGGCCAGGGCGCGAAACGGGTCATTCTCCCTGACCACCTCCTTGCCGGCCACCGTGTAGGTGGCGTAGCACAATCCCGCGCCAAGCGCCATGAAATATCCACTCCAACCCGCCGCCGGCCCGGATGGCAACGTGCTCACCGGTGGGCCGCTCACCGGCGGGCCGCCCGCCGATGGGCCAGGCATGGAAGGACCAGGCGTCAAAGGACCGGGAGATGGCCCGCCGGAACCCACAATCAGGATTGTCCCGGCCACCGAGAGCCCCAGAGCCACCCACCATCTCCAGGGAAGGGGCTCCCGGAGAAAGACGCGGGCCAGAAGCCCCGCAAAGACCGGCGCCGAACAGAGAGAAAGCACCGTGGCCGCCATGACGCCGGCCCCGGCCACCGCGTTAAAGTAGAGCAACTGGTAAAGGGCCACGGCGCTGGCGGCAATCGCGGCAATC
Organism: Syntrophothermus sp.; assembly: GCA_050260975.1. Taxonomy (GTDB): domain Bacteria; phylum Bacillota; class UBA5301; order JAMCQP01; family JAMCQP01; genus JAMCQP01. The sequence continues at coordinate 2,858 of JBLNCV010000245.1, read as the reverse complement.
CCCCAGTTTTCCCCGTTAAGGCGCAAAAACCTCCGGCGGCCACCACCAAGGGAGGCCAGCAGCCAGAGCACCGGCACGGAGAAGAGAAGCCTGCTAAAGGCGATAGTAATGGGGTGAGCGCCCGCTACGGCATAAAGCGTCCGCCCCGCCGCACCCACTGTTCCCCACAAGATTGCGGCGCCAATCACCAGGAGATCATGTTTTACAAGGGCCACCCTATCTCCCCCCGACATTCATCGCGCTCAGCAGCGAGCATCATCCGATCATGTTTCAATCTCTTACTACTGCGGAATCATAAATGGATTTCTAAATGGATTCTCCGAGCCTGCCGGATCTCCTGCTTTAATTGGATTGAGCTGCTGCCCTGATCGGGTTGTTCTCCCGCTCTAATTTGTTGGAAGGTTTAGGCGCCAATCATCTCGAAATAATAAGCCCATGAAATCCATCGGACAGGTCAAGCAGAGTCTTCCCCGGGAATTTGTGCAAAGGTTGTATGAGCGTTTCCCGCTGCATCTGGCCGAGAAGATCCTGGCCGGGTATGGCGCCGAACGTTATCCCACATTGCGCGCCAATACACTGAAGACCGGCATCCGGCAGCTCATGCAGGAGTTGGCCGGCCAGGGCGTCAAGTTTGAAAGGGTGCCCTGGTATGATGCGGCCCTGGTGATCAAAAACCGGCGGGAAGGGGAGATTGAACAACTGGAAGCTTATCAGGCTGGACGCCTCTACCTCCAGAGCCTCTCCAGCATGATCCCGCCGCTGGTTCTCGATCCCCGGCCCGGCGAAAGGATCCTGGACATGACCGCCGCTCCGGGGAGCAAAACCACACAGATGGCCATGATGATGCAAAACGCCGGCTACATTCTGGCCAACGACGCCAACAAATTGCGCGTGGAAAGATTGAAGTACAATGTGGCGCTGCAAGGGGCCGGCATCGTCGAAGTAAGCCTGGCAGACGGAAGAACCCTCGGTGAAAAGCACCCGGAGCAGTTCGACCGGGTGCTTCTGGATGCCCCCTGCAGCGGCGAAGGGCTCTTTTCCGCGGATGACCCCCGATCCTACCGACACTGGTCCCTTAAAGAAGTGGGGAAGCTCTCCTCGCTGCAAAAGAAGCTCTTTTCCAGCGCCTTCCAGGCTTTAAAACCCGGAGGAACTCTGGTTTACTCCACCTGTACCCTTTCCCCCGAAGAGAATGAAATGGTGGTGGACTGGGCCTTGAGCCAGTTTGAAGGCAGGCTCAGGGTCCTGGAGATCCCCCTGCAGATACCCGGCGCCCTCAAGGGAATCAAAGACTTCGGCGAAATTGACCTTTGCGCCGATGTGGAAAAGGCCCTCCGGATCCTCCCTTCAAGGCTCATGGAAGGCTTTTTCGTGTGCCGGTTCAAAAAGAGCGCCTACTTTACCCCGGCCAGCTCCTCCATTTGATCCAGGAGCGATTCAAAGAGCCGCAAAGCGTCTTCGATCGGTCCGGGAGTGGCCATGTCCACCCCGGCTTTCTTCAGGATATTGACCGGGTAGTCAGACCCACCGCTCTTCAAGAACGTCAGATACCGCTCCACGGCCGGCTTCCCCTCCTCGAGGATCTGCTTGCTCAACGCGGTTGCCGCGGAGAATCCCGTGGCGTATTTGTACACGTAGAAGGTCATATAAAAGTGAGGGATACGCGCCCATTCAAGGGCGATTTCGTCGTCCACCACCACTTCCGGCCCGTGGTAGGCCGTGTTCAGGTCGCGGTAGATCCTGGAAAATTCATCTGGCGTCAATGCCTCGCCCGCTTCCACCTTCTCATGAATAATCTTTTCAAACTCGGCGAACATCGTCTGCCTGTACAAGATCTGCCTGAAGCGCTCCAGGTAGTTATTGATCAGGTAGAGCTTTTGGAATCGATCCGTCGTGGTTTTCAGCAAATAGTGAGTAAGGAGCGTCTCGTTGAGCGTGGAGGCCACCTCCGCCGTAAAGATCGTGTAATGCGCGTAGACGTAAGGCTGGTTGGCGAAAGAGTAGTACGAATGCAAGGCGTGCCCCATCTCGTGGGCCAGGGTAAAGACGTTGGTGAGATCCGCCTCGTAGTTTAGAAGCACGAAGGGGTGCACCCCGTAAACCCCGTTGGAATAAGCCCCGCCGGCCTTGGCCCGCGTCTCAAAGACATCGATCCAGCGCGAAGCCATCCCCTTTTTGAGCGTCTCCTGGTACTCCCCGCCCAGCGGCTCCAGAGCCTTCCCGACGATCTCCACGGCCTCTTCAAAGGGAATCTTCATCTTCACTTCCTTTACCAGTGGCGCATAAAGATCGTACATGTGCAAACTGTCTACGTCGAGCATCTTCTTGCGCAAAGCCATGTACCGGTGTATCAGGTTGAGGTGCTTGTGGACGGTCTCAATCAGGTTGGTGTAAACGGTGACCGGCACATCGTCCTCGCTCACCGCGGCCTCAAGAGCGGATTTGTAGTTCCTGACCTGGGCGAAGAAGACGTCTTTTTTCACGGAAGCATTGAGCGTCGCCCCTATGGTGTTCTTTAACCTGGCATAGCCGCTGTAAAGGGCTTCAAAAGCGTCCTTGCGCACCCGGCGATCCTGGCTCTGGATAAGACTGACGTAGCGCCCCTTGGTCAGTTCCACCATCTCTCCATCGGCGTCCTTGACGGCCGGGAACGTGACGTCCGCGTCATCGATCATGGTGAAGATGTTGTCCGGCGCCTGGGCCAGCTCGCCCGCCCGCGCCAGAAGCTGCTCCTCGGCAGCCGGTAGTATATGGGGCTTACGGCGCAAAACCTCGTCCAAAAAGTGCCGGTACAGGGCAAGCCCCCCCTCCTGGCTCACGAACTGGTCGAGCAACTCACTAGGAATGGACAAGATCTC
>JBLNCV010000244.1:0-11629 GCA_050260975.1 Syntrophothermus sp. | reverse complement strand
ACCGGGGCCAACGGGCAACTGGGCATGGACCTCCAGGAAGTCCTGAAAGGACACACTCTCTACCCGTTTGCCAAGGCGGAACTGGATATCACCGCCGGCTGGCAGACCATCGAAACCATTGCTCAGACCAGGCCGGAGGTGGTCATCCACGCCGCGGCGTACACCAACGTGGACGGGTGTGAATCCAACCCGGATCTGGCCTACCGGATCAACGCGGTGGGAACCCGCAATGTGGCCGTGGGCTGCCAGCAGTGCGGCGCGGCCATGGTTTACGTCAGCACGGATTTTGTCTTTGACGGCAAGAAGCAGGAACCCTACCTGGAGTTCGACGAGCCCAATCCCCTGAGTGTCTACGGCCGGTCGAAGCTGGCCGGCGAGCGTTATGTGCAGTCCTTTTTGAATAAATATTTCATCGTGCGGACCTCCTGGCTCTTCGGAAAGCACGGGAAGAACTTTGTGCGCACCATGCTGGAATTGGCCCGGCAAGGCAAACAGCTCAAGGTGGTCGACGACCAGGTGGGCTCGCCCACATATTCGCATGACCTGGCCAAAACCATCCAGCATTTGATCGAAACTCCCTTTTACGGCATCTACCATGTCTCCAACCGGGGCGCCGTCTCCTGGTACGGGTTTGCCAGGAAGATCTTCGAGCTGGCCGGGATGGATGTCTCCGTGGAGCCTATCTCTTCCGAAGAACTGGGGCGCCCCGCCCGGCGGCCGGCCTATTCGGTCTTCCGGCGCTTTGCCCTGGAAACCTCCATCGGCGACGAGATGCGCCCGTGGGAGGAAGCGCTGTGGGAGTATTTGAAGGAGATTGGCACTGGAGGCGTCGGGGTATAGCATCGGCACGGACAGCAAGGCATCGTGAGGCTCGTGGATGAGCGGGAGTGATGAGATTAGGGTGGGACGGTAGCCGCAAAAACATCCGCCGAAGTAATATGGAATATAGTGTATAATACTCGAGGATGCCCAATGCCAGCCCCGGAAGAAACTATTTCAGAAGAAGAAGCTTTTCTTTCGGTTCTTCCTGATCCCTTTGGGAGTAATCGGCTAATTACGCACCGGGGACCGTGATTTTAAAAAGGAGACCAACAGTGCCATGCGGGCCGCCTTTGGGGATGACTTCGAAGAACTGGTTTTCCCACCGGCGGCTGAAGTCTGAGGCAATTTGGTAAAAAAGTGTCCGCAAGCGGGTGTTTTCAAATGCCATATTCCATGCCGGACAAGGAAAGAAAAGCAAAGCTCGCCGCTCAGCTTGAGAAAGCTATCGAGGCTATAACCACCTTAAATCCCGAAAAGGTAATCTTATTTGGGTCATTTAACCACGGCGACTTAAACTCCCGCAGCGACATCGACCTTCTGGTAGTATGGGATACCGACCTGCCTTTTCTGGAAAGAACCCAGGTTTTCTACGACGCAATCCAGCCCGATCTAGCCATGGATATTCTCATTTACACACCAGAGGAGATTGAAAGGCTGCAAGGAAACAACCCTTTTATACGAAAAGCGTTGGAGGAAGGGAGGGTGATCTATGAAAAGGGAACATAGCAAGGAAGGCCAGCGTTGGTTCGAACAAGCCAGGCGGGATTTGGACGATGCCAATTTTGTCCGAAATGGCGGCCGGTATAACCTGGCTTGTTTTTTGGCGCAACAAGCCGCCGAAAAGGCATTGAAGGCTTTTTTGTACAATCAGGGAGCTGAGCAGGTCTGGGGCCATTCCGTAATTGAATTGTGCACCGACGCCAGCGACTTTGATCCAGCCTTCTCCAAGATAAAGTCCGATGGGGCGGCGCTGGATAAATACTATATTCCCACCCGGTATCCGGATGGGCTGCCTGGAGGCATCCCCGCCAACGCCTACCAAAAAGATGATGCTGATCTGGCTATCGAGAAAGCTACGAAGATAATTTCCTTTGTAGAAGAAAGATTGTAAAGCGTAACAACAAATACCTCAAAGCGAAGTACTCATTGATTTGATAGCATGAAAGGAGTATAATATGGTTAGAATGTTACTATAAGGAGCTGATACCATGCAGATTAAACCGTCTGCAACCATCCGGCAGAATTACAACGAAATTGCGGCTTTGTGCAAGTCCACCGGAGAGCCTGTGTATCTTACAAAAAACGGTGAGGGCGATCTTGTGGTTATGGATATAGAGGCGTTTACCCGCCGTGAGAAAATGCTGAAGCTGAGGGAAGAACTGCTGGCTGTCGAGGAAGACCGTCTGGCCGGCCGCATGGGATGCACGCCGGATGAACTGGACAGCTATTTGGACAGCATTATTGACGAGGCGGAGCATGGAAAAGACGCCTCAATTTAAGATCATTGTGTCCGACCGTTCCCGTCAGATGCTGGCGGGCCATGTCCGGTTTATGGCGCAAAAAAGCCCCTCCGCCGCCCGCAGAGTAAAAAACGAATTGATGGATGCCATTGGCTCCCTTAAAGAAATGCCGGAGCGTTTCCCGTTTCTGGAGGCGGAATTTATCCCGCCCAACAAATATCATAAGATGTTCGTCGAAAAGCGGTATCTGATTTTGTATCAGATCAAGGATCAGACGGTGTACGTTGACTATATCATTGATTGCAGGCAGGATTATGGATGGCTGATACGCTAAAGCAGAATATTTCCTGATAAAAAGGTGCTGAAAAATCGGGCTGACCCCCTTCTTCAAGATCTGAAATAAAGGTTAAATATCATGTAATAATTCCCATTATACCGTGAAATACCGACCTGTAAACCAAAAATGCCGGCCATTTAGTGTAAGAAGAACATTAAGTCCTTCTCCGGCCGTCCCGATAACTAGAAGGACATAGGCTTACAATACCATACATTTTTTAAAGTGGGGTGTGAGGCATTTTGCGCGAATCAATTAAACATTTTGTGCAGATTTGTGCGGAGACTTTGCCCATTGTTGAACCGATCTACGAATTTGGATCTTTGCAAGTGCCTGGGCAGGAAGGATTCGCAGATCTACGCCCATTTTTCCCGGGCAAGGTATATGTTGGCGCGGATATGAGAGAAGGCACGGGAGTAGATGTGATTCTTGATCTCCATAACATTGATCTCCCTTCAGAATCGGTTGGAAGCGTACTCATTCTGGATACCCTGGAACATGTGGAATATGTAAGAAAGGCAATGGATGAAATTTACAGAATACTCAAACCGAACGGGATTGTCATAATGAGTTCTGTGATGTTATTTCCCATACATGATTACCCTTATGACTATTGGCGTTTTACTCCTGAGGCGTTCAACAGTCTTCTCAAGCCTTTTGCGGCGTCCTTTGTGGAATTTGCCGGGGAAAGTTATTTCCCGCATACCGTTATAGGAGTTGGGTTTAAAGGGGCGATATCGCCGGATGACGTGAGTGAATTTACAAAAAGGATAGACCTGTACTGGAAAAGTTACTGGAGCGCTCCAACAGTTGCAGGGTAAAAAAGTGGGCTCACCACCCACCCACCTGTCTTCCTCTATATCAATACATATGAGTTCACAAGACAACTGCTTCCCCCCCCCTGGAAAATATCAGACAACCCCATATTTAACCTCCAGGTATCTATCGCGATCAGGGAATTGAAACAAGAATCTCGGGTCGGTGATATCCATCCGGCCGTGGCTAACACAAAACTGGCACGTTTCATTTGGCTGGTGCTCGATCATGGCACGGCGCATGCTCAGCACCGGTTCGGCGTTCCAGAGACCCTCCAGACTTGTTTGATTCAAATCACCAAGATTGATTCGGTTTGGGAAATCCATGCAGCATGGCCCGACCCGGCCGTCAGCATAGATATAGAAATGCTGGAATGGGTAAATGCAAAACGGTTGGTTAGTCTCGAGCCGATTTTTGATCGGTTGAAGGAACAAACCGGGCATAAAAAATTGAACGCCTAGTTTAACTGCGACCTGGTACGCCTCCAGAAAATAGTGGTCGGAGAGCTTCTGATAATGGAAGAGCGATTCATCCGCCAATTCTGGAGTGTAGTGCACGACATGATAGGCAATAATTTGACTTACACCATGCTGAGCGGCAAACGAGACCACACCGGGCAACTCCTCGATATTGCGCCGTAACGCCCCGAAATTCAGCGTAAGCCTGGGCAGGTTAGCGCCAAGCTTGGCCTTGCTTTCGTTAATGAGATCGAGGGCCTCCAAAAAACGCTCCCAGGTCCCGCCAATACGGATCGACTCATATGTTTCCGGCCGGATTCCATCACAGGAAAAGCTGAGTTCGCTGATGCCACTGCTAACCAATTGTTCAGCGATGCCAGGTGTAACCCGCTGCAAATTGGAAGTAGTAAATACCTGGCATCCAGCCTTCACACCGGCGGACACGAACTTGAAAAACTCTGGGTTCATGAGTGGTTCGCCGATGCCAACAAGGTGTATCGCGTTGAATTGCCCAAGATAAGGTTCTATTCGCTCCTGGAAAAAGGAGTAGGGCATAATGGCGGTTCGGTGGGATTCTAGATGACTAAAGCATTGTGGACAATGTAAGTTGCACGCGCTGGAGACCTCCACCTGCACGGAACGCAGGTTGGCCAATGGCAACTGATACTTATCTAAAACTGTTTCCAGTGTGGTGGGTAATGCAGTCGGCCGGAGAATTTTGTCGCGACTCGATAAAATTTCTTTCAAAGTCTCCGGGTTTTCCACCTTCACAAATTTGTCGCTTCGTGCGTCCCATGCCTTGATGACCTGCGCAGGATTGCCCGCCGCGACACAGTAAGCCGGGATATCGGAGATAACCACCGAATTGGCGCCAATTGCTGTTCCACGTCCGATGTGAACGTTGCCGGAAACGACGACATTGGCCCCTAACCAGGCATCATCGTCAATCACAACCTGGTTGGTAGTAGAATCAACACCTTGTGCGAGAATTGGTACGCCTACCTGATCGTAGCGGTGGTTACAGTCTACAACTACTACGTTGGGGCCAAAAAGGACGTTGTTCCCAATGTGTATCAGGTTAACGGCCGATAGTGTAGCGCGTCGACCGATCTGCGAGCCGCTGCCGATCACAATCTTGGGACCAGAACCGGTTTCCGGCTCGACAACATTAAGCCAACAATCCATTAGAATTTGGACCTGGTCTCCCAGGGCGATCCTATGTGGGCTGCGAATATCTGCGCTTGGATGGATGAAGCAGTTGGCACCTATCTGCCAGAAGCCTGGGTTCACTTGCCATCTTCCTCCTTTGTATGGGCGTTCTTAATATCGGGCGGCAAAAGGAAGGACTTTATATCTATTTCTTAAGTCTGGTTCTGCCAACTCCGATAACATTGACATGACGTAAGCAGACAATAGTTGACAGTTTGATTTGGAGCCTTTTGATTGGGTTGGGAGCGATGAAAATGAGCAAAGAGATCCCTCAATATTACCGGTTTGCACGGCCAGAAGTCCAGGCCCTGGTACCTGCCACGGCATCCAGGGTCCTGGATGTTGGGTGCGCGGCCGGAGCGCTGGGGGCGGCGCTCAAGGCACGTGGGGTCAAGGAAGTCATGGGCATTGAGTATGATCCAGAAATGGCGGCGTATGCCGCACAACACTTGGATCGTGTGATTGCCGGCGATGTGGAGGTCTTAAAAGAAGATTTACCGTTTAATTACTTCGACTGTATTGTTCTTGCAGATGTTCTTGAGCACTTACGCGAACCCCAGAAAGTCCTGGAAAGGCTTCGGAAAAGTCTTGCCGAAGACGGCGTGGTGGTCGCCAGCTTGCCCAATGTCGGGCATTGGTCCGTGGTGCGGGGGCTTCTGGAAGGACGATGGCAGTATGAAAACGCCGGAATTCTGGATAGAACGCACCTGCGATTCTTTACACGAAAGAGCATTATTGAGCTTTTTAACGAGGCCGGTTTCCGGATTGAGCAATTGCAAGCGGTTGTCTTGCAGGGGGAAACGGTGCCCGAAGGGGTCGTTCAATCGCTAAAGGCTAATGGTATCGCCGTGGATAATTTCAAAGAGGAATCAGCGGCCTACCAGTATCTTGTCAAAGCGTGTCCGAGGCAGCCGGCGCTCACCAGCATCGTGATTCTTACCTACAATGAGTTAGAGTACACCAGGCAATGCGTGGAAAGTATCCAAAAGTACACACACGAGCCTTATGAATTGATCTTCGTGGATAACGGGTCCTCGGATGGGACTCTCGAATATCTTCAAAACATTTCCGGGGCCAGGGTTATCGCCAATCCGATCAATTTGGGATTTGGCGCGGGCTGCAACCAGGGAATGAGTGTTGCGAGGGGCGAGTACATCGTATTGCTTAATAATGACACCGTAGTGACCGAAGGTTGGCTCAGCCGGATGATTACCCGTGCCGAGTCAGATCCTTCTGTTGGAATGGTCGGCCCCAGGTCCAACTATGTTGTGGGTCCCCAGATGATTAGCCCGGTGCCCTATGGCGATAATCTATCCCAAATGCACGAGTTCGCCGCAAAGATTGCCGTGGGAAATTCGGGGAACAGCTTCCAGATCCTCCGGCTGGTGGGATTTTGCATCCTTATGAAACGGGCAGTCGTGGAAAAGATCGGGGGGTTTGACGAACGGTTTGGGCAGGGAAACTTTGAAGATGATGATTTTTGTATCAGAGCCAATTTGGCGGGGTTCAAGCTTCTGGTGTGCAATGATGTATTCATCCATCACTATGGGAGCCGGACTTTTGCCGGAGCCAAAATGGACTACCTGAAAATGATGCGCCGGAATTGGAAAAAGTTTAAAGACAAATGGGATCTTCCGGTGGATAAGCCAATGGAAGCCGGTTACAGAGCTGATGAGGTTCTAAACCGGATCTTTGATGCGAATTTGCACTACATCCCGCTGCCTAAAAGCCTGGATGACTTTTCCTCTTGTTTAGATCCGGTATTCAGCGAAAAGCGAGGGTTCAGCTTTTTGGTTATGCCGGATTGGCCGGGCGGGCAAACCGCCTTACGGGTTGTCCTTGATGTTTATTTGTCTGCCTTCAAGGTGGAGGACGATGTATCGCTCATCGTGCTGGTTGAGGAAAGTGACGAGCAAGATCTGCAATCCACCGGAGAATGGCTTATGGAGGCAATCAAAGCTAAAGGCCTGGAGGTAGACAGCGTGCCTGATATTCTGTTGAGCCGGAGTCCCGACTCGCCGCGGGGGCGGTTAACCTTATACAAATCTGTTCAGGCTTACATTCCGGCTGGAGAATTGAGGAAAGAAATGCATCGGAAAGAACTTCAGGCATGTGGCTGCCAGGTAGTGGAGGAATGCACACCCTTGCAACTGAAGAAAGCGGCCAGCGTTCAACAGGTCAGACAAATAGCTGCCTCTTGAACTGGTCCGGGCCAAGAATGGCGGCAGTTACTCAATGGTGCTTCCAAAAAGGTATTAAGGAACATCGGTAGATACCGATATTCATAGTGAATGGTGGTATCAGGATCCCTGACACAGCAAAGCCGTGGTTGCCAGAAACCGGTAACGGCCGGCCGGCGGATGGAAACGGAATGGGAAGAAGCTTCATCGTTACAAGCGACGTAGACCAGGGAGAATCTTACACCATGGCCCATGGTAAGGATACCAGGGCAATATAATTCAAGGAGGAAGAGATTATGGGTCTGAGGATTAACAACAACATTGAGGCAATCAACTCTCACCGGAACTTGCAGAACACTTCGCGCGGTCTTGCCAAAGCGATGGAGCGTCTGTCGTCCGGTCTACGGGTCAACAGGGCCGCTGACGATGCGGCGGGGCTGGCCATCTCCGAAAAGCTGCGTTCTCAGGTGCGCGGTCTGAACACCGCCATTAAGAACGCCGAGAGTGGCATCTCCCTCATTCAGACTGCTGAGGGTGCTCTGAACGAGACCCACAGCATTCTGCAAAGGATGCGTGACCTGGCGGTCCAGGCAGCCAACGGCATCTACTCCACTACTGACCGCGGCAATCTGGACAAGGAATTCCAGCAGTTAATCTCCGAGGTTACCAGGATTGCCGGGCAGACCGAATTCAACGGCCTGAAGCTGTTGGATGGCAGCCTGTGCGCTGGGTTTACCCTCCAGATCGGCGCTAACGCCGGTCAGGTCATTACGGTCGGTATCGTGACCGCCGACTCCAACGCTCTGGCGATTAGTGCTCTCGCACTTACCACCATTGATGCTGCCTCCGCGGCGATTTCTTCGATCGATGCGGCGATTAACACCGTTTCCGGTATCCGCGCCGACCTTGGTGCCGTGCAGAACAGGATGGAGCACACCATCACCAACCTCAGTGTTGCGTCCGAGAACCTGGCCGCTTCTGAGTCGCGTATCCGCGACGCAGATATGGCCCAGGAAATGGTCGAGTTTACCAAGTTGCAGATCCTGCAGCAGTCTGGTACCGCGATGCTGGCTCAGGCCAATACTGCGCCTCAGGCAGTCTTGTCCTTGCTGCGGTAACGCATTCCGGCATGCTACGGCCGGCTGGCCAGGTCCAGCCGGCTCTTTCTTACTCAAAAGAAGCTTTTTGAAAGGGGAATCATTTGATGCCACTCAGGGTGATTTCTGGCGGGCAAAGTCAGGCGAGAGGCGATAGCGTTCCGGCTCCCACGCTTTCTCTCTGCATGATTGTCAAGAACGAGGAAGAGTTTTTACCCAGGTGCCTTCGTAGCGCGCAAGGGGTGGTGGACCAGATCGTCATTGTGGACACCGGCTCCACAGACCGGACCGTGGAAATTGCCCGGAGCTTTGGCGCCGAAGTATATCAGCACCCATGGAAGAATGATTTCAGCGAGGCGCGAAATGTTTCCCTGGAGCATGCCACGGGAGACTGGATTATCTACCTGGACGCCGATGAGGAGATTGCCCAGGAGGATATAGAGAAGATTAAACCTTTGCTGGCTTCCACGGACGGTGAAGGTTTCTATATGGTTGAGACCAACTTTTTGGGGGATCTCGCGGGATATGACGCGGTTTCTCATCCCACTTTGCGTATCTTTCGCAATCGCAAGGAGTACCGTTTCCATGGGGCGCTCCACGAACAGATCAGCGATAAGATCCGAGGGGCCTGCCCGCTTTCCCCGCTCCGTTTGAATCATTACGGGTATATGAATAAACCTCTTCTTGATAAGAACAAACTCACCCGGAATCGGGAAATTTTGCTTAAAGAGGTTAAAGCAAATCCCAATAATAGTTTTGTACATTTTAACCTGGGTACGGAATATACCCGGACCAGGGAGTTTGATAAAGCTCTTCAACACTACCAGAAGGCGTTTCAGAATCTTTCGTCGCTGGAACTTCACTTCGCATCGTATCTGGTACGCAATATTGTCATGACCCTGAACGAACTGAAGAGGTATCAGGATGCGCTCAAGGTCCTGGAGGATGCGATAATTGCCTATCCAAACTATACGGATCTTTTTTATCTGAGAGGCCTTGTTTATTTAAACATGAAAAGGTATACTGACGCCATTTCATCTTTCCGGGAATGTCTGCAGATGGGCGAGTCGCACCAGGGCTTTGTCACGCAGGTCGGTACCGGTAGTTTTCTGGCCTATTATGGGATGGGAGGGGCGTATGAACAAATTGGCGACCTTCCACATGCGGTGGACGCCTACGCCAGATCGCTGCGCCATAACAAGCGGGCCTTCGCCCCGGCCTTGAACGCGCTTGGAAATCTCCTCCTTTCGCGCCAGGATCCCCAGGAGGTCAAGTTCTATCTGGAAAAACAACTGGATACCGGGATGGCGGAGAACCTCCTGGCCCTCAGCGCGATCTTTGCCCAGCACCGGCGTTATGAGATTGCGCTGGCCTATGTGGAGCAGGCGGAGAAGCTGGAGGGCGAAAGTTCAGGACGGCTTCTTTACGCCAGAGGCGAGTATTTGATGAACCTTAAAAAGTATGCTGATGCCGACAGAAGCCTGGCGGCTGTCCCGGAGCATAACTCCTTTTACCCCGTAGCGACATTGTCCAGGGGTTTAAGCCAGCTTCTGCGGGACGATTTTTCCAGCGCCGAATCGATCTTCGGAAAAGTGGCGGAAGATGAATCTTATAAAGTCGCTGCGGAAACCTACCGGCTCTTCTCACAGACAATACGGGGAGCGGCTCCACAAGAGCTAACTTTCACTGATGCCGGGGAGAAGAGATGGTTTGTGCAAATCGCCCTGGGCCTTTTAAGCCGGTTGCTCGAACTTCAGGAATTTGAAAAGTTCGAGCATGCGCTGCCCGTACTTAACCTGGCGGGGCCTTCTCCACTGGAAATTTCCCATGCGGTCGGGACCATCTATTATCAGCTGGGATTCTATGATTCTGCCGCCGAGGAATTGATGAAAGCGGTGGATGCCGGTTCACGGGAAACGGCGGTTTACACCATGCTGGCGGATATTTGCATGCGGCGGGAGATGGCTGAGGAAGCGGCAGCATTTCTATACCGTAGCGTTGAACTGGGAGACAGGCGTCTGACCACCTTTTCGGGAATGGCCAGCGCGCTTTGCCATCTGCAAAAATTTGACGAGGCAAGCATGGCCCTGTGTGAAGGGCTAAAGGAGTACCCAACCTCGGAGGTATTGCGCGAGACACTTCGTTCCGTGGAACTAATGGCTAAAACGGCACATATGTCCCATGCTCAGCCGGGACGATAGCCAGGAGCCATGGTAACACGATTTTGAGAAGAGTGGGCGTCTCTCCGATACAGCCTCACTCTGGCCATGTTAAGGTTACTCTCTCTCCAGCCGATATTATTAGGGAGTTGTATTTTCATGTCAACAAGGTGGTTGACACAGTAATACAAGGAGGTGTGGACGATGGGAGTCGAACCGATCACGGGAGCGGGCGGTTTACCGCAGATTGTGACCCCGCCCCAGCCAACCATGCCGGAGGTAGTACCTTGGGAAGGAGCCGGCGAGGTTCAGGCCAAGGAGGCACAGGCGGTCACGGCCGAGCGGGGCAACCCGCCATCCAAGTCGACGAAGGCTGGAAACAACCAGGAGGAAGGCATCTTTGCCTGGTCCAAGGAGAGGTTTGAAGAGCTTCTCAACAAACTCAACATCACACTAAACGCCATGGATATTCAGGCGCGCTTTTCGGTTCACAAGGAAACAGGAGACATCATGGTTCGGATCATCAACGTGGAGACAGGCAAGACCATCCGGGAGGTCCCGCCGGAAAAGCTGCTGGAAATGGCGGCGAAGCTCAAGGAAATGGTGGGATTGATTGTCGACGAAAAGGTTTAGGTAAGACGCGGCAAATCCTGGCCGCTAAGAGCAAGAGGCGGTTGGAAAGTCTGTTTCCAAAGGAGGAATCCATATGTCTGAACTGTTTCAGGTGCCCGGGTTGGCCTCCGGGCTGGACACAAAACTCGTAATTCAGCAACTCATGCAGATCGAGCGCCGCCCGATCACCATGATGCAGAACAAAAAACAGCTTTTGCAGTGGAAGAAGGATCAGTGGGGCGAGATCAACAACAGCCTTCTGGCGTTGAAAGGCGCCCTGGCCGGGTTGATGGACAAGACCAAGATTGCCGCCAAGACGGCGACGTCAAGCAATGAGAGTATTTTGACCGCGACGGTAGAGCCGGGCGCCGCTCTTGGGAAATACGACATCACCGTGAGCAAGCTGGCCACGGCCACCATGGTTACCAGTGGCACAGGCGCGCAAGGGGTCGGGCTGGGTGGCAAGATTGATTCAACGGCGG
>JBLNCV010000243.1:0-2833 GCA_050260975.1 Syntrophothermus sp. | reverse complement strand
AGACCTTGGGGATGACCATTACGGAAAAGATTCTGGCGGCCCATGCCGGAAAGAAGCGCGTGTATCCGGGAGATTTGATCGGCGCCAGAGTGGACCTGATTCTCGGCAATGACATTACCGCGCCGGTAGCAATCAAGGAGTTCGAAAAGATAGGGGTGGAACGGGTCTTTGACCGGGAAAGGATCGCTCTGGTACCGGACCATTTTACCCCCAACAAGGACATCAAGTCGGCGGAGCAGGCCAGGGCTCTGCGGGAGTTTGCGCACAAGCAGGAGATCACCAACTATTTTGAAGTAGGCCGGATGGGGATCGAGCACTGCCTCCTGCCAGAAGCAGGGCTGGTGCTTCCCGGCGACGTGGTGATCGGCGCGGATTCCCACACCTGCACCTATGGGGCCCTTGGCGCTTTTGCCACCGGGGTGGGCAGCACCGACATGGCGGCGGCCATGGCGCTGGGGGAGACCTGGTTCAAGGTGCCGGAGTCCATCAAGTTTGTTTTTCACGGCGCAAAACTTAAACCGTGGGTAAGCGGCAAGGATCTGATCCTCTATGCCATCGGGGATATTGGAGTGGACGGAGCGCTTTACCAGGCCATGGAGTTTACCGGGCCGGCCATCGACAACCTGCCCATGGACAGCCGTTTTACCATGGCCAATATGGCCATTGAGGCCGGCGCCAAGAACGGGATCATCGCGCCGGATGCGATCACCATGGAATACGTGCGCGGGCGAGCCAAACGGCCCTTCACCACCTACGAGAGCGATCCGGACGCCGGGTATGCCAGGGTGTACGAATACGACGTGGCGGAGATCGAGCCCCAGGTGGCGCGCCCCCATCTGCCGGAGAACACCTGCCCGGTGAGCAAGGTGGGCGATGTGCCCATCGACCAGGTGGTGATCGGGTCCTGCACCAACGGCCGGTTGAGCGATCTGCGGGAAGCGGCCGGAATCCTTAAGGGAAGGCAGGTTCATCCCGGCGTAAGGCTGATCGTCATTCCCGGGACGCAGCAGATCTACCGGGAGGCCATGCGCGAGGGGTTGATCGAGATATTTATCTCCGCCGGAGCGGCGGTGAGCACGCCCACTTGCGGGCCTTGCCTGGGAGGGTACATGGGCATCCTGGCCAAAGGGGAACGGGCAGTCTCGACCACCAACCGCAACTTTGTGGGCCGGATGGGGCATCCGGAGAGTGAAGTCTACCTGGCCAATCCGGCTGTGGCGGCGGCGTCCGCGGTGCTGGGACAGATCGGGTCGCCGGCCGAACTCGGGCTGGCATCAGGTTTTGGACTATAAAATTTACTTTGGAATTTTAAGGGGCTGGCAACAATGATGAAAGGTTATGCGTGGAAGTTTGGGTCTGATGTGGATACCGACGTGATCATCCCGGCCCGGTATCTGAATACCATAGACCCGGCGGAACTGGCCCGGCATTGCATGGAGGACGCCGACCCGGAATTTGCCCGGAAGGTCCGCAAAGGCGACATAATTGTCGCGGAGGAGAACTTCGGGTGCGGCAGTTCGCGGGAACACGCGCCGATTGCCATCAAAGCCGCCGGGCTCTCCTGTGTGATCGCCAGATCCTTTGCGCGCATCTTCTACCGCAACGCGATCAACATCGGCCTGCCCATCTTCGAATCACCTGCCGCGGTGGACGGAATCCGCGCCGGAGACGAGCTTGAGGTGGACAGCACCAAAGGGGTGATCCGCAACATTACCCGTGGGGAGACCTACCAGGTGGCCCCCTTTCCGGAGTTCATGCAGCAGATCATGGCCAAGGGCGGGCTGATCGAATACGTGCGGGAGAGGGTGAAGAGTGTTGAAAGCCGGTGATAGACAGATGGCCAGCACCGTGGAAGGGGGCAGGCCAATGTCCATTGAAGCGGCGATCGCGGTCTTGCCTGGTGACGGGATCGGACCGGAGGTCATGCGAGAAGGACTCAAGATCCTCGAAGCGGTGGGGGAACGTTACGGCCATCGCTTCAGATTTAATGAGGTACTGGTGGGGGGCGCTTCCATCGACGCATACGGTTTTCCGCTCACGGATGAGGCGTTGTCGGCTTGCGAGAAATCGGATGCGGTCTACCTCGCCGCCGTCGGCGGCCCGAAGTGGGATGGTCTAGAGCCGGAACGCCGTCCTGAAAAAGCTCTTCTTGGCTTGCGCAAGGCGCTGGGCCTTTACGCCAACCTCAGGCCGGCCAAGGTGGAGCCGGCGCTCATCGAGGCGTCCACCCTGAAGCCGGAAGTTCTTCAGGGGGTTGATCTCCTGGTGGTCCGGGAACTTACCGGAGGGCTGTACTTCGGCCAACCCCGGGGCCGAGAGCCGCTGGGAACGGGGCAGGTCAGGGTCGTCGACACCCTGGTCTACACCACGGAAGAGATTGAACGGGTGGTGCAGGTTGCCTTTGAAGCCGCCCAGAAACGGCGCAAAAAGGTGACTTCCATCGACAAGGCCAACGTTCTGGAAAGTTCGCGCCTCTGGCGAGAGATAGCCACAGAGGTGGGCAAAAAATATCCGGATGTGACCCTGGAACACATGCTGGTGGACAACGCCGCGATGCAGTTGATTCGCAATCCCCGCCAATTTGATGTGATCGTGACGGAGAACATGTTTGGCGATATTTTGAGCGACGAGGCGGCGATGCTGACCGGCTCGCTGGGCATGCAGCCGTCGGCCAGCCTGGGCGGAAGGGTGGCTATGTACGAGCCATCTCACGGTTCGGCGCCGGATATCGCGGGGCAGGGGAAGGCCAACCCGCTGGCCACCATCTTTTCCGGGGCCATGATGCTGCGCTACTCCTTCGGGCTGGAAAGCGAAGCGCGGGCGGTGGAGGCGG
>JBLNCV010000242.1:0-12649 GCA_050260975.1 Syntrophothermus sp. | reverse complement strand
CTAGAGACAACCATCGACCACCGGCAAATTCTCTTCTTCTACGACGGCGAGCGCAACGGGCGCAAGGCGATCTAAGCCATTCCTCAACAGGCAACGCCCAACCCGTAACACGATACAAGAGCGAGAAAGTTAATATGGAACAATGACCGTAAGATCTGTCATGGGAAAATGTTTGCGGTTCAAGGTCGCCAGACCCGCAGAACTTTGCCTGGCCGACGCGGCAATCAACGCGTCCGGCAAGCTCAGGCCGTGGGATCTGGCGTATTTTTGCATATAGCCGGCCGCGATAGACGCTATGGTGTCATCCACATTTACACCCCGCATCAGCCCCAGCAATTTTAACAAAGCGTCTTGCTCCCCCGGTCGTACTCCGGTCAACAACTCGGCTCTGGTGATCACTGAATAGTATAAGGAGCGGCCGGACTGAAACATCTCTACCAGCCACTGCCGCGCTTCCTGGAGGCCGCGCAAGTGGTCGATAAGGATGGTGGTGTCGACAAGAATATCCTTTTTATTGGTCTGTGCTGGTGCAGCTATCCTACCGGCCACCTTTGCCTTCTTCATCCTCATCCATGTTCAGCCTCCTGCGCCGTTCTTTCCAACCGGAACGCAATTTTTCCACCATCTCCTGGCTCGTGCCAGGCAAGTCACCGCGTTCCTCCCAGAGGCCGAAAGTTTGAGCCAGAACTTCTTGCGGGTCGGCCGGATCGTGTTCCACCAGATACTGGTCAACCGCTTCACGGATCAACTCCGCCATGGGGAGCCCCCGGATCTGGCTCAGACGGGTGAGCTTCTCTTTTTGGTCCGCGCCAAGGTAAACCTGTGTTCTTTCCATACTCATCCCCCTAAAGGGTGTTCCGTCCGCCAAGCCATCAATGTATACATCTACATTATACATCGCCATCTTTTGCCGTGTCAAGTCCCTTTTTCGATAATCTGCCCCAGGGCTTCGGCCAGATAGTCGATCTCTTCTTCGGTATTGAAATAGCCCAGGCTGGCCCGCACCGTCCCGTCCGGCAGGGTGCCCAGCGTCCGGTGCGCGCGGGGCGCGCAGTGCAATCCGGCCCGCACGGCGATTTCAAAAACTTCATCCAGTATATACCCGATTTCATTGGGGGAGGCATTGCCGGCCTCCACCCGGAAAGAGACCACCCCAACCTGCTTTTGGGGGTCTTTGGGGCCATAGGCAGTTACCTGTGCCAATTCAGACAGTCTCCCCAGGAGATACCCGGTGAGTTCCATCTCCCGCCGCCGGATCCGCTCCACGCCTTCTTTAAGGATAAAGTCCACGCCTGCTTCGAGGCCGGCGATCCCTACCGCGTTTGCGGTCCCGGCTTCAAACCGGTCGGGAAGATCTTCCGGCTGCTCTTCCAGGATCGAGTTGCTCCCGGTACCACCGTGCAACAACGGCCGCAACTGCAATCCTTCGCGAATAAAGAGCCCGCCGGTGCCCGGGGGGCCGAAAAGCCCCTTGTGCCCCGTGAAAGCCATCAAATCAATCTTCATCTCCACAAGATCTATGGGGTGCACGCCCGCCGTCTGGGCGGCGTCCAGCGCCAGGGCCACCCCATGTTTCCGGGCAATCTCGCTTATCTCATCCACAGGAAAAAGGGCGCCGGTCACGTTGGAGGCATGCGAGAGCACGATTAGCCGGGTATTCGAACGAAGAACCTTTTCAACCTCTTTCGGTTCCAAAAAGCCCTCGGAATTGCACATCACTTCGGTGAGTTCGATCACGCCGGTGTTTTCCAGATGCCTGAGCGGGCGCCAGACCGCGTTATGCTCCATGCTACTGGCAACCACATGATCTCCTTTGTTTAAATATCCGTAAAAGATCGTGTTTAACGCTTCGGTGGCATTCTTGGTGAAGGCGATCCGGGACGGCTCGGGCACATTAAAGAGCCGGGCCAGGGCATTGCGGGTCCGGCTCACAACCCGGCTGGCTTCCAGCGCCCGCCGGTGCCCCCCGCGCCCCGGACTGGCGCCCACTTCCCGCATAAACCGGTCCATGGCCGTATAGACCACCTCCGGCTTGGGAAAGGATGTAGCCGCATTGTCGAAGTAAACTTCCACATTAACCCCCCCTGGTTCTAGCAAAGCCAATTTCAATACGCCCGAAAAAAAGACCGGCCCCTTTGGCCGGTCAATCCCCTCAATCGCCCATGGTGCGCCGTGTGCCGCATGTGCTACCTAGACCTCGCTGGCCAGCCGCAAGGTCATCCCGTCTTCGGTCTCATACAATTCAAGTTCGGCACCGCAGTATGCACACTCGATAATCTGCCCTTCCGGCGCGTCGAGGCTTGCAGATAGCTCCGCCCCGCAGGATGGGCATTCATCCTTGATTTGGCGCATGATATCACCCCGGGCTAGTGTGTCCACCCGCGTTTAAGTTTATTTTACTTGAACCTGGCGACGACCTCGATCTCCACCGGAGCCCCCAGGGGGAGTTCGGCGACTCCCACCGCCGACCGGGCATGCTTTCCCTTTTCTCCAAAGATCGCCTCCAGAAGTTCCGATGCCCCGTTGACCACCTTGGGCTGATCGGTGAATCCTTCGGCGGACGCTACAAAACCGGTGACTTTCACGATCTGCTCGACCCAATCCAGGTTGCCTACAGCGCTCGCCAGGGCGCCCAGGCAATTGATAGCACACAGACGCGCCGCCTGGTAGCC
Organism: Syntrophothermus sp.; assembly: GCA_050260975.1. Taxonomy (GTDB): domain Bacteria; phylum Bacillota; class UBA5301; order JAMCQP01; family JAMCQP01; genus JAMCQP01. Next base: position 9,977 of record JBLNCV010000242.1, on the reverse strand, counting down.
ATCTTCCAGGCTAATCTCCCGGCCCAGCTTGCCCTTGAATTTCAAGACTCCATCGACCACCGGCAGTTGCCCGGAAGTAAAGGCCAGATCCCCCGCCACCAGCGCTGGAACATAGGCCCCTACCGGCCTGGCGGGTGTGGGAACCACGATCTTCAACTCCGCCAAACGCGCCTCGATAATCATCTGAAACCCCCTCTGCTTTCTCTGCGCGGAAGTCCCGCCTCCTCCTGCGAAAACCCCGCCTTTCTTTGTAAAAAGACCGGCGGTAAAAAGATCTGGCCTGGCTGGACTCCCGCGGAAGCCACCATCTCCCGGCAGTAATCCATCCGCCCCAACTGGGCCGCTTCATGGGCATCACTGCCCAGGGAGATCTTAACGCCCCTGGCCAGGCACTTTTTTACAAAAGGCAAGCCAGGCACCCGGCTGGTCTCGTTTATCTCCAGAGCCACGCTGGTCTCCGCCGCCGTATCGATGACTCTATCCTCCCAGGCTTCGTCAAAGAGTCGTTCCGAAAGGTGCGCGATCGAATCCGGCAATTTAGTGGGGTGGGCAATCACGTCCACCAGCCCGCTACGCATGGCGCCAACCAGGATCTCCCCGATCTCCCTTGCAAACCCTTCCGGATCCTCGATCGGTTCGTGTCCCACAAAGAACTGGTGGCCGCGGAGTTGATGCAGGCCGCCGATGACCAGATCAAGCCTGGGACGATCGGACTTCTCCAGGGCGACCACTCCGCTCGGCAGAAGATCCGCCTCCACCCCGGTACAAACCCCTAACGCCCTGGCTTCCGCCAGATACGCCATCAATTGCTTGCGGTTCATCCGCCGGTACAGAGAAGCAAATCGTTCGTCGGAATAGTGATCGGTTATTGCAAAATATTGGATGCCCAGCTCCCTGGCCCGTCTCACCATCTCCCCCAGCGGCGTCCTGCCGTCGGAATGTGTGCTGTGGAAATGGAGGTCAACGAAAGGCATTTCCATCTGTGCCTAATCCTTTCCCTTTCAGGTACTTGAGCAACGGTAGGCCGATCCCCAGTACCGCTATCGCCTCGCCGATCCCGATACTTAGCACCAGCGGCCAATACGGGAACGGCAGGATGTAGTGCAAATACAGGCTCACCAAAAGAGCGTTCAGCAAAATCGGCGATAGATATGCTATCGCCGGCCGGAATCGAAAAACACGGGTAAGATAAGCCGCGAGCAAGGTGACCAGGCTGCCGCCAAAGATATCCCACGGGCCGAGCCCGCCGATGATGTTGGCCAGCAACGCCCCCACAAAAAGGGCCGGTATTGCCTCCGGGTACAATATGGGCAACAGGGTCAGGCCTTCGGCGACCCGGACCTGGATCTGGCGGAAACTGATCGGCGCCAGGACCCAGCAAAGCACCACGTATACGGCTGCAATGAGGCCCGCCCGTGCCAATTGCCTCGAACCCAACGGTACCCACCCTTTCAAATTCAAGCATTAATCCGCATCCCGCGCAGGCGCTCCACTCGATCCTGAATGGGCGGATGGGTGCTGAAAAGCCGGGCAAACCCTTCCGCGCTTAAGGGGTTCACAATAAACATGTGCGCCGCTGAAGGGCTGACATCCATCGGAATAGCCCCGGCGCCACGCTCCAGCTTGAGCAAGGCATTGGCCAGGCCATGAGGGCTGCCGACAATCCGGGCCCCTGTGGCGTCGGCTCCGTATTCCCGGGACCGGGAGATCGCCAGCTGGATTAACATGGCGGCAATCGGCGCCAGGATGATCATCAAAAGCGTTCCCACCATCGCCAGCGGGCTTTCGTCTTCGTCGTCGCGGCTGCCGCCGAAGAGCAACCCCCACTGCGCCACGTTGGCCAGCATGGTAATCGCGCCGGCAACCACCGCCGCCATTGAGCTGATGAGGATATCCCGGTTTTTAACATGGGCCAGTTCGTGCGCCAGCACACCTTCCAGCTCCTCCCGACTCAGGATCCTCAAAATCCCTTCTGTTACCGCCACCGCCGCATGTGACGGGTTCCTTCCGGTAGCAAAAGCGTTGGGCTGGTCCGAAGGGGTGATATAGATTTTCGGCATGGGCAGGCCAGCGGCCCGGGTCAGTTTGCGCACCGACGCGTATAACTGCGGGGCCTCCGCCTCTGTGACCGGCCGGGAACCGGTCATCATGATGGCCACCCTGTCACTGAACCAGTAGCCGAAGAAGTTCATGGCCAGAGCAATCAGGAAAAAGACGATCATTCCCCCTTGCCCGGCAATAGCATTTCCAAGCAAGACTAAAAGTACCGTCAGTAAAGCCATAAACAGCCATGCTTTAAATTGATTCATGATCACTCACCTCTCAATTGGTATATTATACCGCACAACACTATTCACCGTCAAATCGCATGAAACCCCCAGCGGCAAATGCCACTGGGGGTCCGTCGCACTTTTAGATTTCTGGGCCTAAAACTCCTCGACGCGGATGATATACTGGTAGTTTATCAGCCACCTTTTGCCCTTGAGGGTGTGGAAGACCAGATACCCCTGATTGCTCCCGTCCAGTTTGGGCATTTCGTCGATATATCCCTGCTGGACGTCAACCCGGCTGCCGGCGGCAATCCAGATCCATACGTGGATCTTGCCCGGTTGATTCTCCGCCATGGTCCGCGAGCCCAGCACCAGCCCGCCGGCCAGGACCAGCGCGAACAAGATAGAGATAACCGCCCACTTCTTCCATTTCCCGCCCACCTGAAATGCCCCCCATGCGTTTAGTTATATATATTATCGGGGGGAACGGAAAAAAGTTGATAGGAGGCGGAGATATTTTTTGCTCCTGCTTTGCCGCCAGATTTATTGGTCGCCGGATTTACTTTGTCACCAGGCTCAGCGCCACCGGGATGAATTGGTCCAGTTTTCCGCCGGAGAGCAGTTGCTTGGCCGATTCCACCGCCAGCCGGCCCATCTCCCTGGGCTGCTGGGCCACGGTGGCCGCCAGCTTGCCTTCCTTTACCGCCGCCACTGCGTCATCGGTGGCATCAAAACCCACCACCAGGATCCCCTTCCGTCCCGAGGCCGTGATGGCTTTCAGGGCGCCAAGCGCCATCTCATCGTTGTGGGCGAAGACCGCGTTGATCTCGGGCTGCGCCTGGAGGATATTCTCCATGACCGTCAGGCCCCTGGCCCGGTCAAAACCGGCCTCCTGGCGAGCAACCACCTTGATCCCGCCGTTTTTGGCGATCACCTCATTGAACCCTTTCCCCCGATCCCTGGCCGCCGAGGTGCCCGGAATGCCTTCCAGCTCCACAACCTTCCCCTTTCCTCCCAAGAGCTTGACGATGTACTCGCCCGCCATTCGGCCACCCGCCACGTTGTCGGAAGCAATGTGCGTCGCCACTTCTCCCTGGGCGGCGGAACGATCCACGGTAATCACGGGGATCTTGGCCTTGTTGGCGGCCTTGATGGCCGGAACAACCGCCGCGGAATCGGTGGGGTTCACCAAAATCACATCCACCCCACGCTGGATCAGGTCCTCAATACCAGCCAACTGTTTGTTAGGGTCGTTTTGCGCGTCAGTGACCACCAACTCGATGCCGAGCTTCTTTGCCGCCTCCAGGGCGCCGTCCTTGAGATCCACAAAGAACGGATTATTCAGGGTAGAGACCGCCAGCCCCACCACCGGCTTCTTTTCCGCGCCGGCGGGCAGCCCAAAGACACCCAAAAGACCCCCGGCCAGCACTGCCACCATAAAAATAACCGCTAATTTCTTCATTGTTCACACTCTCTTTCTTCTCTTAACTATTTGGCATCATTTAACCACTCATTTGACCATTGACTGTCAGCCACCGTAGCGCTCAAACAGCTTCTTGACGCCAGAGATCAAGATAATGTTGGCATATGGCGTAAACTCCCCGGTCCGGACCACCCCCCTGGTCTCAAAGACTTGCTCCTTGAATTGAGCATGCGATAGATACTCCACCGGAATGTCACCCAGGCGCTCGCGGATCTCCGCGTGCAACCCGGCGCTGGCCTCCTTGATCTCTTCGGCCAGAATCGCCTTTTCCACCTCCATTTCCGAAAGAATGGCTTCCAGCGTCTCGACGAACCCCGGCACTCCCCGGACCAGCGCCAGGTCGATCCGGTTCACCTCCTCGGGAATGGGTAGGCCGGCGTCGCAGATGCAAAGCCCGTCCGTGTGCCCGAGGGCGGACAGAGTATAATTCAGCTCTGGATTGAGCAAACCTCTCTTCTTCACCTTTTCACCCCCTTGTGGATCAGCCAGTCCAAAATCACCGCCACCAGGATGACCAGCCCTTTGGCCACCTCCTGGTAGAAGGGCGAGACATTGAGCAGATTGAGACCGTTGGCCAGCACACCGATAATCAATGCCCCCACTACGGTGGATCCGACGCCGCCCTCCCCGCCGGAGAGGCTCGTGCCGCCCAGGATCACCGCCGCAATGGCGTCCAGTTCATACCCCACCCCGGCGGTAGGTTGCGCCGAGATCAAGCGGGCCGTGAGGATGATCCCCGAAAGACCGGCCAAAAGCCCGCCCATGCCATAGACCGCCGTTTTGATCCTGTCCACCCTGATCCCGGAAAGCCTGCAGGCCTGTTCGTTGCCGCCGATGGCATACACATACCGGCCGAATTTGGTGGCTTGCAGCAGAAGATGGACGCCCAGGTAGACGGCAGCCATGAGCACCACCGGCACCGGAACGCCGAAAAGACGCCCACTGCCCAGAAAGTCGTAGACCGGCGAGTCAAGCATCATCGGCCGCCCACCGGTATAAACCAGGGTTAACCCCCGCGCCAGCGCCATCATCGCCAGCGTCACGATAAAAGGTGGCAGTTTGGGCCAGGCGATGAAGATTCCATTGATCGTCCCCAGTAGAGCCCCCACCCCAAGGCCCACCGCCATGCTCAGCCATGGGTTGCCGGAAGCCGCCAGCGTCCCGGCGGCAAGGGCGCCGGTCAGGGCCACCACACTGCCCACAGACAGATCGATGCCCCCCGACAGGATGACCACCGTCATCCCGGCGGCCACCACTCCGTTGATGCTCACTTGCCTGGCGATGTTCATGAGATTGCCCAGGGTCAAAAACCTTGGGCTGAGCACGGACAGAACCGCCACAAGGAAGACCAGGATCATCAACATGCCGAAGCGCCTGAAAAAGGCCATGCCATTACGAGCCGACATTTGAGCCAACATCTGCTTTTCCCCCATCTAAACCCCACTATTCCCACCGATGGCATAAAACATGATCTTTTCCGCGGTGGCCTCCTCTTTTTCCAGGCATGCGGCAATTCCCCCCTCGCGCATAACCAGGACCCGGTCGGAGAGCCCCAGGATCTCCGGCAATTCCGAGGAGATAAAAAGGATTGCCTTACCGTCCGCGGCCAGCTCGTTGACCAACTGGTAAATCTCCGCCTTGGCGCCCACATCGATGCCACGAGTGGGTTCGCAGAGAATCACAATCTCCGGCGCCGTATTCAGCCATTTGGCCAGAACCACCTTTTGCTGGTTGCCGCCGCTGAGAAACCGCACTTGTTGATTGACCCCCGGCGTACGAATCTGCAACCTGTCCACATACCCCTGCGCCACCGCCTGTTCCCGCCGGGGATGAACGACTCCCCAGCGGGAGACGGAGTCAATGCTGGCCAGAACCACGTTCTTCGCCACGGAGAGTCCCAGCACCAGACCCTCTTCCTTGCGGTTTTCGGTAAGAAGACCGATTCCCCGGCGAATGGCCCCGGCTGGCGCCGTGATTGTGGCCGGGTAGCGGTTTACAAAGATTGTCCCCGACTGTTTGGGATCCGCTCCAAAGATCACCCGGGCCAGGAGCGCCTGTCCAGCCCCCATCAGCCCGGCCACCCCCAGGACCTCACCGTGCCGTAAGGTAAAAGAGATATCCTTGAGCATGCCGGCGTTGACATGGCGCAATTCCAGCGCCACCTCGCCGGGCCTGACACTCCGCCGGGGGTAGAGATCCGCCATCTCCCGGCCCACCATCAGCCGGATCAGGCCGTTCCGGTCAATCTTTCCCGACGGGTAAGTTCCCACGTGCCGGCCGTCCCGGAAGACCGTGATCCGGTCCGCCAGCGCAAAGACTTCATCAAGCTTGTGGGAGATGTAGATTATTCCCACCCCGTCCCGGCGCAAATCCTTGATAATGGCAAAGAGCCTGGCCACCTCCGCTTCGGTCAGCGCCGCGGTGGGCTCATCCATGATCAGGATCCGGGCGTTGGTGGAGAGGGCTCTGGCAATCTCCACCACCTGCTGCTGCGCCACCCGCAACGCCCCCACCGGCGTCTCCGGTGGGACGTCGAGCCCCAACTTCTGCAAAAGGGCGCTCGTCTCCTCCCGGAGCCTTCTCCGATCCAGAAACCCCAGGCGAGAGCGACCGGGCAACCTGCCCAGAAAGATATTCTCCGCCACACTCAGGGCAGGTACCAGGTTGAACTCCTGGTAGATGGTGCTGATTCCCAGCGTTTGCGCCGCTTGCGGCGAGCCAATCTCCACCTGCCGGCCCGCCACGGTGATGGTCCCACCGTTCTTGCGGTAGGCGCCGCTTAAAATCTTCATCAACGTGGACTTGCCGGCGCCGTTCTCCCCGACCAGGGCATGCACCTCACCGGCCCGCAGGGAGAAATCCACTTCTTGCAAGGCCACAACCCCTGGAAAGGTTTTGGAAATCCCTTGCAACCGCAATATTTCAGATCCAGTCTCCGATGCTGTCAAGGCTGTCGTTGCCATTCTACCGCTTTCGGCCTCCATCTCTTCCGGCTGGAAAAGTCTACCCTCTGTTCAAAAACTCCGCCACTTCCGCCGCCGTCGGCAAAGACGGCTGGGCGCCCGGCCTGGTCACGGCAAGAGCGCCGGCGGCCATCGCGTACCGAATCGCCTCAGCGATGGCCTCTTCCGAGCGGGGGTCGCGCATAGCCACAGCCAGCGCGGCCACAAATGCGTCTCCCGCCGCGGTAGTGTCCACCACCTTGACCCTGTGAGCCGGGAAATATTGGACCTCTCCCGCCCGATTTACCCAGAGGGCGCCTTTGCCACCCAGAGTAATGATTACATTGGCCGCCCCCCTGGCGCACAGGGCTCGCCCCGCCTCGATGGAGGACGCAATCTCATCGGCCGGGAGGCCGCTTAACTGGTTTGCCTCGGTTTCATTGGGAATCAGAAAATCCGCTTCTCGCAGAAGGCTGTCCGGTAGATCCAGGGCCGGGGCCGGGTTAAGAAAGATGGTCTGGCCGTTGGCTCTGGCCTGCTCCACGGCGGCCCACACCGCCGGTAAGGGAATCTCCAACTGCAAGAGCAAGGCTTCGGCATCCCGGCACTCTTTCAAACCTTTTGCCACGAATTCGGGCGGGCATGCCCCATTGGCTCCCGCATGCAAAACAATGGTGTTCTCCCCGGCGGCATCAACGGTAATCATTGCCAGACCTGTGTCCGCCGTGGAATCGGCCGCCACCAGGCGGGTATCCACCCCATTGATTTCCAGATTCCGCCGGAGTTCCTCCCCATAGGCGTCGTCTCCCACCCGGCCGATGTGAGTCACGACGGCCCCCAGCCGAGCCGCCGCCACTGCCTGGTTGGCGCCTTTCCCTCCGGGCGCCTGCCTGAAGACGTGGGACCGGACCGTCTCCCCCGGCCGCGGCAAACGGGCCACTTCCAGCACCAGATCCATATTGAGGCTGCCGGCCACGACAATCTTTTTCATTTCGCACCACCGCTGCATTTTTCGCTGCAATAATAAACTTCCCGGCCACCAACCATCTTTTTGACGGCACTCTGCTTTTCGACAAAGATCCCACAGGCAGCGCAGGGAACGGTCTCCCGGCTGACCCCGCTGGAAGTCCCCCGCGATGCCCCCTCCCCACTATTGCCTGGCTGGTGATCGTTTTGCCGGTCCGGGCGCCACCAGGGCATCCGGCCGTAACGCCGCTCACCCCCGGTATAATAACCGCCATAAGCCTTCCAGAGCCGGTAAAGCCCCCTGGCCATCGACCAGAGCGCCCCCAGCATAAAGACCCACCACAGAATCTGAAAGAACCTGATAATCAAGCCCACGATGACTTCTCCTCAAAATTTGATTTTCTAACGTGGCTGGACTCCCGGATCACGCTGGATTCTCGAATAATGAGTTGCGGTTTCAAGATTACCTGCTGTGTCGGCCGATCCTTCGCCCGAATCCGGTCTATGAGCAGTTCACAGGCGATCGCGCCCATTTCGTACTTGGGCTGTGCCACGGTCGTCAGGCCGGGCCGGACCACCGACGCCAGCAATGTGTCGTCGTAACCCACGACGGCGACCTCCTCCGGAACGCGAATCCCTTCCTCCTCAAGCGCCGCCAGCACCCCGATAGCCATGAGATCATTGCACGCAAAGATTGCCGTGGGAGGGTCCCCCAACTTCAAAAGGGACTTTGCGTGCCGATACCCGCTGTGTTGCCTGTAATCACCCTCCAGGATCAATTCGTCCCGCATTTTGACGCCGGACTCCTGTAGAGCCCTCCGGTAGCCTTCGATACGTTCGGTGCTGGTTGTAACCTTCTGTGGACCGGTTATGACACCGATTGCAGAATGCCCAAGGGCAATCAGATGCTGTGTGGCCAGGTAAGCTCCTTCAATATTATCCACCACCACAAAATCGCAATCGATCTTCACCCGCCGATCCGCAAGCACCACCGGAGTGCCGGCGTCGAGAAGCCGCTCCACGTGTCTGGCGCTCACCTGCGACGTGGTGAAGATCACCCCATCTACCTGCTTGCTTCGCAACACGCCCAGGTAGCTGGCTTCCTTCCGGGGGTTTCCGTCGGTGTTGCAGAGAATCACGTTGTACCCGTTTCGCTGGGCCACATCCTCCACGCCACGCGCCACCGCCGGAAAGAACGGATTGGTGATATCAGGAAGCACCAGCCCGATGGTATAGCTTTGTTTCGTGATCAAGCCGCGCGCAAGAGAGTTTGGCTGATAGTCCAGCTCCCTGGCCACCTGGAGGATCTTTTCCCGCAACTCCTCGCGAACGTAACCACGGCCGGTCAAGGCGCGGGAAACGGTCGCGGAGGACACCCCAAGACGTTTGGCTATTTCATAAATGGTAGCGATTTCAGGCTCACCTCGGGTTCTCCACCATTATCAAACAATTTATATTGCAAATTCGAGCTTCCGGAGCTCAAGTTCATGTGCAATGGGTTTCATATATAATTATTGATTCGCCATCGATTGGCAAAATTCCTCCTCGGCCCGAATGTGCCCGCCCCATTCCGGGCAAGATGAACCCGAAGCGAGCAGCATGGAAAGAAAGGCGGTGGGAAGATGCTGGCCATCACCTGTGCAGTGGACTGCATCCATCAGATCGAGGGAATCTGCTGGTTGGACGAGATCTACAGTTGCCTCAGCGCCCAGGCGGCGGACGAAGACTGTGTATATTATGAACCCGCCTCGGATGTGCGGATGCCGCATGAGCCGGCTCCATATGAACCAGCTTGATGCATCTGAGGTTTTTGGCCGGTTTTGAAGGAATCTAGCGGGAATCGGCGTAATATCCAAGTATCCGGCCGGAAAGGCATTTACGGCAAGGCTTGCTCCCGGTCGAGGAGGCCTTGTGGGGGGAATAACTTATGGAAAAACGGGATCAAGGCTCGGAGCTGCTGGCTCCCGGGGAAAATGCTTTGCGCCACGTGAAGACTCTGGCCGTAGAGATTGGGCCACGAGGTTCCACGACCAGCGCGGAACGCCAGGCGGCCAGGTATATTGAAGAACAGTTGGGCGTCTTCGGCTTTGCCACCAATCTGCAAAGCTTTAAGTCGGTAACCTCTTTTTCCTGGGCCTACGGGGCGTTGTATTTGACCTTCGTGGTATCGGCCCTTATTTATCTGGCCAGCCCCCTGCTGGCATTTTTGCTGGATCTGGCAGCGCTCTTCGCTTACATCCGGGAAGTCAATACCTTCCCCGTAATAAGCGCGACACTCCCCAAACGGGAAAGCCAGAACGTCGTCGGCAAGCTCAA
>JBLNCV010000241.1:0-3639 GCA_050260975.1 Syntrophothermus sp. | reverse complement strand
TTTGCCTGAACACACAAAATGAAAAGGTGGCGCTCCTGCCTAAAGTAACCTACCGGGCGGAGGCGACTGGCTCCCGGATCGAAGTAGCCTATTCCTCGCTCTGGGACGGGGAACGGGAGGTGGACATCACCGCCGAATATTCCATAGAGTTGCGCGGGGATGATCCAGAGACCTTCTGGCGCCTCCGGCTGGCAAACCACACCCGCAATCTCCGGATCGTCGAGGTGGTCTTCCCTTATTTACAAGGAATCTGGCTTGGCCAAAGCCACCGGGATGATGTGATCGTCTACCCCCATCACGCCGGGGAAAGGACGGTCAACCCCGCCGAGGAGTATGCCACCGAACGCTACCTCACCTTTGGGCGGGCTGGGAGCGTCAAAGAGGCGGCGGGCCATTATTCCCGGGAAATAAACTACTGCGGGCTGGCCTCCATGATGTGGCTCGACTACTATGAGGGATATGAGGGAGTGAAGGGCGTGGGCTCGAGGCGGGAGAGCGCCAGCCATGGGCTTTACCTGGCCTCTTATGATCCCGACTTTTTGCTCACCGGGATAAGGGCGGAGGCGGGTGGCCCCGAAGATCCCTGGATGGGTTTCGCCTTTCGCAAGTACCTGAAGATCGACCCCGGCCAGTCCTGGGAGTCCCATCCCTACGCGGTGGGGATCCATCCGGGCGACTGGCACTGGGGCGCCCGCCGGTACCGGCGCTGGATCGAGCAACATATTACCTACCCGGAAGTACCGCGGGATCTCAAGGAGCAGGCGGGGATGGCCCCCCGGTATGATTTCCGCAATTACCCGGGCATCCAGCACCGTTTCGAGGAGATCCCGGCCATGTTCGAGGAAGGCCAGGCCATGGGGCTGGAGCACTTCTTCATCGCGGGCTGGAACCGCCGGGGCTTCGACAACAACTACCCCGAATACTACCCGGACATGGAGCTGGGGACGGCGGAGGACCTGGCGGCGGGTTGCCGGTACATAAACGAACACGGTGGCATGGTCACCTTTTACATCAACGCCCGGATCTTTGATGTGGAGTCCGACTACTACCCTACTCTGGGTGTGGAATGGGCGCTCAAGGACGAAAAGGGGCGGCAGTTCCAGGAGGTCTACGAGCCCAAGACCTTTGCGGTAATGTGCCCGGCGTATGTGGGCTGGCAGAAATGGATCATCGATTACGCCACCTGGATGGTGCGGTGTTTTGGCGCAAGGGGGATCTACCTCGACCAGGTGGGGTCCGCCGAGCCGCATGTCTGTTACGACCAGGCGCACCGGCACCCGCACCACGGGATGTTTAACCATGGTTACCTGGAGATCCTGCGCACCGTCAAGGAGAGGATCCAAAAGATCAACCCGCGGGCCTTCCTGATGATCGAGAACTGCGGTGACATCTACGGGAGCTATGTCTTCGGCAATCTCACCTGGAACGGCACTCTCTACGACGAGTTTTTCAACATGTACAAGTACACCTTCCCGCGTTACATCCAGGTGAACATGGTCAACCCGCGGCGGATCGGGGACCGGCCCACCAGGGAGGCCTATTTTTACAGCGATCTGGAGAGGGCCATGCTCCTGGGAAGCGTCTTCTGGGCGGAGATCGGGGATCGTTTCCCGCCGGAAGACGCGGATCTCAAGGCGTACTTCCGGCGGGCGCTGGACTTCCGCAAACGGTTGGCGCCGTACTTCGCGGAAGGGACCTTTGTGGATGATGAGGGGATCTGCGTTATGGACAACGAAGGTCTCCTTTCCAGGGATCTCGCGGCGACTCACTGGCTTTTGCAGCGAGGGGCGGGGACAACGCACTTTGTTGTGGCGGCCAACCGGCGGCGGCGAAAGGGGCGGGAGATTTTGCTGGAAGTTGACCCGGCCAGGGTGCTGGCGGCCCGGTCAATCTCCCTGGACGGAGAGTGGCGGGATGCTCGGTTTAGAGTAGCCTCCCATGCAGTTGCGGCAGTTACGTCCCCGGGAATTTCTCTGGCGGTCCCGGAGGCCGATTTTGTGGCGTTTTTGGTTGAAGAAGAGCAGGTGGGGTGTGGTCAGAAATAGGTGATTGTGGCCGGGAGGCGGCCAGGCCGGTGAAGCCGGCAAACCAGGAGCGCAATTGAATCGGAGGTAGCCAGGGGATTATGGACCTGCCGCGCATGGACTTGCACACCCATTCAAAGCTTTCCGACGGTGAAGGGGAACCGGAAGAGATTGTCCGGGTAGCGGAGGACAAAGGGTTATCGGTATTGGCAATTACCGACCATTACGATCCCCTGGATCCCGGAAGGTACCCGCAAAAATTTGATCTGGAAGCTCTTGGCCGGTTGCGGCGAAGGCTTTCCGGATTGACCTCCGCCGGCATGCGGGTTTTGATCGGGGTTGAAGCCGGACCGCGCTTTGATCCGGCTATCAAACGGGATGTCGACCTGGTGATCTCCAGCGTGCATTATATCGAGAGGCGTTTTTTACCCGAGGGATTTGCGCCGCGGCCGGGGGATCTCTTCAATGCGGATTACTGGGAAGCCTATAAAGCCGCCGTTCTGACAGTGGCGGAGAATCCGGCGGTGGATATTTTCGGGCACATCGAGGGGTATTTGCCGATGGATCCACTTCTGTTGCCCGGCTCGACCTTCGACGAGCGGCGTGAGTACGAGCGGCGGATCGCGGCCCGTTTCTTCGACCGGGATTGGCAGGAGGCCGTTATCCGGCGGGCGCTGGAAAACGACATTGCCATAGAGGTGCACGCCATGAGCAAGAGCCCGCGCCCGGAATTTGTCCGCCGCTGCCTGGAGGCCGGCGTCAAACTTTCGGTGGGCAGCGACGCGCACGTCCTGGCGACAGTGGGCGAGGTGGGCTGGGTGTATGCGCTGTTGGAGGAGTTGAAAGCCACCCCGCGGAGTCTGTATCAGCGGGAAGGTTGGTTTTCGACATCTTGACAGTTTTGCCTGTTGCCCGGTTAACCTGCGCTAAAACCGGTTTATTGGCCATGAACAGGCGCCCTGCGGAAGAGTTGGTCCAACCAGTTTCCACCAAATGCAATAATTGTTGATAATTGCAGGAATTAGCCAACTCAATGGCGAAAAATTAATGATCATAACCAGGTCAAAATAACGACTTTAAAATCGTGATATCCTGGCGAAAAATTTGCAGCCTTCACAAAGGAAGGGGTGATCATCCAAAACGGGCAAGGCCAAAAAGGTGGACTAAAAGCCCGAAAGACAGAGTACAATTGCCAGTTTTTAACCGGTTTTTCGCGACTTCGACAGTATTTGTGGATGAATTAATTGAGGAGGCGAGTAGAATTGTCCAAGCAGAAACTGTCCGCGTTAATCAGCATCGGGTTGGTTTTGGCGTTAGCCCTGGGAGTTCTTCTGCCGGTGGCGGTATTTGCCGCGGATGAGCTAAAGATCGGATTTTTGGGAGCCCTTTCCGGGAATGTGGCCATCTACGGAACACAGTCGTTGAAGGGCATGAAGCTTGCAGTTGAGGAGATCAACGCCGCTGGCGGCGTTCTGGGCAAGAAGCTGGTAATCGTTGAGGAAGACGACCGCGGTGACAAGACCGAGGTTGCCAACATCATGCAGAAATACGCCACCCAGGATAAGGTTATCGCCGTGGTCGGGGATCCTACCACCGGCGCCACCAAGGTGGCCGC
>JBLNCV010000240.1:0-5593 GCA_050260975.1 Syntrophothermus sp. | reverse complement strand
GCCACCTCCCTCGGGCTGGCCATCGCCGTCAACCGGCAGCTTAAAGGGATCTCTTTTTTTAGGACCGCCTTGTATATGCCGACTGTGACCTCTACAGTGGCCATCAGTATTGTCTGGATCTGGCTCTATAACCCCAGCTTCGGGCTGATCAACTGGTTTTTGGGGTCGCTGGGCGTCGCAAACCCGCCCCACTGGCTGGAGACTACGTTCTGGGCAAAACCAGCGATGATTGTAATGACCGTCTGGCAAGAATGCGGCTATTACATGATCATCTTCCTGGCCGGGCTGCAAACCATCCCCGACCATCTTTACGAGGCGGCCGACATCGATGGCGCCTCCGTGTGGCAAAAGTTCTGGAGGATCACCCTCCCCCTCCTTTCGCCCACTACATTCCTGGTAACAGTGATGAAGACCATCTATGCCTTCCAGATCTTCGAACAGGTTTACGTGATGACCCAGGGCAAACCGGCTGGAACCACGGAGACCATCGTCTACTTCATCTACATGAACGGGTTCCGGTGGTTCAAGATGGGTTACGCGGCCGCCGCCGCCTGGATTCTCTTTGTAATCATCTTTACTTTGACCCTGATCCAGTTCCGTTTCCAGAAGAACTGGGTCCATTACGAGTAGCGGCGCACAAAGGAAGGGGGAATCATCGTGGCCACACCACGCTACCACCTGCAAAGAAAGCAACGCGAAAAACTGGCCAGGATCCTGGCATATATATTCTTGAGCCTTGGGGCGCTCATCATGATCATACCCTTTGTCTGGTCGATCTCTTCATCCCTGAAACCCTGGGAAAAGGTCTTTACCTTCCCGCCCGAGTGGATTCCCAATCCGGTGAAATGGCAAAACTACGTGATCGCCTGGACTTCCAGCACCGTACCCTTCGGGCGGTTCATGCTCAACAGCTTATTTTTGGCGCTGGTAATCCCCAGTTTGCAGATTATGACTTCCGCCCTGGCGGCCTATTCCTTTGCACGGCTTAAGTTTCCCGGGCGAGACAAGTTCTTTTTGCTCTTTTTGGGCACCATAATGATCCCCGGGCAGGTCCTGGTCATTCCCAACTTTATCCTGATACGGTATCTTGGCCTGGTCAATACTTATACCGCGGTTATCCTGCCCAACCTCATAACGGTCTTTGGCACCTTTTTGCTGCGGCAATACTTCCTGACCCTGCCCTATGAGCTTGAAGACGCCGCTCGCATCGATGGCTGCTCAAGGTTTTCCACTTTTTACCGGATAATCCTGCCGCTGGCCAAACCGGCGCTGGCTACTTTAGCCATCTTCCAATTTAAGACAGCCTGGAATACGTTCATGTGGCCCCTGATCGTCCTCAATGACCCCGCAAAGTATCCCATTCAGGTCGGCCTGGCCTATTTCAAGGGGATCGGGGAGGCGGAAACCCACTGGGAATTGCTCCTGGCCGGGGCCAACATGGCCATCATCCCGGTGATCATCATCTTTCTCCTCGGGCAACGCTACTTTGTCCGCGGGATAGCCATGTCCGGCATGGGGGGCAGGTAATGCACTTTGCGAAAGGAGGTGGCAGGCGGAGATCGTCGCGGGACTTTCGTTTGTTAATACAATTCACTTGAACAGGAGGGAAAGCAAGTGTCAAAACGGTTTATAACCCTGGCGTTACTGGTGGCGGCATTGTTTAGCTTTAGTGCGGGCGCTCTCGCCAAGACCACCGTGTCTTTGTACTCCTGGTGGGAGGTCAAGCCGGGACAACCCCTGGTCATCCTGAAAGAAGCCTTCGAAAAGGCAAACCCGGATATCGAATTGAACATGGTCAGCCTGCCGGCGGACGGATATTACGATAAGATCCTCACCATGGTCGCCGGCGGCAACCCGCCGGACATCTCCATGCTGGCCATGGATCAGCTGGCGGTCTATGCCTCCAAAAATGCGCTGACCAACCTGGATCCCTACATTAAAAAATACAAATACCCGGTGGACGATCTGTACCCGGTGGTCAAAGAGATTGTCACCTACAAAGGCCATATCTGGGCGCTCCCGCGCGATGTAACCTCCAATGCCATCTACTACAACAAGAAGCTCTTCGACGAAGCCGGGGTGCCATATCCAAAGCCGGGGTGGACCTGGGACGACTTCCTGGAAACCGCCAAGAAGCTTACCAAGTATGATGCCAACGGCAAACCCATCCAGTGGGGATTCTCTTTCCCGACCTATCCTGATGGTTACTATGACTGGCTCCTTCAGAACAACGGCGGCTTTGTCAACAAAGACGCCACCAAATCGATTGTGAACACACCCGAGACCATCGAGGCTCTGCAGTTTTTGCAGGACTTGATGTACAAGTACAAGGTGGCGCCGACTCCGGCGCAAGCCCAGGAGTTCGGGTCTTCCTCCGCCGCGCCCTTCTCGCAGCAGAAGACTGCCATGTACCTGGCCGGGGTCTCCCGAATGGGCAACTTCATCAAACAGGGATTAGACTTTGACATGGCCGAGGTGCCCAGGAAAAAACGCCAGGCCTGCCGGATCTGGAGCAACCTCTGGGTTATCCCCAAGGGCGCTAAAAATCCGGATGCCGCTTTCCGGGTAATAGCCTGGCTGGCCGGTCCGGAAGGCCAGAGCCTGGCTGTGGACCTCAACATGGGTATGGCGGGACTGCAGTCGGTGGGCAAGAACCACAAGAAGTTCATCGATCCGCCCCCGGCCAACAAGCAGGCCTATATCCGCGCTTTTGAGTACGGCGTGCCCTTCCCGGTCTTCCCACAGAGTTCCGAATTTTTTGCCATGGCAAACCGGGAACTGGATCTGGTCTGGAGCGGCCAGCGAAGCGCAAAGGAAGCTGCAGCCGCCATCGACAAACAGGCGCCAGCCATCCTCAACCAGAGGTAAACGAGCGTCGATCAAGGCTCTTGCAGTTCGAGGGGGCAGAGGGTCTCTGACTTTCTGCCTCCCCTCATTCTCGTGTGGAAGGAGACCATCATGTACGCCACACAATATTTCCAGGTTGTCAAAAAGCTCATGGCCAGGGTGGAAGAGACCCAGGTGCCCGCCATCGACAAAGCTTCCCAGGTGATCGCGGACGTTATTATGAACGGTGGCGTCCTCCACGTTTTTGGAACAGGCCATTCCCACATGTTGGGCGAGGAGATCTTCTACCGGGCCGGAGGGCTTGTGCCCGTAAACATGATCTTTGAGCCCGGCCTGATGCTCCATCAGGGGGCCGCCAAGAGCACCCGGTTGGAGAAGTTGCCCGGATACGCGGGGATCATCCTGGAAGAAGCCGGAACTAAAGCCGGCGAACCCATCATTATCCTCTCCAGCTCCGGGATAAACGCCGTGCCTGTGGAAATGGCCCTGGAAGCCAAATCTCAGGGTCTGGTGGTCATTGCGGTGACTTCATTGGCCATGGCCGCCACGTCCGAGTCACGCCATTCTTCAAACAAAAAGCTCTTTGAGGTTGCCGACATCTGCCTCGACAATTGCGTGACACCGGGGGACGCCGCATTGGAGTTGCCAGGGCTGGCCCAAAAGGTGGGGCCGGTTTCCACCCTGCTGGGCGGGCTCATCCTGAATGTGCTGATCATCCGCGTCATCGAGCGGTTGATCGAGGCCGGGCAGATCCCGCCGGTCTTTATGAGCTCCAACCTGCCCGGCGGCCCCGAACACAACGATAAGGTGATGGCCAGGTACCGGCAACGCATCAAAGGACTATAAGAAGGCCACGGGACAATGGTCGTGAAATGCGCAAATGAGTATGAAAAGATATTTTATCGGGGTTGATGGCGGTGGTTCCAAGACCCTTTGCCTTGTGGCGTCGGAAGATGGCACGATCCTGGGCCGAGGGAAAGGAGGCCCCTTAAACCCGGTCTTCGTCTCCAGGGAGGAAGCGAAATTCTCATTGCGTCAGGCGGTGGCCCAAGCTCTAAAACAAGCGGCGGGCAAGGACAACCGCAACACCACCGCATCCAACCGCCTGGCCTTTGCCCCCGACCACCAACCGCTGAAGGTGGAAACGATCTATATCGGGGCGCCGGCGGTGGATGAGCAATTCAGCCGGGAGGCCCTGGAGGGGGTATGCTGCTTTGAACGCCTGGTCTCGGAAGGCGACGATGCTCTCAACGCCTTTACCGGCGCTCTGGTGGCTCCCCCGGGCGTGGTGGTCCTGGCGGGAACTGGCTCTTTCGCCATGGGCATTGACGCCGGGGGTAACCGGATGGTGGTCGGCGGTTGGGGTACTCTCCTCGGCGATGAGGGCAGCGGCTACGAGATTGGCTTGAACGCTCTGAAGGCTGTGGCCAGAGCCAGCGAAGGGCGGGAAGAGCCGACCATGCTCACCCAGAAGCTGCGGCAGCACCTCCATTTCGGGGCGGAGAGCGAACTGCGGCATATCGTCTACCGTACCGGTTTATCCAGGCATATGATCGCCGAACTGGCCGTACTTGTCTCCGAAGCAGCTTCCGAAGGCGACGCCGTGGCCGCCAGGATTATTTCTTCCGCCGGAAAGGAACTTGGGCTTCTGGCCGTGGCCGTGCTCCAGAGACTCGCACTCCCAAGTGATTTCCACCCCAACGACTCCTGCAGGGTCGCGCTCACCGGCGGAGTTCGCAAGGCCGGCCGGTTGCTGCTGGACCACTTCACCGCCACCGTCGCCAAAGCTGCGCCTGGCTGTGAAATTGTTGAGCCTCGCTACGAACCGGTGGTTGGTTCCCTCCTCCTTGCCCTCCGAAAGGCCGGCATCAGGCCGGATCGGACAATCCTTACCAACCTCGACCGGGCATCAAGACTTTTATGACGCAAAGTACCCGGCACCACAAAAGCACCTGACGAAAGGACGCAGGGTACGATGGGAAATGCCGCAACCACGATCAAACTTGAAAACAACACGGTAGAGCTTACCTTTCATCGTTCCACCGGCAGGCTCGAGCGGATTTGCAATAAGCTTGCCGGCGACAATTACCTCAAGTACCCCTGGGCCTGGCGCGGCCATACGCTGGCGGTAATCTGCCTGGATCCGCAAAATCGGAAAGTTACCCTCTTTCCCGGAGAGGTTGAAGATATGCGACTGGCGACGGGGAGCCTGGCGATTACCTACTCCCGGTTGTTTTATGTCCAGGACGCAATCCGGCTCCAGGACCCAAAACAGCCGGGCACGGATCCCGATACGGTCCCGATGAGCGCCCGCGTCACAATTCACATGCCGCCGGACAGTCCGGAGACCCTGTGGACCTTGCAACTCACAAACCAGACCAGTGACCTGCGGGTGGTGGAAGTCCTCTTTCCTTATTTCCGCGGGCTGCAGTTGGGAAATACCCACACCGATGATGTGCTCGTCTACCCCCATCATGCCGGGGAAAAGACGATCAACCCGGCGGAGACTTACGCCTCCCCGCGTTATTTAAATTACCGCCGGGCCAATACGGTTAAAGAGGCCGATGGCGCCTACTCCCGGGAGATCAATTACTGCGGTCTGTCCTCCATGATGTGGATGGATTGTTATGATCCCCTTGGCGGCTTCTATCTTGCCTCATACGACCCGGAATTCCTTTTGACCGGCCTGCGGGTCGAGACCGGCGGGCCGGAGGCACCCTGGATGGGATTTTCCATTCGTAAATAT
>JBLNCV010000239.1:0-3810 GCA_050260975.1 Syntrophothermus sp. | reverse complement strand
ATTCCGCCCCAGCAACTCTTCCTTGTGCCGCAGCGCCACCGTGGCCAGAAATTCGCTGGGGGCGGAGTTGCACATCGTCGTGTAATCCCGCAGCGCCGAGCAGGCCGACAGCACCCGCCGGGCATGCGCCGCGATCCACCCCACGCGCAGGCCGCCGAGGCCGTAGGGTTTGGTCATATCACCGATGCTGACGGCGCGTTCGAAAAGGTCCGCCGCGGGCGGCAGGTTATCATCCGGGTGGTAGACGATTCCCCGGTAGACCTCGTCGGAGACCAGCCAAAAGCCGTGCTTTTCGGCCAATTCCACCAGGGCGCGCTGACCCGCGCGGCTTAAGACCGAGCCGGTGGGGCTGTGCGGGCTGTTGATGACGACCATGCGGGTGCGGGAATCGATCAAGCGGGATAATTCATCCAGGTCAGGCTGCCAGCCGTTCTCCTCGTAGAGCCACCACTTCTTGACGTTGGCGCCGATGGCTTCCGCCACGCTGAAGAGGGACTGGTAGATGGGCGCCTCAGCGATCACCGTGTCCCCCGGTTCCAGGAGGACATTCATCAACAGAAAGATCGCCTCGGAGGCCCCGGTGGTCACCTGGATCTGGTCCGGCGAAAGGTTGGCGTATTGCCTGGCGATCTCCGCGCGCAGCAGAGGATCGCCGGGATTTTGCCGGTAGTCCAGCCCCAGGCTCAGATACTTTTCCGTGGCCTCGGGGCCGGCCATGGCCAGAAGCTCCGCGGTGGTGGTCTCCCGGCCGCAACTGGCGCTGATGTTGTATTTCACGTTAAACTCGTACTTGACGTACCAGCGTTCCAGTTCGAAAGGCGCAATCTTCAATTCTCCCACCCCATCAAGCCGTCCGCCGATTTACGTGCCCAAATTTACGTACATCGCGAATGGTTTATGCTCACCGCGAATGCTTTACTCACCGCGAACGGCACGCATGTCACTACCTACTTGTTCTTTTCGCCCCCATCCCCGCCTTCTCCTCTTTCCTCTTCGATCGCCCGTTTCACGCGCGGGGTGAGGCCAAAGAAGGTGGCCAGTTCCAGCCCTTCCATGGCCGGTTCTGGCGGCCCCAGCGGTGCGCGCCGCCACTCCGGCTCCTCCTCTTCCGCCGGCCCCGCTGGCGCGCGCCCGGCTTCCTCCGCACGTTGCAGGCGCACAATTCTGGCCTGCGCGGTGAAATAATAAACGCTCAGCCCGGCCAGAAGCCCCGCGCCGGAATAGATGCCGATACGCTGCTCCGGGATGAACCAGAGGGTCACCAGCACCGCCGCCAGGAGCGCCACCGCTGCCCAGGAAGCCCAGGGGTAACCAGGCATGCGGAATTTGAGGCGTTCCGGGTTCTCGGCCAGAATCTTCGGGCGGTAGTAGACGTGGCTCAGCGAGATGACCAGCCAGGTGAGCAGGAAGCCGAAGGCGGAGATGCCGGTGATATACAGAAAAGCCCGTCGGGGCGAGAGATAGTAGACCAGCACCCCCACGTACAGAAACAGTGTGCTGGCCAGCACCGCATAGGTGGGCACGTTGGTCCGGGGATTCACGCGGGTCAGAAACGCCGGGCCAAAGCCGCTCTTTCCCAGGGAGTAGAGCATCCGGGAACTGGTGTAGAGCCCCGAATTCATACTGGAGAGCGCCGCGGTGATCACCACGAAGTTCATCAGGTCCGCCGCACCCGGAATGCCCAGTTGCCGGTAGACCAGCACGAAGGGGCTGCCGCCCAGCCCCACCCGGTGCCAGGGAAAGACCCCCACTAAAATGGCGATGGAGCCGATGTACAGCACCAGGGTCCGCAGGATGATGCCATTGATGGCTTTGGGAACGTCATGTTCCGGGTCCCTGGTCTCGCCCGCGGCGATGCCGATGACCTCCGTGCCCCCGTAGGCCACCATCACCATCACCATGGCCAGCAGCACCCCGCTCAGCCCCCGGGGAAAGAATCCCCCCTGGCCGGTGTAGTTGGCCAGGCCGATGGGGCGCACAAAGATGCCCAGGAGCAGCGCCACGCCCAGCACGATAAAGACGACGATGGCCACCACCTTGATCATGGCGAACCAAAACTCGAATTCACCAAAGGACGCCACACTGCGGAGGTTGACCACCGTCATCAAAATGGCGAAGATCAGCCCGAAGATCCAGCTGTACGAGGCGGGAAACCAGAGGGACATGTAGATGTTGGCCGCCACGATCTCCGCGGACATCACCGAGACCCAGGAGAGGGCGTAGATCCAGCCAATCACGAAACCCACGTAAGGGTGCAGCGCTTCCGAGGCGTAGACGCGGAATGACCCCGGCACGGGCCTGACCACGGACATCTCCGCCAGAGCGAACATCACCAGGAGCATGATCACCCCGCCCAGGGCGTAGGAGAGGACCACCCCCGGACCGGCCAGCTTTACCGTGGCGCCGCTGCCCAGGAACATGCCCACCCCGATCACCCCGCCGATGGAGATCATCGAAAGATGGCGCGCCTGAAGGCCGCGCTTGAGTTTCTCCTTTTCGCCGGCCTCGCCTGGAGTGCTATTCCCTGGAGTGCTATTTCCTGGGGGGCTATTTCCTGGGGGGCTATTCCGCTCGCCAGCCATTGCAAGCTCCTCTCGGGCCGGCGAGATTGCAGTACTCCCCGCCCCAGTTCATGCAGTTTTCGCAGACCGGGTCGCCTTCCCCCATGATGGCCGCGAAGGTGCCGGCCCGCGGCTCAAATCCGTCGCAGCTTTCCGATTCGACTTCGCCGATGACTCCGTCTTCGGCTTCAATTTCGGCTCCGACACCAGCAGGGCCTTCGTCCTTGTCTTCGTCGCTGGTCTTCAGAAACTCAGGCAGGCGTTCTTCCAACCTTGCCACCTCCTGCCAGTATTCTGCTCCTGGCGGAGGTGGTTTTATGCGGCTTCGGTGGGTCCACCCTGGCTTCCCTGGCCGGACTGGCCTCCCGCCTGCTGTGCGCCATGGCTTTCCTGGCCGCCGGAGCCGGTGGACGGCATCATCATCTTCGCCATGCCTTCCATCCCCTTCATCATGCCAGCCAAGCCGGTACTGGCCTGCCCGGCCACAAACCCGGCGAAGAAGGTTGCCGGGATCGTCACGGTATGAATCAGCATCCACCTGACCAGATAGACTCCTAACATTTAAGTTCCACCTTTCGCTATCTTTCTCTATAGATAAAACAGGATGTGCCTTTTGCCCGCACTCTCTTAGTCTCCCCTGGTGAAGCGAAATTTATATATATACGAAACAACCCGGAGCGGGCCGATAAAGCGTAAACCCAGGACTTAAACGCTTTCCACCTCATATCGCCCTTTCTCATTGCCGTTTTTCGACGGTAGGTTTCCTTTACTTACCTGGCATTTATTCATATAATCATTTTGACTGTATATGATAATTACATATACCGAAAAAACAACTCTATATGAAATATTAATTAGGGGGTGATCAAGATGCATGGCCACCAGAACAGGGGCTGCTGGCGTGGCCGAAGCCCAGGTTCCGGCAGCGAGGGACGGCCGGAGAGGTTTATGGAAGCTTGCCTGTTGCTCCTCTTGCGGGAGCGGACCTCCCACGGCTATGAACTTATCACGCGGCTGGAAGAGTATGGTTTCTCCTCCGGCTCCATCGATCCCGGCGCGATCTACCGGGCGTTGCGCCGGCTGGAGATGGACGGAGCGGTCGAGTCGGAATGGGAAACCAGCGAGGCCGGACCGGCCAAAAGGCTCTATAAAGTGACGCCGGACGGCCAGGAACTGCTGGACGCCTGGGCCAGTGCTTTGCAGAAGACCCGCGGGAATATCGAAAAGTTTCTTCGTGACTACAACAAAG
>JBLNCV010000238.1:0-12481 GCA_050260975.1 Syntrophothermus sp. | reverse complement strand
GGCGCGTTGGAAGCCAAGCGAAGGCTTGGCAAGGATCATGAGGTGCTCCTCATCTCCAAGACCGACAAGTTTACTTTTATCCCCTCTTTAATCTGGGTTCCGTTCGGCCGGCGAAAGGTTTCGGATATCACCTCACCCGTCGAGCCCATTATGACCAAAAAGGGCGTGAAGTTTCTTCACGCGGAAGCCACCCAGATCGATCCAGAAAAGAAGGTTGTAAAGACCAGTAAAGGCGATTATAATTACGACTACTTGCTGATCGCCACCGGCGTGGACATCCGCTTTGATGCCATTGAAGGTCTCGGGCCCGACGCCGGTTATACCCAATCCGTTTGCACCCCCGGTCACGCCGAGCATGCCAAGGAGGCCTTTGAAAAGTTCGTCAAAGACCCGGGCCCGGTGGTAATCGGCGCTGTGCAGGGCGCAAGCTGCGTGGGCGCCGCCTACGAATTTCTCTTCAACTTTGAGTATTATGCCCGGAAGCGGGGCGTCCGGAAGAAAGTGGACGTCACCTGGCTCTCCCCCGAGCCGTTCCTGGGTCATTTCGGCATCGACGGCATGCTGGGCGGGGCGACCATGCTCAAGGGCTTTATGAAGGCCCTCCGGATCAATCATGTCCTGAATGCCGAGGTCGAAAAGATTGAGCCCGGCAAGATCAAGATGAAGGACGGAAAGGTCCTCCCCTACAAATATGCCATGCTCATCCCGCCGTTCAAAGGCGCCAAGGTAATCCAGAACTCGCCGGGCCTGGGCGATGAAAAAGGATTCATCCCCACCACTGACGCCTACCAGCACAAGAAGTACCCCAATATCTTTGCGGCTGGCTTGGCCGTGCAGGTCCCGGCGCCGTTCAAGACCAAAGTGGCGATGGGGGTGCCCAAGACCGGATACCCGGCGGACGAGACCGCCAAGATCGCGGCCAGAAATATCGCCGCCCTGATCAAGGGCCAGGGTGCGCACCTGCATGAGAAGGCCTTCGGCAAGATTCCTGGCCTGTGCATGCTGGATGCGGGGCGCAAAGAAGTCTTGATCATCTCCAACCACCTTCTGAAGCCGCGACAGTTTGCCATCATGCTGCCAAACCCGTTCGGGGATCCGTCCAAGTGGGCGTTTGAAAAATACTTCCTGTGGAAGACCAGAAACGGCATGTCCTATCTTCCTTGATGGCGAGCGGCGTGGCCTTCGTCCCTTAAGCACGGCATCCGTCAACCAGGATACCGAGAAAGTGAGCGGGATCGTAACCAGCGATCCCGCTTTTTGTCGTTTTCAAACTCACCCCCACTAATGAGACACACGTGGTATAGGCAACCCATTATATGGTATAATTGGAAAAGAGACAAGAGAACAGAGATGCTGCGTCACGAGATCGCACGTTGTCAATATCATCAGGGATCTGAAAGTTTTGGAGGGAGAAGGTTGGCGCCTGCAAAATTGCAGTTGACTTCAGAAGCCATTGAGGCTCGGCGGCGCTCTCGTCGCCAGTTGTCGTCCGGTGGCAAGGTGCGCACCGATGAAGAGGCCGCCAGATTTGTGGATGAACGCGGCTTTGCTCTTCTGGCCCCACTGAGGGGGGTCAACTTGCCCAGTCTTTCCGAAGCGGATTATCGCGAGCCTTGGCCGGGTTATACCATTACCGACGGCGCCTGGCGCTGGAAAGAGGTTCTTCCGGGCGAAAAGCGCTGCGTCTACGGAAAGTTCTTGCGGGGGCGGGGCACTTTCATCTCTTGGAACCTGTTCCCGCATTTTTATGCTGTGTACGGGCCTTCCGGAGATGCCGAAGAGGAATATCTGGCCGGCCGGTTGGGGCGCATGGAGCGCCTCCTCCTCGAAATGGTCGAAGAGTTTGGCCCCATCGATTCACGCGCACTCTGGAGAAAGGTTGGTTTTCAATTCGGGGGCGAGCGCTCCCGGTTTGTCCGGGTCTTGGACTCTTTGCAGACCCGGTTCATCCTTACCGTATCGGGAGGTTCCCTGGAAGGATGGTCCCTGCACCAGTGGGACCTGGTGACCAGACAAGTTCCCGACGGCTTGCTGGAAAAGCTCCCCAATATGGAAGAAGCACGGGTAACCCTATTGCACAAGCTGATTGACAATTGTGTCTCCTGCCATCCGGCCGAAGCCGCCGGCCTCCTGCGCTGGCCAAAAGCTACCACCGATGCCGTCGCCGCCCGTCTGCTGGGCGACAACGTCCTGTGTGTAGCCGAAATCCGGGGGTTTCGAGGCCCTCACTGGGTGCTAAATGCGGACTGGCTGTAGACATCGAAGGGAATAATAAACCAAATAACGAACAAGGAGAAGCGCTATGAACACTGAAACCTTCAGTAATACGGGCCAACCCATCCCCCGCGCGGCCTACTTTTGCATGGAATATGGCCTGCATGAAGAATTCCGGCTCTACGCCGGAGGCTTGGGCATCCTGGCCGGAGATTACCTGAAATCGGCCCATGACCTGGGATTGCCGGTGGTGGGCATCGGCCTGCTCTGGCGGCAGGGCTACACCATGCAACTGCTCAGCGAAGACGGCCGCCCTTTCGATGCTTACCCGAACTATACATACGATTTTCTCAAAGATACCGGCGTGAGAGTCAAAGTGCGGATCAGAGGGCGCAAGGTGTCCTGCAAGGTATGGCGGGTGGACAAGTACGGCAACGCGCCTCTGTATCTTCTCGATACCAACCTGCCCGAAAATGAGGACAGATGGATTACCGGCCAGCTCTACGGCTGGTTCGGCGAGGAGCGGGTAGCGCAGGAGATCGTTCTGGGCATCGGCGGGGTTCGCGCCCTGCGCGCCCTGGGCATCGATGTGGATGTGTATCATTTCAACGAAGGCCATGCCGTACTGGCCGGAATCGAACTCATCCGCGAAAAGATGGAAGGGCGGGGAATGTCGTTTGAAGAGGCCTGGAAAGCCACCCGGCAGGAGATCGTCTTCACCACCCACACCCCCGTGAAAGAGGGCAATGAATCCCACGACCACGACCTCCTTAAATACATGGGCGCCAATAACGGGCTGACCCTGGCGCAGATGGTGCAACTGGGCGGAAGCCCATTCAACATGACCGTCGCCGGCCTTCGGCTGTCCCGGATCGCCAACGGGGTCTCTCAATTGCACGGCGCCACCGCCAGCCGGATGTGGAAAGATGTCACCAACGCCGCATCGATCATCGCCGTCACCAACGGCGTGCATCCAGGCACATGGCAGGATCCAGGCGTTCGTAAAGCCTTTGAGGCGGGCGCAGACCTCTGGACCCCGCACATGGAGTGCAAAAAGGAACTCCTGGCCGCAGTAGAAGCTCGCACCGGCGCAAAACTGGATGCAAGCCGCCTGTTAATCGGCTTTGCGCGCCGCGCGGTGCCGTACAAGCGCAGCAACCTCATCTTCCGGAATCCGGAAGTCATCGAGCCCTACCTCACCAGCGGCAAGATCCAGATCATCTTCTCCGGCAAGGCGCACCCGCAGGACGACACGGGGAAGGAGATTGTGGCGGAGTTGGCCTTGATGGCAAGACGCTACCCCAACAGCGTCGTCTTCCTGGAAAATTACGACATGGAGATTGCGCGGCTGATGACCCGCGGTTCGGATGTCTGGCTCAACAACCCCCGGCGCCCCCTGGAGGCCAGCGGTACCTCCGGCATGAAGGCCGCCATGAACGGCGTGCTCAACCTGAGCATCCTGGATGGATGGTGGCCCGAAGGCTGCCGGCACGGCGAGAACGGCTGGCAGTTCGGCAACGGCTACGAGGGGCCGGATGCGGACGAACACGACCTCCGCGCCCTCTACGACGTTCTCCTGGAAGAGGTCGTCCCGACTTATTACGATAACCATGCCAAATGGGTCCAGATGATGAAAGCCAGTATCAGCATGTCCAAGGACAGGTTCTCCTCGGGCCGGATGCTGAAGGAGTACTACGATAAGATGTACTGGCCGCCGGAAACCCCGGCGGAGGTTGCCAGGTCGTTCAAAAAGTAAAAGGATAAAAGCGATAAAGGGATATAAGAAGTTGAAAGAAGGCCCATCCGGGCTCCCCGGTGGGCCGTTTTTTTAATCTATAAATCTGGTGGAGGCGGCGGGTATCGAACCCCGCGTCCGAAAAGGTGACAACAGCAGCTTCTCCGAGTGCAGTCTGTCTATGAATTTTCGCCGCCGCAGCGCCGGCAGACAGGCTCATGCATTGGCTATCTCGATAAGGATTCCCCCCGCGCCTCCGAGAATTGGCGTCTCGGTAGCCGGCTAGTTGACGCCCAATCCTGTGCCACCGGCGAACTCAGGTTGGACGGCCGCTTTAATTAAGCAGCGTAAGCGTAATTGTCTGCGTTTACTTTAAGTCCCACCGTTTTAACGAGCTGGCAGGCAACTCGACTCGCTACTTCTGTCCCCACTCTCCCCGTCGAATCCTATCGCCCCCAAAACTTTTTCCGCAACCCAAAACTTGAAACATGCCAGGACCTGTTAATACTTCTGGCGCTCTTTCAAGGCCCGGTCCATCTCCCGGGCGGTCTCTCGCTCCACAAGGTCGTCACGCTTGTCGTACAGCTTCTTGCCCTTGGCCAGCGCCAGCTCCAGTTTAGCTTTCCCCTGCTGGTTGAAATAGACCTTGAGCGGCACCAGGGTCAGACCCTTTTCCTTAACCTTGCCCACCAAACGCGTGATCTCCGACTTGTGCAACAGAAGCTTCCGGTTTCGCAACGGGTCGTGGTTTTCCCGGTTCCCGTATTCATAAGGGCTGATGTGCATATTGTAGACCCATATCTCACCCTTTTCAATCCGGGCAAAACTGTCTTTCAGGTTAAGTTTGCCGGCCCGGATCGACTTGATCTCGGTCCCCTTCAGGACGATCCCAGTCTCCAGAGTCTCGAGAATATGGTAGTCGTGCCTGGCCTGACGGTTGGTGGCCGCCACCTTTTCTCCTTCCTGCCTGGTGTCCTTGCCCTTTGCGGCCACGTCGCTCACCCCACTGCGCAGAGTAAATTATACCACAGGATCGGCCCGCTGTCAAAAAAGTAGCGCGAATCATCGTGGCATCGCCCGGCCTTAGTTAGCATAGCCAGGCATCGCCGGACTGCATCTGATGGTCACCGGCTGGCAGCCCGCAGCTCATTTTTCTGGGGATCCCACGGGTAGACGATCCAGGCGTTGGTCATCTGGGCGTGGTAGTCAGGCCTCTCCCCCGGAAACCGTGAATGCTCCGGCTTATAATGTATGACCGCGATCTCGGGCGTTCCGCCCACGGCCCGGATCCGCTCCTTGACCGCCATCGCCGTCCGGCCGCTGTCCCACACATCGTCCACCACCAGAATACGGCGGCCCTGCAAGTACGGGTCGGCGGGAAATTGCAAAAAGATCGGCCGGTCCAGAGTCTTCCCCACCCCGGTGTAGAACATGACCGACGCCACCAGGATATTGCGCATCTCCAGCTTTTCGCTGACCAGGCAGCCGGGGATCATCCCCCCACGGGTAACGACTAAAAGCGCGTCGTAATCGCGCGGGAGTTTTTCGATCAAGCGATCCACAAGTTCCTCGATGTCCTGCCAGGTCAAAAAGATCTTTTCCACGGCCACCTGCTCATCTCCTACAGTCCCAGATCCGCCGCAATCCCCTGCATGGCCTTGACTCCCAGATCCACGAACTCTTTGAGGCTCAGGCCGATCTCCGAGCAGGCCTGGATCTGCTCCCGGTTTGCCCCTCTGGCAAAGGACTTTTCGCCGAAACGGTTCATGACAAAATCCGCATCGATGGCGTGAATCTTTTTGCTCGGGTGGATTAAAGCCGCCGCCACAATCAAACCGGTTAGTGGATCGGCGGCGTAAAGGGCCTTGTCCATCATGGAGTTGCGCGGGAGCCCGTGCGCCTCGTTGTGGACCTTGACGGCGTAAACAATGTCCGGCGCCAGCTCCATCTCTTCCAGCATCCTGGCGCCAAGCACACTGTGCTCCTGGGGCTTGTCCGCCGTGGTATCGTAGTCGATGTCATGCAGGAGGCCGGCCAGCCCCCATTTATCCACGTCTTCCCCGAAACGTTCCGCCAGCGCCCGCATTACAGCCTCCACCGCCAGCATATGCTTGATCAGGTTCTTGTTCTTCACATGCTTCTTTACCGTCTCCAGCGCTTCCTGTCTATTCACCCACCACACCTACCTTGACAAATTTGCCCGTGGCCTCCACCGCGGTCTCCCCACCCGGCAAGGTTACAGTGGCCCGCATCTCAAAGAGCCGCCCCTTCTCTTTAACTTTCTCGCTCACAACCGTAAGCATCTCCCCGGCTGTGGCAGGCTTCCTGAAGCGCACATGGATCTCCGCGGTAACCGCTTTCAACCCTTTCAGCCACAAATACTTCCCCATGGCTTCATCAACCATGGACGACAGAATGCCACCGTGGATGACGCCTTTGAAGCTCTGGTGATAATCGCCGGGGGTAAACCGGGCCACCAGCCGTTCCCCTTCCCATGAAAAAACCAGATGTAACCCAATGGGATTCTCCGGCCCGCACCCAAAACACATCCGGTTGGCCGAATATTCCACTTCTCCTCACTCCCCGACACGATCCAAATAGTTTGGCCAAAACAAGGCCTAAACGATACAAAAAATGCGCTTGCGCGCATTCACCGCTCCCGCCCATCCCTGGGCTCCGCGGCGCCTCGGCATCCGTGCCAGGTGCGGGCGAAACCATTGGACCCGGTCAATACCAAATGCTTTAATACAGATTTAAAATGCAACCGCCGCCACGATGATCGAGATGACCATAAATACAACTGCCACCACGGTGGTCGCCCGGTTTAAAAAGCCTTCCAGTCCTTTTTCCTGGGTGAAGAACATCTGCGTGCCGCCGCCGATGGAGCCAAGCCCTTCTCCTTTACTGGATTGCAAGAGCACCACCAGGATCATCACTATCGAGGCGACAATCTGTAAAACCATGAGAAATGTGGTCATTGCTGGACTTCCCCTTCCGCATTACAGCATCACGCATCCAGTATAGCACATTTCCCATGGCTTGACAACGGCCAATTCTCTCTATGGCCAATTCGCTGCAGCCAGTTTTCCGCGCCTGGTCTCCGCAGAATTGTCTACGCCTGTTTGCGTAAGTTGTAGAAGGCGCCCAGGCCGCGGTAGACGGCGATCTCATCGAGCTCGTCCTCGATCCGCAGCAACTGATTGTACTTGGCCACCCGGTCGGTGCGGGACGGCGCGCCGGTCTTGATCTGGCCGGCATTGGTCGCCACGGCGATATCGGCGATGGTCACGTCCTCCGTCTCCCCGGAACGATGGGAGATAATCGCGGTGTAGCCGGCCCGCTTGGCCATTTCGATGGCATCCAGCGTCTCGGTGAGGGTTCCGATCTGGTTGACCTTGATGAGGATCGCATTGGCCACCCCCATGTTGATGCCCTTCTCCAGCCGCTCGGTATTGGTCACGAACAGGTCGTCACCCACCAGTTGGACCTTCTTGCCCAACCTCTTAGTGATCTCCTGCCAGCCTTCCCATTCGTCCTCGCTGAGCGGATCCTCAATGGAAACGATCGGGTATTGCTCCACCAGCTTGGCGTAAAAATCGATCATCTCGCCGGTGGCCCGGGTGACGCCCTCGCCCGCCAGCACGTATTTGCCGTCCTTGAATAGTTCGGTGGAGGCTACGTCCAGCGCCAGGGAAACGTCGCTGCCCGGCTTGTAACCGGCTTTCTGAATCGCCTCCAGGATTACGTTGATCGCTTCCTCATTGGACTTCAGGTTGGGAGCAAAACCGCCTTCATCGCCCACCGCCGTGTTCAACCCCTTAGCCTTCAACACGCTCTTCAGCGAATGAAAGACATCCGCGCCCATCCGCAGCGCCGTGGCGAAGGACCCCGCCCCCACCGGCATAACCATGAACTCCTGGATGTCCACGTTGTTGTCGGCGTGTTTGCCGCCGTTTAGGATGTTCATCATCGGAACCGGCAGTTCCTTGGCGTTCGGGCCGCCCAGGTACTGGTAGAGTGGCAGGCCCAGGGAGGCGGCCGCCGCCTTGGCCACCGCCAGGGAGACTCCCAGGATGGCGTTGGCCCCTAGTTTCCCTTTGTTGGGAGTTCCGTCCAGCTCGATCATCAACTCGTCGATGTCCACCTGCTGGGTGGCGTCCATGCCCTCTACTTCTGGAGCAATGGTGTCGTTGACGTTCTCCACGGCCTTCAGCACACCCTTGCCCAGGTAGCGCTTCTGGTCGTCGTCGCGGAGTTCCACGGCTTCAAATGCGCCGGTGGAAGCTCCGGAAGGCACTGCCGCCCTTCCCACGGCCCCGTCGGCCAGCGTCACCTCCACCTCCACGGTAGGATTGCCGCGGGAGTCCAGGATCTCGCGTGCGTACACATCCGTAATCGTTGTCATCAAAGAGACCTCCTGATTTAAATTGAATCACGAAATCAGCGCTCGATAAGCGAATGCCCGGTCATCTCTTCAGGCTGGGGAATCCCCATCACTTCCAGCAAAGTGGGCGCCACATCGGCCAGAATGCCCGAACGTAACTTCACCTCTTCCTGATAGCCGATGAGCAGCACCGGCACCGGGTTCAGCGTGTGGGCTGTATACGGTTCACCGGTCTCATAGTCAATCATCTGTTCCGCGTTGCCATGATCCGCGGTGAGCAGCACCACGCCTCCCGCGGCCAGGACCGCCTCCACCACCCTGCCCACGCAGGCATCCACCGCCTCCACGGCCTTCACCGCCGCTTCCATCACCCCGGTGTGCCCCACCATATCCAGGTTGGCATAGTTTAGAATGATACAGTCCATCGCCTGGTTCCGAATCTTCTCCAGCACCGCGTCGGTGACCTCATAGGCGCTCATTTCGGGCTTCAAATCATAGGTAGCCACCTTGGGCGAAGGAATCAGCACCCGTTCCTCTCCCGGAAAGGGAGTCTCCACGCCACCGTTGAAGAAGAAGGTCACATGGGCGTACTTTTCGGTCTCGGCGATGCGCAACTGCCTGAGACCAAGCTTGGAGACAACCTCGCCGAATGTGTTGTCCAACTCCTGCGGCGGGTAGGCCACGGGAGCCTTAATCGTCTCATCGTAACGGGTCATGCACACGAAGTAGAGGCCTGGAAGAGGATCCCTGGCAAACCCGGTGAATTCCTCGTCCACGAAGGCCCGGGTGAGTTCCCTGGCCCGGTCGAAACGGAAGTTGAAGAAGATCGCCGCATCATTAGGCTGAATCTGTCCCACTGGCTGCCCGTTGCCATTCACAATCACCGTGGGAACCACAAATTCATCGGTCTCCCCCTTGCCGTAAGAAACCTCCACGGCTTCCCGGCTGCTTTTGGCATTCAAACCCTCCCCGTTGACCATCGCCCGGTAGGCCTTCTCCACCCGATCCCACCGCTTGTCGCGGTCCATGGCGTAATACCGGCCGGAGATGGTGGCCAGTTGCCCAATCCCAAGCTCTTTGAACTTCCCTTCGAGTTCGGCCACATACTCCCTGGCGCTGGAGGGCGGCACGTCCCGCCCGTCCAGGAACGCGTGGACAAAGACCCGTTTCAAATCCAGCTTCTTGGCCATCTCCAGGAGCGCGTACAGGTGCTCGCTGTGGCTGTGCACCCCGCCCGGGGAGAGCAGGCCCATTAGATGCAGGCTTGTCCCCTTGTCTCGGGCATGCGTCATCGCCGCCTGGATGGTCGGGTTCTCAAAAAATTTCTTTTCCCTGATCTCCCGGTTGAGCCGGACCAGGTCTTGATAGACGATCCGGCCGGCGCCGATGTTCAGGTGCCCCACGTTGGAATCGCCCATCTGGCCTTCCATGACCCCCACCGCTTCACCCGACGACTCAAGTTGAGCGCTGGGGTAACCGGCAAAGAATCTGTCCAGGTTTGGCGTCCGGGCGGCTTTTACCGCGTTGCCCTCCGTTTTGGGGTTGATTCCCCACCCGTCCAGGATGATCAGGGCCACCGGGCCATGCATTTTTGTCGTCACGGTCACTCTTCAATCACCGCTGTCACTTTGAAATCGCTGCCCATCTCTAGATCAGCCACTACCACTTCGGAACCATCTTATTTCTGCTCGTAACGCACAATCCTGGCAAAAGACTGGGCGTCGAGGCTGGCGCCGCCCACCAGGGCGCCGTCTATCTCCGGTTGCCGCATGAATTCCGCAATATTCTCCGGCTTGACGCTGCCGCCGTACTGAACCCGGATGCCATCCGCCAACTGGGCGTCAAACATCCCGGCAATCGTCCGGCGGATCAGCCCGGCGACCTTGTTGGCGTCCGCCCCGCTGGCGTTGCGCCCGGTGCCGATAGCCCAGATGGGCTCATAAGCAATGACCACCTTTGCCGCCTCGGCGGCTTCAAGGTCGTTCAGCGCCTTAACAACCTGACTGCGCACCAATTCTTCGGTCCGGCCTGCCTCCCGTTGTTCCAGGCTCTCCCCCACGCAGATGATGGGCAGAAGGCTATGCGCCAGGGCAGCCTTGACTTTTTTGTTCACGGTCTCGTCCGTCTCGCCGAAATATTGCCGGCGCTCGGAATGTCCGATAATCACGTACCGGCAACCGATGGACAAAAGCATCGCCGGCGAAATCTCGCCCGTATAGGCCCCCTGCTTCTCCCAGAAGAGATCCTGGGCCCCCAGGGCCATATTGGCGCCCTGGAGCGCCTCTTTTATCGCATAAAGAGCGGTAAAAGGCGGGCATAAGACGATCTCCACCTTATCTTCACCGGCCAGGGCCGGTTTCAGGCTTTCCACCAGGTCCAGCGCCTCGGGCACGGTCTTGAACATCTTCCAGTTCCCGGCGATAATGGGTTTGCGCATCCTCTTGCCCCTCACTTCTTATCGTTTAAGGCCGCCACGCCAGGAAGTTCCTTGCCTTCCAGGAATTCCAGAGAGGCGCCGCCGCCGGTGGAGATGTGCGTCATCTTGTCGGCGTATCCCAAAAGTTCCACCGCCGCCGCGGAATCGCCGCCTCCGATGATGGTGGTTCCCTGGCATTCAGCCATGGCCTCGGCCACCGCTTTCGTCCCCACGGCAAAGGGCGGCATCTCAAAAACCCCCATGGGACCGTTCCAGACCACGGTCCTGGCCCGCCGGATCTCGTCGGCAAAGGCTTCCCAGGTCTTGGGGCCGATGTCCATGCCCTGCCAGCCCGCGGGAATCTTATCCACCGCCACAATCTGCTGCCTGGCGTCCTCCTTGAACTCGTCAGCCACCACCACGTCAATGGGCAAAAGCAGCTTTACCCCTTTCTTCGGGGCCTCGTCGATCATCCGTCGGGCGAAATCCACATTCTCCTCATCCAGGATCGAGTTGCCAATCTCATAGCCCCTGGCCTTGAGGAAGGTGTAAGCCATGGCCCCGCCGATGATCAGGACGTTCACCTTGCCCAGGAGGTTTTCAATGACGCCGATCTTGTCCGCCACCTTTTTGCCTCCCAGGACCGCCACAAAAGGCCTTTCCGGGTTTTGCAGGGCTTTGCCCATCGTCTCGATCTCTTTTTGCATCAGAAAGCCCGCCGCCGCCGGCAAGTACCTGGCAATCCCGGCCGTGGAGGCATGGGCCCGGTGCGCCGCGCCAAAAGCATCGTTGATATATACATCCGCCAGCTCCGCCAGCGCCCTGGCAAACTCCGGATCATTCTTCTCCTCCCCGGCATGGAAGCGCACGTTCTCCAGAAGAATCACGTCGCCGGGCGCCATCCTTGCAATGGCGGACTTGGGTTCGTCGCCGATGCAATCGTTGACCTTGGCAACTTTCTTCCCTAACAATTCGCCCAACCGCCGGGCCACGTGGTCCAGGCGGAAGGCGTCCTCCGGCTTGCCCTTGGGCCGGCCGAAGTGCGAAGCCAGGATCGCCTTACCCCCCTGCTCCATCACATGGCGGATGGTGGGCAGGGCGGCCCGGATCCGGGTATCATCGGTAATCCGGTTCTGCTCATCCACCGGGACATTGAAATCCACGCGGATGAAGACCCTTTTCCCCTTGAGATCCAGGTCTTTGAGCGTCAATTTTTCCATCTCTACGTCCCTCCAAATCAGGCCACGTTCGTGCCACGCCGGCAAACGCCGCCGATTATGCCGCCCGAGCCGCTTCAAGAGCCGGCGCTAGAATCCTTTCTTGGCGATATACACCGCCAGGTCTACACAGCGGTTGGAGTAGCCCCATTCGTTGTCGTACCAGGAGATGACCTTCACCATATTGTCACCGATCATCATGGTGCTCAGCCCGTCGATTATCGAGGAGCGCGCGTCGCCACGGAAGTCCATGGACACCAGCGGCTCCTCCGTATAGCCGAGGATCCCCTTGAGTTCGTTCTCCGCCGCCGCCTTGAGGGTGGCGTTCACCTCGGCGACGTTGGTCGGCTTCTCCAGCTCGGCCACCAGATCCACCACCGACACATCCGGGGTAGGCACCCGCATGGCGAACCCGTCGAACTTGCCCTTCAACTCCGGCAGCACCAGCGCCACCGCCTTGGCCGCCCCGGTGGTGGTGGGAATCATGGACATTCCCGCCGCCCTGGCCCGCCGCA
>JBLNCV010000237.1:0-2944 GCA_050260975.1 Syntrophothermus sp. | reverse complement strand
CAGTGGAATTACTAATTCATTGCAGGAATGTTCCACGTGAAACAAAGCCAAGTTAACATTGGGCCAGGAGGGATCAGATTGGCTGAAAGCACAGGAAACATTGCCGTGGGAGGGGTTGTTCTCGATAAAGAAAGAGCGATTATTGCCAAGAAGGGACACGGCCCATTGCAGGGTTTTTGGATGATCCCTGGTGGAGGAATAAAGTCAGGGGAAACGCTTGATGGAGCAATCCGGCGTGAAGTGGAGGAGGAGACCGGTGTCAGTACCAGCGTGAGAGGGATAATCGCCGTCCGGAGTCGGGTGCTGGAAGATGGACATGCCGACGTTTATGTGGCCTTCCTGTTAGAACGTACTGCTGGTGAGACAAGGCCAGATGGCCGAGAGATTACAGAGGTAAGATCGGTTAACCTGGAAGAGTTGCAACAACTTGAACCAGTAACGGAATTTTCCAGGTATCTGATCCGGCTGGTTTTGACACAAAAGGTCCAGTTACTGGGCCCCACTGGCTTTCTACCGTTTGATTTTCCTAAGGTTGCCGGATCGAAATATATTCTTTTTGCGTGAAAAAATAAGAGGTAGTTGGTCTTGATGGACGAGGCGGAATTAAAAGCGCTCTTAGAGAGGATTCAACAGGGAACGGCTTCTGTGGATGACGGATTAAAAAAACTCCGGAGTTCGTTCTACGAAGATCTTGGATTTGCAAAAGTGGATCTTCACCGGGAGATACGGCAAGGATTTCCTGAAGTGGTTTTTTGCCAGGGAAAGACCGTCGAGCAGATTGTGGCGATTCTGGGACGGTTAGGCAGAGGAAAGAAGAATGTGCTTGCTACCAGAGCCACCCCTGAGATCTTTGCCAAGGTCAAGGAACAAATACCAGATGCAAGCTACCATGATCCGGCAAGGATTATCTTGCTCGAACGACACGCGGGGGTATCACGCCAGGGAAAGATCCTGGTAGTTTCTGCCGGGACCGCAGATCTTCCGGTGGCGGAAGAGGCTGCGGTAACTGCCTCCGCGATGGGTAATGAGGTGCAAAGGCTTTACGATGTGGGAGTAGCAGGGATCCACCGGCTTTTGGACAGGCAGGACGACCTTCGGAACGCGAATGTCATAATTGTCGTCGCGGGGATGGAAGGGGCACTGGCGAGTGTGGTTGGGGGTCTTGTGGACAAGCCGGTGATTGCGGTGCCTACCAGTGTTGGGTATGGCGCCAATTTTGGAGGTTTATCGGCCTTGTTGGGGATGCTCAATTCTTGTGTGGCAGGAGTGGCGGTTGTCAATATAGACAATGGTTTTGGCGCGGGCTATCTTGCCAGCACCATCAACCGCCTGGCGAATGGCGGCAAATAGGGAATCAAAGAAGAGGGAGGATCCCATGCGGATTGAAACCCTTTTTTTGGACTGCGTTGCCGGGATTAGCGGCGATATGTTTTTGAGCGCGATGCTAGCGGCTGGTCTTCCCCTGGCGGAGTTAAGAGCGGAGTTGGAAAAACTTGATCTGGAAGGCTGGGCTATTGCCGAAAGTATTGAAACCAGGCACGGCATAAGAGCTATCAGGGTGAAAGTGGAGGCGCGACCGGAAACCCACGCGCGACATCTCCCGGAGATCCGGGAACTTATCCAGAAAAGCGCACTCAACGCATCAATCAGAGAGGATGCGGTGAAGATCTTTGAAAGGTTGGCCGAGGCAGAAGCCAAAGTCCATGGGGTCGCCAGGGAAACAATACATTTTCACGAGGTGGGGGCGATTGACGCCATCATAGATATTGTGGGCGCCGCCGCGGCATTCGACCTTCTTGGGCGGCCGGAAATTTATGTTTCGGCCCTGCCGGTAGGAGGAGGAACTGTTACCAGCCAGCATGGGGTGCTTCCCGTGCCGGCCCCTGCCACGGTTGAGCTTTTACGCGGGCTCCCGGTCTATGACAATGGCGTAAAAGCAGAACTGGTCACCCCAACAGGTGTGGCGGTTCTCGCTGTTCTGGCCGCGGGGTTTGGAAGTATGCCGGCGATGGAGATCCAGAACGTCGGTTATGGC
Source organism: Syntrophothermus sp. (assembly GCA_050260975.1). Lineage (GTDB taxonomy): Bacteria > Bacillota > UBA5301 > JAMCQP01 > JAMCQP01 > JAMCQP01. The sequence goes on along the minus strand of JBLNCV010000237.1, from coordinate 909 downwards.
GCCGGGGCGCGGGATCTACAAGAAATTCCTAATATTGTGCGGGTGATCACCGGAAAGATGGCCGGCGCCCGCGCCCGCCGTAAGGAAAAAGATGACGAAGAAGAATCGGATCTCGTGGGGATCCTGGAAGCCAATCTTGACGATATGAACCCTGAGTTTTATGAGTATCTTATCGGCCGGCTTTTTGAAAAGGGCGCTTACGATGTTTTTCTCACCCCGGTGTTTATGAAAAAGACACGGCCGGGGACGCTTTTGACAGTAGTCTCACCGCCGGACTACCTCGCGGCGTTGGAGGCGGCGATTTTGACTGAATCAACTACACTTGGAGTTCGGCGCCGGGTTGAGGAGCGCCGAAAACTTTCCAGGAGGCATGTTACAGTCCGGATCGACGAAGAGAGCATCAGGGTGAAGATCGGGATGATGGGCGAGAGAATCGTCAATATTGCCCCTGAGTATGAGGATTGCCGAAAGAGCGCCGAGAGAACGGGACGCCCGTTAAAGGAGATTTATGCGGAAGCGCAGAAGGTGGCTCGGGATCTTTTACAATAAGATAAAAATCACCATAAAGAGTGCTCCAGGTGAGCCGATAAAAATAGGGATCGCTTAACACCAGACGATCCCAAGAATTAAGGGGCTGATTGAATTGGAAGTCTCAGTAATAACAGAATTTGTCGCCAAGAATATCGCCGAGATCTTTTTAGTTCTGCTGGTCTTATTGATCACTTCTTCGACAATCTTTACGGTTCTGAGCGTGAGATTGAAAAGGCTGCATGCCAGTTACCAGGTGTTGATCGAGGGCGCGGAAGGAAAGAATATGGAGGAACTTCTGTTGGACTACGCGGAGCGCTACCGGCAACTGTCGGAACGGCTCGCTTCACTGGAAAAGGCCCAAGCAGAAGCTGCCGTCAA
>JBLNCV010000236.1:0-4948 GCA_050260975.1 Syntrophothermus sp. | reverse complement strand
GCCCGTTGGTAATCACGTCGGTCTTTCCGGTGATAGCCACCACCGTGTTCAGGCGGTGGGCGAACTCCCTGGCCTGGGCCGTAATCCGGACCTCCTCTTCCCGTTCTTCCAGGGACTCCACTCCCCGGATCCTGCCTCCCGCCCCGGCCACCGCTTTGATCTCCGCCGCGTTTCCCCGGAGGACCGCCACCTTTACCTCCGCCAGGATCCGCCTGGCCGCCTCGGTGCGCATGGCGGTAGCCCCGGCTCCCACCGGATCCAGAACCACCGGCTTGCCAAGCTTGTTGGCCTGGCGCCCGGCAATGAGCATTGCCTCCACCTGCTCCCTGGTGAGGGTGCCGATATTCAGCACCAGCGCCCCTGCCGCGGAGACCATCTCCGCCACTTCCTCCGGCGCATGGGCCATCACCGGCAACGCTCCCAGGCACAGCACAATGTTGGCGCTGTCGTCGATGGTTACCGCGTTGGTAATGTGATGGATCAGCGGCTTGACCTGCCGGATCTTCGCCAGGGTCGCCCCGGCTCTGGCGGCCAACTCTTTGCTTTCGGGAACAATCTTCTCCATCTCAATCAGCCCCTTTTCATTTGTTTCGTTAGAATGGCCGACTCCCGACTCATTGAGTAGCCGTGTAGCCCGTCCCTCTATTCCTTCCGCCCCAAAGGGCCGGCCTGATAAGATAGATCAAGGCGGAAACCGCCACCGACGGCAAGGTGGCTCCCACCGGAAAATTCCACCCCAGAGCCAAATAATAGGTAGCCACGCCGGTGCCCCAGGCAGCCAGCGCCCACAGGTTGATCCCGTTCCAGTATTCATAGGGGCCGGCTTTGGCAAAGAGCGCAGCGTGCTCCAGGCGGCCCCGCCGCAGGAGAAAGTAATCGGCCAGCACCACGGCAAAAAGCGGAGTAAACATAGCCCCCAGAAAGTATAGGAAGTTCTCGTACCGCTCCATGGGGAAATACAGGGCCAGGACCGTGCCGAGCACTCCGGCAAGCAGGGTCAGCGGCTTCTCCTGCCCTTTGGTAAAGATATTGAGCGTGGAAACCGCCGTGGAATACACGTCCATAAAGGTGGTAGTGATGGTCGCCAGGGTCACGACGGCCAGCGCCACCAGGCTCAGGTTTGAAGCGAGCATCATGGGCACCGGATCCGCGGCGCCGGTGGCCAGCGCGGCTGCCAGGCCAACCACAAACATCCAACTGCTGCCCACAAAATATCCCAGCCAGCTTCCCCAGGCTGCGCCGGTGGTACTCCTGGCAAAACGGGTATAATCGGCAATCAGGGGCAGCCAGGAGACCGGCAACACCACCGCCAACTCCAGACCGGCGCCGAAAGAAAGCTGGCCGGAGGGAGGCGCGCTGAAAACCCGCGGGCTGCCAAAGACCACCCTGGTGACCACCAGAGTCAGCACAAAGAGCAGGAACACCGCCAGGTTATTGATCACCTTCCAGCGGTGGCTGCCGGCATAGGCCCACCAGGTCACCGCCATTCCGATAGCTACCACCCAAAAACTTTGCGCGTCAAGGTGAAACAGACTGGTGGAGATGGTATTTACCGCCCGGGCGGCGACAATGATCATCACCGCCGTCCAGCCCAACAGTTGTAAGATGTTTAAAATTGAAGCCAGGTAGGAACCCCGCCTGCCAAAGGCCGGCCGGGTGGAGACAATCGACGGGATCCCCTCCCGCGCCCCGATCACTCCCCCCAGGGCAAAAAGGGTGTTGCCCACCAGATGCCCCGCCAGGATCGCCGCCAGCCCCATACCAAAGCCCAGCGGAGCAAAAAGACCGCCGGTGAGAATCTCCGCCATGGATACCGCCGCGCCAAACCATAACAGCGCAAGATCCACACCGGTAAGATTTCGCCGTGAGGCCGGAACTTGCAAGATCTCCTCAGGTACGGCAATGGTTTTCATCTTTCCTCATCCCCCTCATTAAAATCACTTAAGTTAAATTTGAAATTGTAGAGGTGGTTTACTGGTCCAACCCCATGTCCGAGCGGAAACGCCTTTTCAATAGCGGCGGTAATATACTCTTTGGCCCTTTGCACCGCTTCGGGAACAGGCAGCCCCCTGGCCAACCAGGCCGCAATGGCCGCCGAAAAGGTGCAACCGGTGCCATGCGTATGCCGGGTTTCAATTCTGGCTGATCGGTACCACCGGAATTCGTTGCCGTCAAAGAGCAAATCCGCGGCGTCCCCCGGCAGATGGCCGCCTTTCACCAGGACATAGCGGCTGCCCATGTCATGGATCCGGTAAGCAGCCAACTCCATGTCCTCCGGAGATTCCATGTAAATACCGGTGAGTTCCTCGGCTTCCATCAGATTTGGGGTTACTACGTAAGCCATCGGGAGGAGAAGTTCAATCATGGCCGCCTTGGCCTCAGGCGCCAGAAGGTGCGCACCGTTCTTGGCCACCATCACCGGATCCACCACCAGATTGGCCGCGCGGTATTCCAGGATCTTGGCCGCCACCACCCGGATGATCCCTGCATTGGCCACCATACCGGTCTTGACCGCATCGGCCCCTATGTCCTGAAAAACCGCATCCAGTTGCCGTCCTACAAACTCCGGCTCCAACTCCCTGACCTCCAGCACCCCCGTAGTGTTCTGAGCCGTGACCGCCGTGATCACACTCGCGCCATAGGTCCCCAGAGCGGAGAAGGTTTTGAGATCCGCCTGAATCCCCGCGCCGCCTCCAGAGTCGGACCCGGCAATCGTCAGTACTCTCTTCACAATTGCACCCTCCCTTTGCTTCGATTTGCTTTGATGCTTTGATTCACTTGATCGCATAAAATGAAAAAACCGTACTGCGAAAGGATGCAACACGGCTTAACTCTTCGCTTCCCTTCGCAGGCATTATCCAAACAGGTTCAAGGGTCAGTGGGCATCCCACTTTCTCAGCCGCCGACGCGGCTCCCCTAGCGACTTACCCTATGAAATTGTTTTATTGTATTCGCGACGTCTCCCGGAATTCCTGCTTGATCGTAAAATCCGGCAAAATAACCGTTCAGCTTCAGACAGTTTCGACCGGATTAAAAAGTTCAAAGATCTGATTGACAATATTTCATTTTTGATTTAAAATGTTAATATGAAGCTTAAATTATTTAATATCCGGCTTGATATCCCGGTGCAAAAGAGGGTGGTTTTGTGCGCCGACAGGTATTGGGGAAGTGCCCGGTATGCAACCAGACATTGGAAGTCACCCGGCTCTCCTGCCCCAATTGCGAGACCAATATCGAAGGACATTTCGAGGTTTGCAAGTTCTGCCAGCTCTCCAACGAGCAGAAACAGTTCATTGAGGTCTTCATCAAATCCAGGGGCAATATCCGGGAGGTGGAAAGGGAACTGGGCATCTCGTACCCGACGGTCCGGGGGCGGCTCGACGCCGTGATCCAGGCGCTGGGGTACAGGGTGGACTCCCAGGAGTCCCAGGAGATCGAGGAATTGCAGGCCAATAAGCGCAAGGAGATCCTGGAATCGCTTCGTAAAGGCGAGATTACCCCGGATGAGGCGATCAAACTCCTCAAGCAAAAGTAAATCCTCAAAAGTAGATTCCATAAAACACAAAGGGGGGTCTTGGATGGAGGAGGAAAGGCTGGCTGTCCTCAGGATGCTCCAGGAAGGCAAGATAACCGTCGAGGAAGCGGCGGCGCTTCTTGAAGCGCTGGCGGAAGGAAGTTCACCTTTAATAGACGCCGCGGTTGAACCCGGGAACAAGGTCGAGGAGAAGCTGCGGCGGGTGAAGGACCTGAGCAGATCGGGGGTGATCGAGGAGAATGTGCTCTCCGCCGTCGAGAACGTCCTTCGCACCGTCTCGGAAAAAATCGATGAAGCCTTCGACTTCCAGGAAACTGGACCTGGATCTTGAGACCGCCCATGGCAGCATTGTAGTGTCCTGAACCACACAAGGAAACGGATCTTTTTCGGCTTATCCCGGGCTCTCGCGAGACATCCAATTTTTATGGGAGGGACAAATAATGATCAGCGAGGAAAAAAAGCAGATTCTCCAGATGGTCCAGGAGGGCAAGGTTTCGGTGGATGAAGCCATGAAACTTCTTGACGCCCTGGAAACGCCCCAGACTATATCCCGCGCCGGTGAGGCTGCGTGGATCCGGGTAAGAATCGAGGATCGCGGCAAGGCGAAAGTAAACGTGAACGTTCCCCTTGGCCTGGCCAAAGCCCTCGTGAAATTCGTGCCCAAGGACGCGCTCAAAGAGATGCAGGAACAGAACATAGACCTGGATTCGATCATCCAGGCCATCATGGAAGGCGCCAGTGGCAAACTCGTGGACATCGTGACGGATGAAGGCCAAAAAGTCGAGGTATTCGTGGAGTAAGGCGAGGTAGCAGCGGAGTAGTAGACGGGGTGGTTAATTTGATGAAGTGGCTTGGCGGAAAGTTTCGCAGGAAGCTGGCCCGGAGGCCGAGTCTCTTTCTGGTTGTGGCGATCAGGAGCGGGAGATTCCGTCTATTCTTACCGTTTCCGCTCTTTGTGATCACCGACTTTGTAAACTCGGTGGTTACTCTGGCGGCCTTCGGCCTCTGGTTCGTCCCGAGATCCGCCCGCACATTCCACTGGACCTGGGGCAGATTTGGAATCACTTCCCGGACGGTATTGGGGCTCAGGTATGCCTGGGAGGCCCTGATCAGCCGGGGTTCCTGGACACTGGTCGACATTGAGGATGAGCGGGGCAACATGGTCAAGATCAAATTATATTAGCAAGCTGTTAGCAAGTTCACTGAAGCTCATTGCTTTAGCAAGTATTCGCAAACTCTATCGGGTGGGAGGGTGGATGTAGTGCGCAAACTTCTGGTTCGCTGGCTCATACTTGCGCTGGCGATCTTTATCGTTCCGTATATCGTGCCGGGAATCTCCGTCGACAGCTTTCAGGCGGCTTTGATCGCCGCGCTGGTGCTGGGAATCGTCAATGTGGTGATTCGGCCGGTGCT
>JBLNCV010000235.1:0-19714 GCA_050260975.1 Syntrophothermus sp. | reverse complement strand
TGAAAAGGTAGTTGAAAAGGATCCTGGCCATGCCGAGGCGTACTTTAATCTGGGGATGACTTATTTACAACTTGGGGATAAAAATTCCGCCTTAAGCGAATATGAAGTCCTTAAAAAACTTAACCCGGATTTGGCGAAAAAGTTGGCTGATTCTATCAACAAATAGACGGGCTCTCCCTGTCCAGGGGGCCGGGGGCTGTTCAAAATTTCATGTCAAAGACGCCCTGGCTACCGACGACTTCCGCCGGATCGATGTTTTCACCCAGAAGCTCACCTTCCTTGGATTTCAGTATGAGTTTCAGGGTATAGTTCCCCGCCGGCATACTTTCCGTGATCACCCACGTTTTGTTCCGGTGCGGGGCGGCCAGGACCAGGGCGGCCTCGTTTTTCGGGATGTCCACCGTCAACGTATCCATAAGATGAATGGCGCCCTTCTCATCCTCGAACGTCACCTCCAGGACCGCACCCGGGAAAGGCTGGTTGAGGTCATTTACGACCCAGAGTTCCTTGAAGATCTGCTGGCCGGGCACGAGTTTCTCCCTCTCCCGGACCGCGCAGGGCAGGACGGGTTGAAAGGCGCGTTGCAGAGCGTGGTATCCTTGTTTCGGCCGCCGGTGGTAGTCCACCACCGACCACGTAATTGACGGCCAGCAGTCGACAAACATAAACTGGAAGATGCTCCCGATCTTGGTGAATTTCGCGCGCCGGTAGCTTTCCGTGGCAAACTTCAGAACTCTGGCCTGATAGGCCTGGCTGTTTCGGATAAAATCGTCAATGGATCGTCCCGGGTCGACTCCGGCGACGTTAAAGGTCTGATCGTACTGGAAGTCGTGATACGCCCACTTCTGCCAATCCGGCGGCCATAGTTGGTCTTCTCCAAACATGGCCTTCATGGTCTCCAGGTTGGGCAAGGCCTGGGCCCCGTATTCGCTGACTAGCGGGCCGCGTGGTGTGTGCCTGTATTCCTCCATGTGACCATAATACCAGCCGAAATAAGGGTGTTCCGCAAAGTCGGAGTGTGACTTGATAACTCTCGAGCTGTCAAGCGCGCGTACGGTGTCGTATAAGGCGCAATCCAGCGACTCCTGATTTACGCTGGGCTCGTTATGGCAGCACCAGATACAGATGGAGGGGTGGTTGTAGAGCAGATTCACCATGTCCGTAATCTGCGAGATAGCGCTGTCGACCAGCTCCCTGGTTTCGGCGTAGCTCCACTGCAGCGCAAAATCCTGCCAGACGAGAATCCCGGCCTCATCGCACGCCTCATAAAGCTCCCGGCGGTTCACGTGGGCGTGCACGCGGATACCGTTGATGTTTGCCTTTCTGAGCAACGCAATGTCGGCCGCGATCTTCTCGCGAGTATACTCGCTCAGCCATTGGGTTGGGATAATGTTGGTCCCGCGGATGAAGATCCGCCGCCCGTTTAGATACCAGTTTCCGTCTTTGTCGGCGGAGAAGCTGCGAAAGCCGAACCTGGCGGTTGCGGTATCGTTGACGCCGGCGGTAACGTTAGAGGCAGGGGCACCGGCTGACGCCGCGCCACTGACACCTTCCGCGCGAACCGTCACCTCGACCCGATAGAGGTTGGGTTCGCCCTGATCCCAGGTCCACCACAGGTGGGGCTCGGCGACGGATTCCACAAGGTTCAACTTGTTTACGCCCGGATGAAGCCATACCTTTCGGGGCGGGCACTCAAGGCGGGCGCCTGCAAAGTTATCGGGGGTAATCGTCAACTGCACCTTGGCTTCCTGTGAAGTTAAAGAATAGTTAGCAATCGATAAGGAAATTCGCGTTTTTGCCGTGCCATCGGCAAGTAAGGTCGGGGTCGCATGCAACCCGGTGATTCGGATGTCGTCTGCGGCGACCAGTTCGACATCGTTCCAGATGCCGCCTGTCCCCAGGTTTTGCCCTGTTTCCAGGTTCCATGAACCGGGGCGGGTGTCATGGTGCGAAAAGATGCCCTTGATCAGCCGTTTATCACCCGGCCATTTCGTGTCCGGCTCTTCCTTCGGAGCATCAACGCGGACCACCAGGGTGTTAGGGCCATCCCACCGGACAAACGCATCGGCCGTGAACTCAAACGGCTGAAAGTAGCCTTCATGCTCGCCCAACAGGCGCCCGTTGAGCCAGACCCTGGCGTAGTAGTCGACACCGTTGAAACGGATAACGATGTGCTTGCCGCTGAATTCATCGGGTAGGAAAAATGTGCGCCGGAACCAGACCACGCCGCTGTAGTTGTCGACTCCGGCCAGTTGCCAGTTGTTCGGGATCTCCATGGCCGGCCAGCCCGAAACGTCAGTGCCTGGATCGCTGAACCGGCGGGATTCACCGCTGTTTTCAGGATCGAGTAGGTAATTCCATATGCCATTGAGAGAGATAACTGCGGCTTTACCCACGTTCAAGTCCTCCTTGTTTTGCGCGTGCCATTTCGATTTTAGCGGGGGTCGATCTTAGCCGGGGCCGATTTAGCGGGGTTCCCCGCCCTTTTTCAGCCCTTGGCGGAAAAGCCCATGGCCATGCCACGGCGGATCTTATCCGAAAAGATGCTGTACAGGATGATGGTCGGAACCGCCGACAGGATGACGGCGGCGTTAAGCGGCCCAAAGGAAGTGATAAATGTTCCTTTAAAGGTCACCAGAGCGCGCGGCAGGGTGAACAGATCCGGCGTCCTGATAAAGACCAGCGCGAACAGAAACTCGTTCCAGATATATACCGTCTGCAAGATGATCACCGTGTAGATGGCCGGTAACGCCATCGGCAACATAACAATCCAGTACGTCTGCCAACTGGAGAGCCCGTCAACCCTGGCCGCATCCTCAACGGACTTTGGAATCCCGACGAAGAACGACCGGACGATGAAGACCGAAAGCGGCAACCCGTAGGCTACGTTGGGAAAAATCAGCGCCCAATAGGAATTGACCAGGCCGAGGTTGCGCAACAGCTTCAACAGCGGGATCAGACCGGTGATGGGCGCGATGAACATCCCGCTTAGAAAGAGATAAAAGATGGCCTTTTGACCGGTGAACCTGAGCCTGGCAAGTGCATAGCCCGCCATCGGAGCCGTCAGAGCGATGGCCAGCACTGATGTTCCTGTGACGATGAGGCTATTTTTAAAAGCGCCCCCGATATTGCCCTCTGTCCAGGCTTCACGGTAGTTCTCCCATTTGGGATCCGCAGGCAGACCCCAGGGCTTTGCGAAGATCTCCTGGTTATCTTTCAAGGAATTGACACCCACCCAGAAGATAGGGTAGATGATGAAAAGGGTGTACAGGATTAACACAGTGTAGAGTGCGCTCCGTTTCCATAGCCGTTGCTTCTGTTTTCTCCTCTCAAGCGCATAGAGATCGCCTGTCATGACTGGATCTCCCCCCCGCCGGCCGGCCGGACCCGCATCAACCTCAACTGGATGATGGTTATTACCAGGCAAATCAGGAAGATGGAGACGCCGATCGCTGAAGCATAACCGGACTGCATATATCGAAAAGCCATCTTATACAGGTGAGTGGTGGCAATTTCGGTGGCGTTGACCGGCCCGCCCCCGGTCATGGACCAGATGAGATCAAAAGACTTGAACGAACCGGAGATGCTCATAATGACAAGAACAGCAATTATTTCTTTGAGCAAAGGGACGGTGATCTTGATCGTCGTCCATAACTCCGACAGCCCATCCACCCTGGCGGAATCAAAGACGTTCTGCGGGATGCTCTTCAACCCGGACAGGAAGATGACAACGTAGAGCCCGATATATACCCAGTTAATGGTAATCAGGACCGCGAGCAGGGCGGTGGATGGATCGCCCAGCCATGCCAGTTCAAGGGAGTACAGGCCGAGCCGGTGCAGGAACAGGTTGATTGTGCCGATGCCCGGGTCGTACATCCAGGCCCAGATCATCCCCACCGCCACAAGAGAAACAACCATCGGGAGAAAGAAGACCGTTGCGAAGAAGTTTCCGCCACGCAACCGGCGGTTCAGCGCCACAGCCAACGCCAGGGCAATGGGTATCTGGACGAGAATTGACTGGGCGGCGACGATAAAGGTGTTTAGGAGTGCCTTTGCAAAAACCGGATCGCCCGCAAAGAGCTGCTGATAGTTCCGTAACCCGATGAAGGCCTTTTGGGGAGAGATTCCCGCCCAGTTGAAGAAACTGAGATAGAGAACCTCCAGGTTCGGGTAGACGAAGAAGACTCCAAAGATTGCAGCGGCCGGCAATAGCAAGATAAAGGCTATTTTGTTGTCGCGGGCTTCCCTGGCAGGCATATCATTTCCTCCAGACGGCTGCCATGTACGGAAGCAGGGGGCAGACAGCGGACAGAGAACCGCCTGCCCCCGTGCTGATACAAACGGCATGCTGATACTTAAACGTACAATACTTAAAATGGGAGTTGGCCTTGCACCTTAAGATCTTTGGCTGTCGCCTCCTGCCTCTTGCCCATCTCTTGCGGCGTGATCGAACCGGCAAAGAGAGCGGCTACCGCTTCCAGGTGCACGGCGGCGAACTGCGGCGGCGAATACTGGTCCCAGGCCATTTGTAGATGACCTGCTTTGCCGACCTCTTTAATGACCTTTTCAATGACAGGGTCATATGAGCCATTCGGCAGTGGCACGTTAAAGACGATCAGATCGCCAACGTCTTTGACAAAATCGTAGATAACCTCATCGCGGGCCAGGTACTCCAGCAGTTTAATGGCGGCGACCTTCTGTTCCGTTTTCACATTCTCCGAAACAGCATGAATCGTCTGCGGCGCTCCCAGTAGCATCGTGGGATCGCCCTTGCCACCAGGTAGGGATGGGAACCTGATGATGTCCAGGTTAAAATCCGGGGCCTGTTTGCGCAGATCGCCGATGAGCCAGGTTCCCATCAGGTACATGGCGGCCTGTCCGGAGAAGAAATATCTCTGGGCGTCGGAGTAACCCATGCCAAGGAAACCTTTTTCGAAGGCGCCCACCTCCACCAGTTCGCGGATCCTCTTTCCCGCCTCGACAAAAGCCGGGTTTTCGAAACTGTAACCGGCCTCGCGGTTCAGCGTTTTTGCGAAGAGGTCCGAGCCGCCAATCCGATCCACGAGGTACATGTAGTAAAACGAGAGTTCCCAGTTCTCTTTGCCGCCCACCGTAATCGGGATAATATTGTGCTGCTTGAATGTTTTTATGGCTTCAATGAACTGCTCCCAGGTCCAGGTTTCGTTCTTGCTGGCGTCGGGGACCTTGACCCCGGCCTTGGCGAAGAGATCCCTGTTGATATAGATGTGGCCGACCCAGGTGGTATAAGGAAGACCATAATGCTTCCCGCCCCAGGTGCTTGTAGCCAGGGCCCCGGCGGGGATCTTCCGGCCGAGCTTCTTGATCAGGGAAGTGATGTCGGCGACCTGGCCCTGGTTAACGTAGGATTTCAGCACGCCGCCGCCCCAGGAGCGCCACAAGGCGGGAGGCATTCCTGCGGCCATCGAGGACTTGAGGCCTACCTTCATATCTTCGTCCTGCATGTCAACGCGAACCACTTCGATGTCCGGGTTCTCCTTTTCAAAACCGGCCACTACCTTGTCCATCCAGGCTGTGATCGCTTTCTCGCCCCCGTCGGCAGTCCACCATTCGATCTTCGTCTTGGCCAGAACCGGCCCGGCCAGCGCCCCGAAGGCCAGAATAAACGCGAGAATCAGGCTGAAAATTCGTTTCACGGACGATCCACCTCCCAAAATATTTTTAACACGATTCCCCCTGTCCTGTTTAAACACAGTAATTCCGGAATCTTTTCTTGTCCCTCCATGCCCCCTTTCATCCGATGGCGGCTGACGAACCGGGTGAGCGATCCTGGTGCAAACCGGCCCCGAGCAAGGACGTGCCGTCCACGGGGTCAAAGAGGTGTATGTGGGCCCGGTCCAGCTGAAATTGTATTTTGTTGCCCGCCGTTATCTCTTCGTCTTTATCCCAGCGGGCGATTAAGGACGTGCCTTTGGTGTTTTTAAGGCCAAAATGGACGTAATTAACTTCCCCGAGGCGCTCAAAGAACGTGACTTCTCCAATCCCGTCCGGGCTCTCCACCTGATAGCCGGTTTTAATATTTTTGGGCCGGATGCCAAGCACCACTTCTTCGGGCAAGTTGGCGCGAGCAATGTATTTTGCCGTTTCGGGCGGCAGGAGCAGGCCCAGGCTTTCGTTGAAAAGCATAGCCCCTTTTTCGTTCGATTCTATACGGCAATTCAGGAAGTTCATCTCGGGACTGCCGATGAAATTGGCGATGAACCGGTTTTGTGGATGGTCATAGATCTCGCGCGGGGAACCCACCTGCTGAATCCGACCGTCCTTGAGGATGACGATCCGGTCCGCCATTACCATGGCCTCTTCCTGATCATGCGTCACATAGATGGTGGTCGTTCCCAGCCTGGTGTGGAGCTTCTTGATCTCTGACCGCATTGTCAAGCGCAGTTTGGCGTCCAGGTTTGAAAGCGGTTCATCCATGAGGAAGTACCTGGGGTTGCGCACAATGGCGCGCCCCAGTGCCACGCGCTGTTGCTGGCCGCCGCTCATGGCCCGCGGTTTGCGGTCCAGGAGGTGCTCGATGTTGAGCAACCTGGCTACTTCGCGAACCCGGCGGTCGATCTCGTCTTTAGGGATCTTGTCGACCCGCAGGTTAAGCGCAATATTGTCGTAGACGCGGATATGCGGGTAGAGCGCATAATCTTGAAAGACCATGGCGATGTTTCTTTCCTTTGGCGATAGCGCATTGACGACCTGGCCGTCGAAGATGATTTCACCTTTGGTGGGGGGCTCGAGGCCGGCGATCAGGCGTAAAGTGGTGGTCTTGCCGCAGCCGGACGGACCCAGGAGCACGACAAACTCTCTCGGGCCGATCTCCAGGTGTTCGATATCGACAGCGGTACTGTCGTGGAACTTTTTTATAATATTGCGGAGCACCAGGTTTCCCACAAAAATTCCTCCCCACCGCGGAGCCGTCTACGCTTTCGCGTGCTACTTCATACACTCCCACGCACGATCAGGTTGGGTTTGAGCATGATGCGCCGGTCGGGCGTACGATTCTCAATGCAATCGATCAAAAGCTCGGCCGCGACCTGCCCGGCTTCCTGCTTGGGCAGGTGCATCGTCGTGAGGCCGGGGTCGACGAGATCGGTCATGGCGATGTTGTCCACCCCCGCCAGGGCAAGATCGTCCGGTACCCGTAACGATTCTTCCTTGATGGCTTTAAGAGCCGCTAGCGCGGCCACGTCATTATAAGCCAGGACGGCCGTGAACTTTCCGGGACTGGCGAGCAAGAGTTTCATCCGGCGATAGGCGGTATCGCTGTCCACCTGAAAATTTGCAACCTGTTCCGGCCGGGGCTCCAGGCCGTGAGACCGCAGCGCCGCGCTAAAACCGGAAAAACGATCATCGTATGTGGAGTCCCCGGGATAGCCGCCAAAGAACAGGATCTCTTTGTGCCCTTTTTCAATCAAAAGCTCCCCCAGGGTATTGCCAACCTGGTAGTCATCATACCCAACCCAATTGGTCGGGATCTCCGGGTAGTAGTGGCTGGCCAGCACGAAAGGAAATTTCCGCTCCTGCAAGAGCCGGATATGATCTTCCCCACGGTTGGGAACAGGGTCAATGATGATGCCCCGGACCCGGTATGAGAACATCAGCCGGATGGCCTGCTCCTCCATGGCGTAGTCACCCTGTGTGTTGTAGATCAGGATCTGGTAACCCCTGGCCTTGCACCCCGTCTCGATACCCTTCAACACCTCGGCGTAAAACGGGTTGGAGTTATCGATAATGATGACACCGATAGTGCGATTCTGCTGTGTTCGCAAATGGGAGGCCAGGACGTTGCGCTCGTAACCGATCTGGTTGGCGATCTTTTTGATCAATTGCCGGGTCTCCGGACTTACCCCGGATTCGTCCCGAAGCGCCCTGGAGACGGTGTTTGCGGAAACCCCGGCGATTGAGGCAATTTCCTTGATGGTCGGATAGTTCACAGTTCGCCCTCTCATTAACGTTAATGTTATCATCATTGTATATTCGGAGCTTGCCAATTAATTCCTCCCTGACAAGAATAAAAAATGGGAGGGGCGGCTGTCAGGCGCGCCCCTCCTATCTATATAGGAATTAGGGGGTAGGAGATAGCTGATAATAAAGGTCCTGTTTTCAAAAGTCTTCTTTAAAGGGCCGCTTCATCTTTTTCCCCGGTCCGGATCCGGACCGCTGCTTCCACGGGCAGGACGAAGATCTTTCCGTCGCCTACCTCGCCGGTGCGGGCTACCTTGATGACCTTTTCGATTATGGATTCGAGCTTTTCCTCCGTTACCACCACTTCAAGCTTGACCTTGGGGCGGAGGCGGATGGGGAATTCCGTACCCCGGTACAACCCGGTTTGCCCCTTTTGTTTGCCGCACCCGTCCACCTGCGTCACAGTCATCCCGCCAGCTCCGGCTTCCTCCAGGGCATCGATGACCTGCTGTACCACACTGGGGCGGACAATCAGTTCCAATTTCTTCATTTTCGGGTCCTCCTTCGGGAACTCTGTTTAACAGCTAACTCTTCCAGGATCCCAAGGGTGAGCTTTTAGGTCCCTTGACCCGCCACGGCGCATTACCGTGCAGTGGGATTTGATAGCGGATGCGGCTGGGTACCGGGCAGGACGCCATAAGAGTGTTGCGCGCCACCTTCACGTCCGGTGGCCCCATAGCCATCCGCGTTAAGAGAGAACTCGGGATAGGCGAAGACGCCCATCTCTGGAATATCCAGGCCGGAGAGCTCGTCTTCCGCCTTGACCCGCAGGCCGGCAACGGCACGATAGGCCCTGAAGAAGAGGTAAGACACGCCGAATCCCCAGAGAGCCGCCACGGCCACGGTAACTAACTGCGCGGCCAGTTGGGCGTACCCGCCGCCGTAAAAGAGGCCAGTGACCGCCCCGGCCACCCCGTTTAAACCCTCGCCATAGGTGCCGTCGGCGAAGAGCCCCAGCGCGATGATTCCCCAGGCGCCGTTGATGAGGTGGACGCTGATGGCGCCCACCGGATCATCGACCTTGAGCTTACGGTCGATGAAGAAGACCGCCTCCACCACCAGCAGGCCGGCAATGAGCCCGATCATCACCGAGCCGACAGGGTTCACGAAGGCCGATGGGGCGGTGATCGCCACCAGGCCCGCCAGGGTGCCATTGGCAATCATGGAGGGATCCGGTTTACCATACCGCAGCCAGTGGTAGACCATGGCCGCGAAACCACCGGCTGCTCCCGCCAGCATGGTGTTGACGGCTACCACCGCCACCCGCAGGTCGGTTGCTCCGAGGGTGGAACCAGGATTGAAGCCAAACCAGCCGAAGAAGAGGACGATCGTGCCCAGCACGGCCATGGGGATATCGTGGCCGGGCAGCACATTGGTGGTGCCGTCTTTATTGTATTTCCCCAACCGGGGGCCGAGCACGATGGCCCCAGCCAGCGCGGCGGCCCCACCGATCATGTGGACCACGCTGGAACCGGCGAAGTCCAGAGCGCCATGGCCCAAGCCCAGCTTGCCGCCTAACTGGGCCAGCCAGCCGCCTCCCCATACCCAGTTGCCGAAGATGGGGTAGAGGAACATGGATATGAAGAAGGTGCTGGCAACAACGGCTGAAAATTTGACGCGTTCCGCCATGGCGCCGGTGGGAATGGTGGCTGCGGTGTCCATGAAGACCATCTGGAAGAGGAAGAGTGCGATGATGGTTACGTCGTACGCCATGCCCGACAGGAACCAGCCGCTGTTGCCAAGAATGTTCCAGCCGCCGATGCTCAACCCGCGGGTCAAGATGGACTGCCCGCCTAGCGAGCCAACGGGGCCGAAATTTCCAAACATGAGCGGGAACCCG
Organism: Syntrophothermus sp.; assembly: GCA_050260975.1. GTDB lineage: Bacteria > Bacillota > UBA5301 > JAMCQP01 > JAMCQP01 > JAMCQP01. The sequence goes on along the minus strand of JBLNCV010000235.1, from coordinate 9,876 downwards.
ATAAAGTAGAAACCAAGGGCGCCAACCAGGAAAACCATCAGGTTCATGGTCATGGTGTGGGCGGCGTTCTTGGCCCGGGTAAATCCCGTCTCCACAAGGGCAAATCCCGCTTGCATGAAGAAGACCAGAAACCCTGTCAGGAGCACCCATGTCATGTTTATGGCAACCTTGTTCTTGCCCGTCTGGGCAGCCACCTCGTCCAGAGTGGGGTGGCCCGCTGAGGCAGCGGTAATGTCCGCCGCCTTACCGGTGGCATAGCCCGTGGGATCACCCGCCGCCGGACCGCCTGCCATGGCGGCCCCGCCTATGAAGATTGCCAGAAATATGGTTATAAGTACGGTGAATAGTAACTTCCTCGCCATTTTGAACCCTCCTTTGAAATTTCGATCCAGCCGATATCTTCGCCGGAAATCTGGGAAACCAAGACGTAGAAACGGGTTTTTATAGCGTATCAGCCAGCCATAAACCACACCTCCCCGAAAACTTTACATGATAATAACATGATCATGACACGAAGTCAAGGGGTAAATTGATCTTTTTAACATAAACTTGACATGTAGGAAGATCGAGCGTAGAAGAACGCTCGTAATTGGGGAGGAACAGAGAATAGTCAAGGGGAGCGAATCGACACTGCACTTAGGTAACAGATAGCTTTAATGGTCAAAAGCGAACGAAGAAAGCACATAGTGTTTCTTCCACCCGAAAAACTTATTGACAAATATCAATAAACTGGGCATAATAAAGGGGAAGACACCCGTTCGAGCGGGCATCTTCCCCGGAGAGTGTTACGACCCGGGAGTGGGTTAACTATTACTGGCGTTGCTAGGAATCCATAGGATTCCTAGCGTTTTTGTCGTGCGCCACGAAGAGCGCCATGTGAACAGAGGGTTAAAGTCCCTTCGAGACCGTTTTCCTTGTTCGGTCTTGTAGCCGAAGACAAAGCAGGTGGAACAACCACCTGGGCAGGGCTGCCCGGCGACGGGGGTCCGGAGGCCTGCAGGCGAACTACCAGCCCGAAGCGAAAGCGAACCAGAGGTGGCGTTTCTGGTTGGCGACCCGCCAACAAAACGGGGAAGCCCAACGCCCATGTCGGAGGACGCCGGAGTAGCGCATCGGTGACCAATGCGGAGAAACAGGGCAAGACGACGTGGGAACCAGGGGCGTGATTAGGGTCGGGATGGCAGGGAGGACATATGGTGAACCGTGGGAGATCTGCAGGGCTCTCCGGGTGGTGGCCGGAGTAGGTGCGGTATAACCAAGCCAAGCCGATGGCCCGGCAGAAGTCAGATGGGCTGATGGTAGCAATGACACCGACGCCGATGAACCCTGGCAACAGGCGGGAGGGGAAAAGTTGGTGAGCGAAGCAGCCCTGGTCTATAGAAGCCAGAAGTGGCCGGATGGGACGGCCTGCCAAAGGGTTCAAACCAGGAAAGGGTCGCTAGAGGCGTTAAGCCGATGAAGGCACTACTCGCCAGAGTAACCTGCCAACGGAGCGGATTGGGGAAACCCTAATACACCGGGACCGGGGTAGGTAAAGAGCTGGGGGCAGCCGGAGAACACCGGACAACGGATGGTTAGTGCGGATAGACAAGCCGAGAGGGATTTCACCGATGAGCAAAAACCGCAAGTGGTATACCTTGTACGACAAAGTCTATGACCGGAACAACCTGCTACAAGCATGGAAGAAGGTCAAGAAGAATCGTGGCAAGCCAGGCTATGACCGGGAAAGCATCGACAAGTTCGAAGCAAAATTGGAGCGTAATCTGGAAGAACTTCACCGGTTGCTGAGAGAAAAGCGGTACGTGCCACCCCCGGTATGGCGGGTAAATATTCCTAAGGAATATGATGCGCAGGGGCGCGTGATTAAGACACGCCCGCTGGGGATACCCACGGTGCGGGACCGGGTAGTGCAGCAAGCGATGGTGCAGGTCATTGGCCCGCTATTTGAGGCAGACTTCTGTGATAGCAGCTATGGATTCCGGCCTGGGCGCAACCAGCACCAGGCGATTGCGCAAATCCGGGAGTATTACAAGCAAGGATACCGCTGGTGGTAGATGCCGACCTACAGGATTTTTTCGGGACACTGGATCACGGGTTGCTCTTGGGCTTTGTCCGGGAGAAGATTGTGGATGGCAGCGTTCTTGGCCTAATTCGGGCATGGTTAAAAGCCGGTGTGATGGAGGACATGAAGATAAAAACGGTGACCACGGGGTCGCCGCAGGGAGGGGTCATATCGCCTCTGCTCTCGAATATCTACCTCCATCAATTTGACCGGGTGATGACGGAGCGTGGATACCGGCTGGTACGGTTTGCCGATGACTGGGTCATTTTATGTAAGCTGGAACGGAAGGCAGAGCGGGCTTTGGAGGTTGCTAAACAGATCCTTGAAGGTCGGCTCAAGCTGAAGGTTCATCCGGAGAAGACCCGCATCGTAAACTTCAAAGAGGGATTTGACTTCTTGGGGTGCCGATTTCACTACCGATTCGTCGGACCACGTCTGAAGTCGCTGAAGAAGTTCAAGGAGCGCATTCGCCAGCTAACGGCCCGGCAACGAGGTAAGAACCTGGAACAGGTATTGGCGGAGCTGACCCCGGTCATTCGGGGTTGGGGAAACTACCACCGGCGCTACGATAACAAGTGGCGGTTTGTGCTGCTGGATCAATGGATACGGATGCGTCTGCGTTGCTTCATCGAGAAGAAGAAGGCAGTTATGCACCAAAACTACCGCATTCCCTCTAAGTGGCTCGAAGCACAGGGCCTGGTATCCCTGTGTTCCTTGCTGGCTTAAAACTGCGCTCCCTGAGATGGGGCAACTATAGAGAAAGCTGGATGCGGGAAAACCGCACGTCCAGTTTGGGCGGGGGCGGGTGGTCGTGAGGCTACTTGCCTACCCTATTTCTATGTTGGAGCATTCTAGACGCCAGGGAGATGGCCGCAAGGGCTACCACCGGGGCGATCACTATGGAGAATCCGAAAGTATGTATCTCCATAGACTCCGCCTCCCCTCCGCTGGGATTCTCCCAGGCCTAACACTCCAAGCGAGGGGAGGCTCAATAACTACCCGGATTGGCAGGCCGAAACCTGTCCGAAACTATTATATACTGACGAACATATCTTCGCAAGCGAACAACGATTAAAATCTGTAAAGATAGTTCTGTTGCGGCCACAGGTCGCTTTGTATTATAATTTTCGTATTGAAGAAGATGGAGGAAGACGATTGACGAGACTTCTTATTACACGACACGGCGAAACGCAGTGGAACACTGAGAAGCGCATGCAGGGGCGGAGTGACTCCCCTTTGACCAGTCACGGGATCTGGCAGGCGCAGCAGTTGGCCCGGCGCCTCAAGGACGAAAAGATTGATGTCATCTACTCAAGTCCAAGCCCTCGGGCTGCCAGGACCGCGGAGATACTCAAGGGATCCCGCGGTCTGCAAGTGCGGCTGCTCGACGACATTATGGAGATCAACCTGGGCGATTGGGAGGGGAGGAAGTTTTCAGAAGTTCAGCAGCTCTTTCCGGAACAGAGTACTGCCTTCTGGCATGCTCCCCACCTGTATTACCGCGAGGGGCTCGAGTCGTACCACCAAGTACAGGAGAGGCTGGTGAGGGCCATCAAACAAATCGTGGAAGCCCACCCCGATCAGACGGTTCTCATTGTCAGTCACAGCGTGGCGACAAAAACGTTGATGGCTTATTTCGAGGGGAGGCCCCTGGAAAGGGTCTGGGATCCCCCGGTAATGGAACCGACGGCGCTGAACATCATCGAGGCCACGCCAACCGGATACCGGATAGTCATGCACGCCGATGTGTCACACACCCGGCAACCGGCCGGGGAGGCGCCGGCCCGAGGCGGGGAGGATGCCCGGAGGGAGAGTAACAGGAGGGCGGTTTCTTGAGGACACTTTTACGCTTATGGCGTGAAGCGCGGCGGTATTCGCCCTATTTTCTGCTGGCCGCAACGGCCCTCCTGGCCATCACGGGGCTGAACCTCTGGGCTCCCCTTTTGATCAAGGAGATGCTGGCGGTGATGCGCACCGGCGCCGGTGCCAACCAGGCCGGAACCATGGCGGAAGTGGGCCGGTTGAGCCTGCTGCTGCTCCTGGCCTACCTTCTCCGGGCGGGGGCGCAGTTTATCGTGCGTTATTACAGCCACGTGGGCGGCTGGCGGCTGGTGGCCCACATGCGGACGGTTACCTATGACCACCTGCAAAAGCTTTCCCTGCGATATTTCCAGGAAAGGCAGACCGGGCAGTTGCTCTCCCGCACGGTAAACGACAACGCCAACCTGGAGAACCTGGCGGCGCACGCCATTCCGGACGCCCTGGCCAACCTCCTGCTTTTTGTGGGGGTCACTATCGTCCTTTTTACCTTGAACCCCCGGCTGGCATTCTATGCCTTAATCCCCATCCCTTTCCTTATCCTTTTGGTGGCGCGTTTCAACAAGGTGGTCAGGCCGGCTCTGAGAAAGGCCCAGTCCAGGCTGGGAGACTTGAACGCCGTTGTTCAGGAGAACCTTTCGGGGATCAAAGAGGTGCAGGTCTTCACCCAGGAGGAGAGGGAGAGCCGGCGGGTCAGAAAATCGGCCTGGGAATACACTGTGGGCATTCTCGAGGCGCTGAAGAAGACGGCCATCTACCATCCGGCCATCGAGTTTTTGGGTTCAGTCGGCTCGCTGGTGGTGGTCTGGATGGGAGCGCGTATGGTCGTCGTCGATCAGAACCTGGCCTCGGAGACGGTGGTGGCCTTTTTGCTCTACCTTTCCATGTTCTACGGGCCGGTCACTGCGGCGGGGAATATCATTGAGGCCATCCAGACGTCGCTGGCCGGCGCCGAGCGGGTCTTCGAGGTGCTGGACACCGAGCCGGATATCCTGGATGCGCCGGGGGCTTATCCTTTGCCAAAGATCAAGGGTGAAATCTGTTTTGAGGAGGTCTCCTTTGCCTACCAGCCTGGAGAGCTGGTACTTGAGGATATCAGCTTCCATGTCCGGCCGGGGGAGACGTTGGCCCTGGTGGGGCCGACAGGCGTCGGCAAGACGACCATTGCCAGCCTGATCCCGCGCTTTTATGATCCGACGGCCGGAAGAATCTGCATCGACGGTCATGACTTGCGTAACGTCACCATTGAATCTCTGCGCCGGCAGATCAGCCTGGTCTTGCAGGATGTCTTCCTCTTCAACGGAACGGTATTGGAGAACATCCAGTACGGGGCGCCCAGGGCTGATGAGCGTGCGGTTATGGAGGCGGCCCGTCTGGCGCGGGCTCATGATTTCATCATGCAACTTCCTCAGGGTTACCAGACGCAGATTGGGGAGCGGGGGGTCAAGCTGTCCGGCGGGCAGAAGCAGCGGCTGGCCATTGCCCGGGCCTTGCTCCGGGCGACGCCCATCCTGATCCTTGACGAGGCCACCTCCGCGGTGGATTCGGAGACCGAGGCCCAGATCCAGGAGGCTTTGCGAGAATTGGTCCGGGACCGGACCACCATCGTCATCGCCCACCGGCTCTCCACCGTGAGAGAGGCAAATCAGATTCTGGTTCTTTCCGAGCGGGGAATCGCCGAGGCCGGCACCCACGAGGAACTGCTGGCCAGGGGCGGCCTGTACGCCAGGCTCTACCGGACCCAGTTCAGGGAAGGGATCGCATGAGGTTGGCTGGAATCAAAACAAGCGCGCCAGGAATCTACCTGATACTCAGTTTCGTGATGCAACTGGCGAATTCAATCATGTTTACAACCTATGCTGTCTATTATATAAAGGTCCTCGGCTTAAATCCGTTGCAGCTGGTGCTGGTGGGAACTGTTTTGGAGGTCGCGGTGCTGCTATTCGAGGTTCCCACCGGAGTTGTGGCGGACACCTTCGGCCGCCGTCTTTCGGTAATACTTGGGGCCTTTATCTTAGGCGGGGCTTTTGTTATGGAAGGCTCCATCCCCCTGATAGCCCGGACGCTTTTAAGAGGAGAAATTTCTCTCTTTGGAGCTCTTCTTCTCGCCGAAACGATCCGGGGCATAGGGGAGACCTTTATCAGCGGGGCCGGCGACGCATGGATCGCCGAAGAGGTAAGGGAGGATGCCGTGGATGGAGTATTCCTTCGGGCCAATCAAGTAAGCCTTTTCGCAAGTATCGCAGGCATCGCGGCAAGCGTCGGCCTGGCCAGTATCAGCCTGAATTTGCCATATATCGCTGGCGGCGGACTCTATCTTTTTCTTGGATTATTCCTCCTCGTCTCGATGCCAGAAGATAATTTTCGGCCTTCACAAGAGGAACGCGCAGGATGGAGAGCCATGTTTGGCACGTTGCAAGATGGCCTGGAGGCCGTGCGAGTCAAGCCTGTTTTGTTATTGGCGCTGGTGGCGGGACTCTTTTCGGGCGCTGCTTCGGAGGGATTTGACAGGCTCTGGGAAGCGCATTTCCTGCAAAATATCCGGTTTCCCCGGTTCGGAAATTTTAACCCGGTGGTCTGGTTTGGAGTTATCAACATCGGAGCAAATCTGTTAGGCCTGCTCGCGGCCGGAATTGCCCGCAGGCGTTTGGATGTCAGCGGGCATCGGAATGTCACACGCTTGCTGATGATCGCGTCTGCTCTTTCCATTCTTGGGATGATCTCTTTGGGGCTGGCGGGAAACTTCGCCTGGGCGATTGCCAGCTTCTGGGCCATCGGAGCGGTCAATGCCGTTAAAGGGCCCCTTTACAGGACCTGGCTAAATCAAAATATTGAAGGGAGAACCAGAGCAACCATTCTCTCCATGATGAGCCAGGCCGACGCGCTGGGCCAGACCGCGCTGGGCCCCGCAGTTGGGGCCGTCGGCGCCAGATACTCCCTTCGAGCCGCGATGGTCATGGCGGCGCTCCTGCTCTCTCCGACCCTGGAGGTCTTCAGGCGCGCGTTCAAAGAGAACCGAACCAGCTCAGAACCGGCCGTCCAGCCCGCTCGCACGGAGAAGACGAACAGTTGAGGAGGCAGTGGATTGGTATCCATAGAACCAGTTTCCTTTGATGATTTGCCAGCTTTAGCGGCACTCTATGAGGAGCTAATCGGCAGCAAGACAAACTTGGATAAAATGGCGGAAAGCTTCCGCTGGATGCAATCAAACCCTGATTATATCTTGCTTGGCGCCAAAGACGATGATGGCATCCTGGCGGGCTCTTTGTTGGGAGTTGTCTGCCACGATATAATAGGCGAGTGTCGGCCCTTCATGGTCATCGACAATGTGATTGTGAAAAGCGATTGTAGAGGTCTGGGCATCGGAAGACAATTGATGCATCACATCGAGGATATCGCGCGTGCCCGTGATTGCCATTATATCATGTTTGTTTCGGCGTCCAACAGAAAAGAGGCGCACAAGTTTTACGAATCAGTTGGCTATAGCCTTGATGCTGTCCGGGGATTCAAGAAATATCTATAGGATCAAGGAGAAACTTATTGACAAAAGCAGATACATCCGTAATAATAAAAGGGAAGACACCCGTTAGTGGCGGGCATCTTCCCCGGAAGAGTGTTGCGACCCGGAAGTAGGAAGATCGTTTTCAGGTGTGCTAGGAATCCTGCGGATCCCTAGCGTTTTTCTTTTGTGTGCCGGAGCATTCTAGACGCCAGGGAGATGGCCGCAAGGGCCACCACCGGGGCGATTATTATGGAGATTCCAAACAAATGTACCTCCATCAGCTCCACCTCCCCTCCACAGGGATTCTCCCAGGCCCAACACTCCAAGCGAGGGGAGGCTCGATAACTACCCGGATCGGCAGGCCAAAACCTGTCCAAATTCATTATACAGAAACGAACATATCGCCGCAAGGGTTTTCAGATAAAATGTAATAATTTGTTTGAAAACCATTGACAAAACATGTAAAACATAAGATAATAAGAGCGTCGAAGCACCTTGCCGCCAGGCTGATGACTGCAAGTGCTACGACAGGTGCGATGCCTATGGAAATGCCAAGTAAAGTATCTCCATAGGCTCCACCTCCCCCATAAGGTATCCAGTGGGTTCTGGATACCTAGCGTTTTTGTCTTTTATGTTGAAGCAGTCTCGTGGCCATTGCGATGATCGCGAGGATCACGCTAGAGCGAGCTTTATGGTGTGCCAGATACCAGATTGGTATCTGGCGTTTTTATTTAGGGACTGGAAGTCTTCCAAACATGATTCCTAACTACTGTTGCATTTGGCTGCCCGCTTGACATAAATTGGGCAAGGTGCTAAAATGAGGTTGCAGAACTTGAAGAACCAAAATAGTTCTATTGGTTCTGAAAAGGCGAGGTGACAGTGATCGACAAGCGCGAGCAGATCCTTTCCATTGCGGCCAGGTTCTTTTCCCGGCAGGGCTTCCACAAGACCAGCGTCGATGAGATTGCCCGGGCGGCCAGGGTGGGGAAGGCCACCATCTACCAGCTCTTCCGCGACAAGACGGGGCTTCTGGGCGAAGTCTACCGGCGGAAGGGCCTGGAGATCCGGGAGAGGATGGTGCGGGAGATCGTTCCGGGGGAGGGGACCGTCAACCGGCTACTGAAGATGCTCAGTGTCTACTGGGACTTCTGCAGCAGCGACCCTCTCTTCAGCGAGTTTCTCGACCGCCGTGACGTTCAGGAGTTGGAGGCGATACCGGAGTTTGATGCCATTGAGGACGAAGCGGTGGCCCTCATTGGGAGCGTCCTGGCCGAGGGAATCGAGCGGGGGGAGATCAGGCCCATGCCCACAGAATTGGCGGCGCACGTCCTCTTCCGCATCGGGTTTTATCTCACGCATCACGGCCGTGATCTCTTCGCCAGGTTTTCCCCCGATGCGATTCTGGAACTCTTTGACACGGTCTTGACCCGCGGCATTGCGGCGGGTAACCATGCCGGATGAGGTTGGTCCCGGCAATTTAATTTACCTGGGAGGCAAAAAAATGCGGTCTAAAGTCTTGTTTGCAGCCGCCATGGCACTGGCCCTGGCGGTGGCCGGGATCACGGCGCCCGGCGCGGTAAAGGCGGCGGCATCCACCGGGCTCTCCGGGGATGAGATCCTGGCCAAAGTGGATGGGATCATGGAGGCCAAGGCCACGGTAATGGACGTCACCATGACCACCATCGGCTCCAATGGTACGGAAAAGAGCAGTGAGATGATCGTCTACACCAAAAAGGATGCGGCTGGGAAATCCCGGACGCTCATTCGTTACCTTTCCCCGGCCGCGGATAAGGGCATCGGGTTCCTCTCTCTGGGCAGCGTGGATCAGATGTGGATGTACTTGCCCAGGGTGGAGAAGCTGGTGCGCATCGCCGGCAGCATGGTGAAGCAGTCGATGATGAACAGCGACTTCTCCTACGAGGATCTCATGGACCGGGAGAACTTTGCCGAGTACTATTCGGCGCAGGTCGTAGGCAACGAGAACGTTGACGGGCAGAACTGCTATGTCCTGGAATTGAAGGCCAAGAAGGGAAGCGCCCACTACCGCCAGGTGAAGCTCTGGGTGCGGCAGGACAACTTCATTCCCGCCAAAGAGGAGTTCTACTCGGGCAGCGGCAAGCTGATCAAAGTCTCCTATCAGACGGACCTGGCGGTCATGGACGGCCGGACCGTTCCAACGAAGATTATTTTCAAGGATCTGGAACAAAAGGGGCACCAGACCGTGCTCACCATTAAGAACATCCGATTCAGCGCGGAGGTGCCGGAGCGTACTTTCAGCCTGCAGTATCTGGAGAAGGGGCAGTGAGTCTTTAAATCTTCAAGTGAGTCTTCAAATCTTTTGTGAAAAGGATTGTGATGACGATGAGATTGAACAGGATTAAAGGGCTGTTCGTCTGGATTTCGACCATCGCGGTTTTGGCCTTGAACGTCAATCTCGCACTGGCTGAGGAGAACAAGATGGACTTTGGCGGATCTTTTGAGGTCCGCGGCATTG
>JBLNCV010000234.1:0-8318 GCA_050260975.1 Syntrophothermus sp. | reverse complement strand
ACTCCCGCATGGCCTTGCGGACCTTCTGCTGGGTAGCGGCACTGATCCGGGGGTGCCCGGCAATCACCCGGGAGACCGTCGAAGGCGAAACTTCGGCAATCCGGGCCACATCTTTGATGGTTACCGCCAAAACACCGACACCTCCCGCGAGATTGATTAAAAATCCCATCAGGAAACTCCTGATCCGGCTTAAAACTAAGTACCGCCCATTATGCATACGTTTGCATTGCATGATATATATTCTTTAAAAGATTAGAAACTCCTCCCGTTGCAAAAAGATCCTGCCGCCAATTATTACCGGTAAAAGTTATGGGCGCTTTTCAGCGCCCATAACCGCCGGTTCATGCAAACCATTTCCACTCTTGAGCAATCTGCTATGTCCCCTGGTGCAACATTACCTTGAAGCCGCCATGGAGACGCATTCTCCAACCGTGTGCGGGCAGTCGCTCTGTTTCATTTCTTTTACCATCGACGAGACCGCCTTACCGAAGCCCTTTCCAGGTTCGGGAAGGGGATTCATCTCTGCGGCCAAAGCAGGTACACCGGCGCTCGTGAGAATTGCCACGAAAAGAAATACTGTCAAAAAACGTCTCATTACCGATCGATCCTTTCTGTTTAGTAATTAGATGGTAAATCCGGTGGTGTTGACCGGGCTGGTTGTTTGCGGGTCCCCTCCACCGCACCCATAGCCGGTGTCCGGATCCGCCGGAGTTTGAGCGGGTCCGCCGCCGGCCTGCCCGCCGTTTATCAGATCTTTCTGGTTCTCTTCCAACTACCGGATCAATGCATCGCCCTGCTGCTGGGTCAGGAGCCCGAACTGCAGCTTCTTTTGGATAATCTGTTTTTGAACATCCAGCATCTGAAGGTAAAGATCCTTGAGTTCCTGCTTCTGGTAATCCCCCAGCGCCGCCATGGCTTGAGGAACCGCTACTGCTGCCACCAGAATAAATACTACAATAATTAGTAATTTCCCGTGCACACTGCCGCCCTCCTTTCTGCATCAGGCCTTGATAATCAGGGTATCACGCTTACGACCCTTCCATTTTTAGTGCGCATGCTGCGCCTGTGCGCCTCCGGCTCGCCAATTCTTGCGAAAATGCCGGACACAAACGGTCTTAGCCAGAACGGGTGCTCACCGGTCGCTTTCGCCAGAGCACCTTGCAAAAAACCACCCACGGCCACGCCAGCCTTTTCACCGGTCCAAACGGGGGAGAAGATCTTTCCCAGACCGGCTTCCAGCCCTTGCCATCCCAACCAGACGCGCACCGCCGCTCACAAGACACTTAACCGGCGATCTTTGAAAAAGCTCATCATAATCCACCTCCGCTATTGTTTACGACAAATTTGATCCAATACCGCCTCAGCCCACTACGTCATCATTGATCCTACAAACATTAATACTAATGCTATTAGTAATTTGTTGTGGCTTTCCCCCTTCGGTCCGGCACACGGCGCAATTTAAAGTGTCATCCACCTTGACCTCATTTTAAACCAAACTTGTGAAAAAACCATGAAGAAAATGTGAAAGAGTACACAAGCACAAAAATCTTGCCTTCAAGTCCTCGATTCAGGCAAGAAACCTTGGACAAATGTCCCGGTACTATTCTGGTGCCTACCCGGCCCGTGAAGCAACCCTGACCCGCCGCCACACGCCGGTGATGCAGAGCAGGGCCACAGCCGGCAGGAGCTTGTTCAGCGGCACCCTGGTGACCTGCGCAAAGATGCGGGAGCCGAAGGTCCCAATGAGCATCATAAAGAGGCTCTTTGGCGGGGTTGTAGACCGCAATCGACTCACCGTTGCTGATGACCTGGGGCAAGAGAAAACCTTCATCCATGACGGTTCCAAGGCGGTTTTCCCACCGGTCGGTACCGGCGATACGCCGGCAGTTAAGATCGGCGATCAGCACCGGGACGCCCACAACGGCGCTAATTGCTCGCACTACGGCCTGATTTACGCAAGCCACATCCTAACCGCCCATGCGAGGGTAAATATCCGCATTTGGCGGTAGTTCTAGCCTGACACCCCTATTCCCGTGCTTTTTCCCCGGTTTATGCTCTTGCTCTGGTTTACTGGCGCGGCTGGCTCGGGGCGGTTTTTACGATGCCAGACCACCATCTGGTACGGCCGGATCAGATAGCCCAGCGGCAGCGATAGCATGTGCACCAACCGGGTAAAGGGGAAGAGGGCCACCAGCACCCAGGCGTTAAAGATGTGAATCTTGGCGACCAGCGGCAGGTTGGCCAGGTACTGGGCCTGGGGGGCAAGCTTCAGCAGCGACCAGAGGTAAGGCGCCGCCAGTTGAACGTACCAGGCCAGACCCCAGCGATAGGCCAGCGCGGTGTATACACCGGCCAGCACCTGCAACAGAAGCACGGCCAGCAATACCCAGTCCATCACCGAGGTAATGGCGCGGATCCGCGGGTTTGCAAGCCTTCGCGAGATCAAAAGCCCGATTCCCACCACCGTGAACAGCCCTAAAGCCAACCCGGTGATCTCCAGGACATAGAGGCGTTCCGGCGCACCAATCAGGCTGGCCCAGGGGCCGGGAAAGAGGGCCGCCAGCAAGTGGGCCAGGAGAATAAACCCTATGCCGAAATGCCAGGGGACAGACCCCCAGAATAGCCGGCGCTTCTCCAGAAATTGCGAAGACAGGCTGGAAAAGGAGAAGCGCTCGTTAAAGTAGCGATACAGGCCCGCGGCCGCCGCCAGCGCCACAGCCACGTAAGGAAAGATCACAAAAAGGATCATGTCCGCCATGCCTATTCCTCCCTATTTCTCCGGGTATCCCCGCACTACCAGCAGCAAAGCCCATTCCCGGGCAAACTGCAAGACCGTCTGGCGGCCGATTCCGGTGAACTTCTCCTGCCAGGCCGGGGTGTACGGCGCCTCTTCGTCGTCGTAGCTCCTGGGATATTCTCCCGGCAGGCCGCGACCCACCCCGAACTGCGCCATGAGTAGGTCGTAGATGGTCGTTACCGGAAGGCGGCCCGCATCCGTCTCGATGTACCTGACGGGCACGCCCCGCTGGAAAGACCGTTTACCGGCAAAGTCGACAAAGCCGACCGGCAGAACCGCGTCGTGCTCCTCCCGGAAGGTGAGCAGCGGATCGAGCTCCAAACCATCCAGACCGTCCTGCATCTTGAGGTTCCACTGCCCCTTCGCCTTTTGCCAGCGGAAGCCGAGGCTGCCCTGGGGCATGCGGGGCTCCCCGGTGGTCTTATCCAGGACCAGGAACTTCCATTCTCCGTTCTCCACCTCCCGATAGCGCGCCAGCCGCCCAGCCCGCAGCAGCCGTCCGGCCGCATACCCATCATCCTGCTTTTCCAGCGTGACCAGAAAGGGCGCGTCCGTGTAGCGCCGGAGATAATCGAGAAAGTATGGCGTCGGGCGGTCGGCATGGAACTCCTGCAATATCACGTGGTTCACCGCCATCCAGAAGGTGCCGTCCTGTCCGGCATGAGCCGGGATCCACCAGTCAGCATATCGGGAGACCTGGCTGAAATCCGGCGACAGGACCACCAGCTTGGCGCCGTTGTGCCGCGCCTCCGCCACGAAATGGAAATCCGGAGTACGGGTCAGACTGACGTTGGAACCCATGGCCACAATATACTTGCTGTTGAACCAGTCCGCACTCTCCGCCACATCCGTCTGTTCTCCCCAGACCTCGGGGAAGCGTTGGGCAGATCGCAGTACCAGTCGTAGAAACTCAAGTTTACTCCACCCAGAAGCTGCAAAAAGCGGGAGCCTCCGGCAAAACTCACCATGGACATGGCAGGGATGGGGGAAAAGCCGATCACCCGGTCCGGCCCGTACTTCTTGATCGTGTAAATGGTGGAAGCCGCCACAATCTCCAGTGCCTCTTCCCAGCTGATCCGCCGGAGCCCCCCCCTTCCCCCGCGCCTGCTGGTAACTCTGACGGCCGGACTCGTCTTCAACGATGAAGGCCCACGCCTCAACCGGGTCGGCATGCAGGCTTTTCGCCCGGCGCCACAAGTCAAGCAACACACCGCGGATGTAGGGATATTTCACGCGGAGCGGGCTGTAGAGATACCAGGAGAAAGAGTTTCCCCGCGCGCAACCGCGCGGCTCGTAAGCGGGCAGGCCGCCATCCAGGCAGGGATAATCGGTCTGAGGCATCTCCCAGGTGACGATGCCATCCTTTACAAAGACCTCCCAGGAGCAGCTGCCGGTGCAGTTGACACCGTGGGTGCTGCGAACCACCCGGTCGTGCTGCCAGCGGCCGGCCCATATCAGGCATCGGAGGCAGCCGGCCGGCGACAGGATCGCCGCTTGAGCGCAACTTCTCCGGCGCGGAGATGAAGCGTGCCAGCCAGCCCCTTTCCCGCCGGGTGGTGATCCCTTGCAAATCTTCCGCTGCTCCCTGGCCGCCCCTGGCATGGCAGGCCGCACACTTCTGCTCGAAGATGTCCCGCCCTTGCGTGGCAAGCGGTGAAAGCGGCGCCGCCCCCAGCGAATCGCCAATTCCAACGGTAAAACTAACGATCAGCCAGCCAGCCAGGAATGTTGCAAAAAGCACTCCCCTTCTGATGCTCATCCATCCCTTCACCTCCATCTCTTCAGCAGCATCCGGCATGGTCAGCACTTGATCTCCGCATTTTTGCGCGCATACCAGTACCAGGTGATCCAGAGACTGATCGCGTAATAGGCGATGAAAGCATATAGAGCGGGATAAGGAGAGCCCGTGCCCTGGATCGCCCAACTAAAGGCTTTGGGGATGAAGTACGCGCCATAAGCGGCGATGGCGGCGATAAAACCGAGCACCGGCGCCGCTTCCCTGGGGTTAAAGATGACCGGCACCATCCGAAACGTGGATCCGTTGGCAACGCCGGCGGCAATAAATAAGATCATGAACATCAGGAAAAACCCCAGAAAATTGCCCGCCTGCATGAAGAAGATCACCCCCAGCGTCGCCCCGATCATGGCGACGATGTCCCAAAAGGTGACCCTGGCGCCGCCGACCCTGTCCGCCAGCCAACCACCAAAAGGCCGGGCCAGCGCCCCGACCAGAGGGCCGAGAAATGCGAATTGCAAAGGGTTGACCCCCGAAAACTGCGATTTGATAAGCAACGGAAACGCCGCCGCGTAGCCAATGAACGACCCGAAGCACATCGTGTACAACCAGATCATCAGCCAGGTATGTTTCCGTTTAAAGATCACCAGTTGTTCCCTCACCGATGCCTGGACGGTCGGCAGGTTATTCATGCCAAACATGGCGGCAACCGTCGTCAGGATAATGGGGATCACCCAAATATACGCGGCATTTTGCAGCCATATTTCTTTTGTGGCGCCCCCTTCGGCCACAACCTGCGAATCGCCGCCGAATACGCCAAAGATGCCCGCGGTAATTACCACCGGGACCAGAAACTGGGTAATACTTACCCCAAGGTTGCCAAGACCGGCGTTCAACCCCAGAGCAGTGCCCTTGATCTGCTTAGGGAAGAAGAAGCTGATATTGGCCATCGAGGATGCGAAGTTTCCCCCGCCGAAACCGCATAACGCCGCCAGAACCGCCATCTTGAGGAATGAAGTGGTGGGATCCTGAACCGCCATTCCAATCCCTATTGTAGGAAGCAAGAGCACCGCGGTGCTGATTACAGTCCAGTTGCGCCCACCGAAGACCGGAACCACAAAAGCGTAAAAGATCCGCAACGTCGCGCCGGTCAGTCCCGGCAACGCCGCCAGCGTAAACAACTGCTCGGTTGTAAAATGAAACCCCACACTGTTCAGGTTAACCGCCACCGCGGACCAGATCTGCCAGACCGCAAAGGATAAAAGCAATGACGAGATCGAGATCCACAAATTTCGGTTGGCAATCCTTTTCCCTTCTGTAGCCCAAAACACCGGGTTTTCCGGATCCCATCCAGAGACACGCTAGCCATTTAATCCCTCCTCAAATTTCTAATTTGGTTAGTTAGTAATAAGCTATGCCGAAGTGGCAAAATATGAGTTACTAAGCCCCAACTCCCAGGCTCTTCCGCAAACCGAACCTCTGCCAGGCCGCCACCGTCGCCAGGATCACAAGTCCCGCACCCGAAGCCCCCAGCCCGGGAGAGATTAGCAAAAGAGATGAGAGGAGCAGTAGCCCCCGCTCCACCATCCCGATCTCCCGGAACATATAGCCTTGCAGGCCGCACGCCAGGGCGACAGTACCGATCAAGGCCGTAACGATGCCGATCAACGTGGTCATCCAGTGAAACTGGCCCACTCCGAGGAGCAGAACCGGTGAAACCGCAAAATAGAAAGGCACGATGAACCCGGCCAGGCTTAGTCTCCAGGCAATCCAGGTGGTTCTGGCCGGATCTGATCGGGCAATGCCCGCGGCCGTGTACGGCGCCAGAGCGGTCGGCGGCGTGACGTCGGCCATAGCCCCGTAGTAGAACACAAAGAGGTGGGCCGCCAGAGGTGGAATGCCCATTTTGGTCAAGGCCGGCGCAGCCACAGTGGCGACTATGATGTAGGTGGCGGTGGTCGGCACGCCTGTGCCAACGATGATCGAAGTAATCATCGTGAGGAATAAAGCCAGATAGATGTTGTCCCCGGACAGCTTCACAATGCTGTTGCCCAGGTTAAGGCCGAGACTGGTAAGCGACGCGGTCCCCACCACAAAGCCCACCACCGCCGTGGCGATAGCCACGCCCACCGCCCCGCGGGCCCCATCCTCCAGGGCTTTCAGAAGGCCACGAAAGGTCATGCGGGTCTGGGGCCGAAGCCAGGAGAAGGCCACCGTGGCAATGATCGCCGCCAGGCCGGCGACCATGGGCGTATAGTTGGTCAAAAGCAAGTAAACCATGAGAATCACGGGAGCGAGCATATGCCCGCGTTCTTTGAGAACAGCCCATAGATTGGGCAGTTGTTCCGGGGGCAGGCCCTTCAGTCCGGTTTTGAGCGCCTCCAGGTGCACCATGAGCCAGACCGACAGGTAATAGAGCACGGCGGGAATAAACGCGGCCAGAACGATCCGGCCGTAGTCCAGCCGCAGAAACTCCGCGATCAGAAAAGCCGCCGCCCCCATGACCGGAGGCATGATCTGCCCGCCGACGGAGCCAGAGCCCTCCACTGCCGCGGCAAATTCCGGCCGGTAGCCCACCCTTTTCATCAGCGGAATGGTGAACGCACCGGTAGAAGCCGCGTTGGCCACGGCGGAGCCGTTAATCATCCCCATCGCACCGGTAGCGATTACCGCCACCTTGGCAGGGCCGCCCGGAGACCGGCCGGCAAGCGCCATGGCGCCGTCGTTGATCAGCCGGGTCAGACCAGTGCCACTGAGGAACGAGCCCATGAGGATAAACAGGAACATGTAAGTCGCGGACACCCCGAGGGTGATCCCAAAAAGGCCTTCCGTGGTGAAATACATGTGCTCGATGATGCGCGCCAGCGTGTACCCGCGGTGCTGGAAGACGCCGGGAAAATACCTCCCGAAGTACGCATAGCCGAGAAAGACGACGGCCATGATCAGCAGTTCCTTGCCCAAAACCCGCCGGGCCGCTTCGAGGACGAGCAGGATCCCGATAGTCCCGATGAAGTATTCATATGGGAGGAGCCAGCCGTTGCGCTCCACAACCTTGTTCCAAAATAAGAAGATGTAACCCACCGAGCCAGCCGACGCGGCAGCCAGCAACCAATCCAGAACCGACGGCCGCTTCTTTGGAGCGTGCTTCCGCGACGGGTACAGCAAAAACGCGAGCACAAGGATGAAGGTCAGGTGGACGGAACGCTGTTTGATGGACTCCAGCGGCCGTAAGGCGGTGTATAACTGGAAGAGTGAGAGGCTGATGGCAATGGCGGCAACGATTACGCCCATCGTTCCCGCCAACTTCCGGAAACGGCTCTCCGCGTCGTGCTCCCGGATTAGTTCATCCACCTGACTATCGTTGAGAATCTCGGGTTTGGGAAGGTCTTCGGACATTTATTTCAGAACCCCTTTTTCCTTGAAGAACCTGGCGGCGCCCGGATGGAGGTCGACCACGCCGGTGATCCCCTTCAAGCCATCCTCCAGCTTGAAGTCCTCCGCGGCCTTATGGGCGTTAATGAGAACATCCCGGTGGTCATAAAGCGCCTTGACGAGGTTATAGACCAGATCCTCGGGCAAATCTTCGCGCACAATGAGCACGTTCGCCACGGCCACGGTCTGGACGTCCTGGTCCTGACCCTTATAGGTGCCCTTCGGGATGGTGAATTTAAAATACCACGGATACTTTTTGATCAGAGCGTTAATCTCCGCATCGCTCAGCGAGAGGAGCTTGACATCCCCGCTGGTGAACATGTCGATGACCGCTGCGGTGGGCAGTCCCCCGGC
>JBLNCV010000233.1:0-3751 GCA_050260975.1 Syntrophothermus sp. | reverse complement strand
TCCGGCTTCCTTCAGATTCCGCCTCGCGACGGACACCCTTGCCTTTGGCTAACGGTTGGTGCAGCCAACCTCCGTACAGGTCTTTCACCTGCTAGTCGCGCGCCCGTGCCGGGCGCACAAGCACGAGGCAAATGGGGGGCGGCAAGCCCCCCATTTGCATGTTCTAGGCGCCAGGGCGAACAACACCAAATCCTTTTAAAAAGGGCACCCTAAAGGATACCCCGGAAGAAAATAGGCCGGATGGGCATTCCGAAAATGGATTAGCAAAAGATTAGCAAAACGGGGAGTCACTAAAACTCCCCGTTCTCTCAAAACCTATTGTATTATTGGTTATAGCTGGTGGCCCCGACACGAATCGAACGTGCGACACGCGGTTTAGGAAACCGCTGCTCTATCCTCTGAGCTACGGGGCCACATGGCAGAAAATATTATAACACAGATCGAGCAAATTGTAAAGGCCCACCAGCCGGGTAGTCTGACGCAATCCCACGGTCATTTGCCGTCGCTTCATTCGTTGACTTATCCCCTGTGCCACCGTAAAAGAAGCAAGGACTCAGTACCCGAATAAATCCGCCAGGCGCCAGGCCAGCTTCTCCAGGCCGGATGGCTTCCTCGGCTGGACGCCAAGTTCCTCAATCGCCTTCTCGATGCGCGCCGGGTAGATGCCCCCCAGCCACTTCAATTTCCCGTTCAAGGTTACAAAGGGCAAGAGGTACTTCTGACTCTTCAATCCCTCCACAACCTGGGGAAAGTTTGCTACCTCGGGTTTGCGAATGTCCACATATCTTACTTCGACATCCTTACCATATCGCCGTTTCAGGCGCGCTGCCAGTGAATGTGTTATCTCAGCCTGAGATAATACGGGCCGCCCTCAGCCACCCATGCAGGATTTTCTATCCTGCACGGAATCCGCAAAGACATGGATGATCGCTTTTGGCGCCTGCACCGGCTCTCTGGCCATGCCAGCATTTTGGCTCATGGCCCGCCCCTCCTTAACAAAGAAGATTCTCTCTGCATCGTTTCGCTATCCAATCGTACATTCCTCCCGGAGAGCGCTGTCGATATCTTCCAACCGCGATGTAAGTTTATGTGTAAGGACAAATACTTAGACAAATATTTGACAGATTTTATCATCCATATTGATATAACCAGCATAAATGGTATATAATATGCCCAGAATCATCAAGATATTTTTGGGACTTTGGGGGCCTCAAAATGAAATCCTGGGATATAAACTTTGACCCCAGAATAGATCTCAACGACCGTGCGCTCTGGGGTTTATATGTACAGGTTGAATCCTACCGCCTTTCCGTCCTCAAAATACCCATCCCACCGGGAGTCCGTCGGGAAATCGACCGGTTGAACATTGTCAGGCAAATCAAAGGCACTACCGGTATCGAAGGCAACACCTTGTCGGAAGCCGAAATCCGTGAAATAACCGGGCTTAGCGTCAGCGCCGAGCCGGCAGACGCGGAAGCAAGGAAGAAGCGGAAGGAACGCTCGTTGTCGCTTGAGGAGCAAGAAGTAGTCAATGCCAAAAAAGTTCTGGACTTTATCCATGCCTGGACGAAGACACACCCGGACGACTTGATCACCGAAGACTTGATTCGCCATCTGCACGTACTTACCACAGAAAGCTGCAATTATCCCCACAATATCCCGGGGCGTTATCGCAGCCATGCGGTGACCGCGGGCGAGTACCGGGCACCCGATCCAAACGATGTTCCTAGGCTGATGCAAACTTTTCTTCAATTTATAAACAGCAGGGAAGCACGCGAAGGTTACCGGCCCCTGATCAGAGCCATCCTTGCCCATTTTTACCTCATTTCCATCCACCCGTTCGGGGATGGAAACGGCAGGACTTCCCGGGCGCTGGAAGCCTACATCCTGTACAGCGGCGGATATAATGTGCGGGAATTCTACTCCCTGGCCAACTTTTATTATCGAAACCGGCAGCGTTACATTGAAGAACTTCAGAAGGCACGTTTCGAGGAAGACGGCCGACTCCAGGACTTTGTCAAGTTTTCCCTGGAAGGCTTTGTAGACGAACTCCAAAAGGTCCAGGATCAGATTCTTTCCTTTGTCTGCCAGGTCATCTTCAGAGACTACGTCAATGCGTTGTTTGCCGGTGATGAGATCAACTGGCGGATGCGCGGATTGTTGGAATACCTCACTTTGGAGAAGGCCGAGATCCCATTAGAGGAGTTTAAATTGAAACGGCATTATATCGCCGATATGATCTACAAGGGATATAAAGGAACCAAGACGCTTTTACGCGACCTGGCCGCCTTGCAGCAAAATCATCTAATCACCATCTCCAATGGACGAATCGCTGCCAACATCGGTTTGGTGGATAATCTGGCGGAGAACTCCACATGAAGAGAAGAAACAAGCGGGCTGAAGCAGCCGGCTTGTTAGCCAGATCGGCAAGCACCACGGCCAGAGTGTGACCTGCTGTAAGGCTTACCAGCCCCAGCCGCCACCCATCATGCCACGGCCGTAAGCCGGGCCGGGACCGAAGCCGCCGCGGCCACCGCAACCAAATCCGCCGGGGCCGAAGCCCGGACCGTAGCCGGGGCCGTACTGGCCGTCGAAGCCGTTCTTATCAAGATATTCCTTCCTGGCTTCCAAATTCTTGATCATCCAGTCAGCCTGCTGCTGGGTAATCCAGCCGAACTCGACTCTTTTCTGAATCATCTGCTTCTGGAGGTCAAACTGCTGGATGTAGAGCGTTTTGAGCTCCTTCTCCTGAGCGGGGCTCAGCGCCGCAAAGGCCACCGGCACCGACAGGGCCAACATCAACGCAACAACCACGGCTACAGTAATCTTTTTCTTCATTTGGACACCTCCTTGAGTTTCTAAGGCCATTCTAATCCATAACCTTGAAAAACTTATGAAGGCAGGATGAAGAAGTTATGAAGAATGGAACTGGCACCGCACGAATAACACAGCAAAGAAAACCCTACAGCAGATGAAACAGATGTAGTTTTGGAATCCATTTGGAACTGCATAAAAATCGGGTCTTGGGCGATCCCCAAAACCCGCTTGAATTCTGGCGCGCCCGGCAGGATTTGAACCTGCGACCTCCAGATTCGTAGTCTGTAACTCTATCCGGGCTGAGCTACGGGCGCTTAATGGCGGAGAGAGCGGGATTCGAACCCGCGCTAGGATTTAGGTCCTACTAACGGTTTAGCAAACCGTCCCCTTCAACCTGCTTGGGTATCTCTCCGCAGGGTTGATATGATGGTACATCCTTGTCCCCGCCTGTCTGGCGCGAGGATCGCAAGATGTCGTTTGCAATTATGGCGGAGGGGGTGGGATTCGAACCCACGGCTCCTTTCGAAGTCACTGGTTTTCAAGACCAGCTCCATAAACCGCTCGGACACCCCTCCAACGGATGACCGCAGGCGGCTAAGATTGCCGACAGCCGCTTTCCGTCGTTTCATCCGGCACGGCTTTATCCGACACATTTGACAGTATACCACAATATCCGCCGATTGTCAATATCGCCGGAATTCCGTTGTCAGCTGTCAGCGGGCGATGCGACCTCCCGATTCGCAGTCTGCAACTCCGCCGGAGGTCAAGCCACGGCACCTAACGGCCAATACGTTCCACCCCGCCCATGTACGGGCGCAAGACCTCCGGCACCACCACCGTTCCGTCGGCTTGCTGGTAGTTCTCAAGGATCGCCGCAAAGGTCCTTCCCACGGCCAGGCCCGAGCCATTCAGGGTGTGGACGTACTCCGCCCTG
>JBLNCV010000232.1:0-5845 GCA_050260975.1 Syntrophothermus sp. | reverse complement strand
GTTGCCTTTTTTGCAAGATTGCCAGGGGCGAGATTAAAGCGGACGTGGTCCACCAGGATGATCAAGTGGTAGCCTTTCGCGATATAAACCCCCAGGCGCCGGTGCACGTATTGATCGTCCCGCGGGAACACATTCCCACGATTAGCGATCTCCAGGAGAAGCACCAGGGGCTGGTCGGCCGGATCTTCCTGACGGCCGGGAAGCTGGCTGAACAGTTTGGGATTGAGCAGGTGGGGTACCGGGTGGTGGCCAACTGCCGGGAGGCAGCGGGCCAGACGGTTTTTCATATCCATTTTCACCTGTTGGGCGGGCGGAGATTCGGTTGGCCGCCGGGCTGAGATTGATCAATCCTTGTTGATCGCCGTTGGTTTCCAGGTGATTACCGGCAGATTGTTGACATAATTCAGCAGGATATAGTATAATAGGCATGTGTCACGTATTTGCTCAATCGCAACACTCTTTTCAGCAAACATTGCAGTTGAGATGGGCAGTGGAGGGAGGGAGATCGGTGTCGGAGGTCAGGATCGGCAAGAACGAGTCCCTTGATAGCGCACTACGGAGATTCAAGAAGCAGTGCCAGCGTTCCGGGGTTTTAAGCGAGATCAGAAAGCGGGAGCACTACGAAAAGCCAAGTGTGCGCCGGAAGAAGAAGTCTGAAGCAGCCCGGAAGCGAAAATTGCGCTAGATCGCCGTATCCCTCTATTTGTATCGCAAAAATGTGTCCGAAAAGTCTTCTTTAGCACGCATGCCGAATGCTCGATATCCGAAATGGTATCGGGCATTTTCGCTGAAAGGAGGGTGTCCATGATGCGGAAGGTCTTGGCGGCAACGATGCGGAGGGTCTGGGCCATTTTGATGGCGACGTTGTTCCTTTTGCCTTTGTTGCCCGGCCTGGACGGGCCGGCCGGGGCGCCGGGCGCGGCTGCCGCGGTTGTCGCCGCCGCGGAACAGAAAGCTGCTGGCACGGAAGAAAAAGCAGCAGCCATTGGGGAAAAGGTGTATGTCATCCCCATCAACGGCACCATTGAACCGGGGCTGGCCAGTTATGTAAAACGGGTGTTGCGTATGGCCGAAAAGGATGCGGCGAACGGCCGGCGGGTGGCGGTCTTGATCGAGGTGGGGACCTTCGGAGGGCGGGTCGACGCCGCCGTAGAGATCAAGGACGCTTTGCTGGCAAGCAAGGCGCCGGTCTTCTCTTTTGTGAAAGAGAGGGCCTGGTCGGCGGGAGCCTTGATCACTCTGGCCGGGGAGCATATCGCGATGGCTCCCGGCAGCAGCATCGGCGCGGCGGAGGTCCGAACCGCGGACGGCAAGCCGGTGGATGAGAAGTATAGCTCCGCCTTCCGGACGGAGTTCGCGGCCACTGCCGAGAGCCGCGGGCGGGATCCACAGATCGCGGCGGCCATGGTGGATAAGGATATCGAGATACCAGGAGTGGTGGAAAGGGGTAAGCTTCTCACCCTCACCGCCACGAAAGCCAGAGAGTTGAACTTCATCGACCAGGTGGCGTCCAGCCGGGGCGAGGTGTTGCGGCTGTACGGCTACCAGAACGCCACGGTGGTGGAGACCGCCATGTCGCCGGCGGAGCGACTGGCGCGGTTTTTGACGGACCCCGCGGTGAGTTCGATCTTGCTGGCGGTGGGATTCATCGGGCTATTGATCGAGGTTTTTGTGGCCGGCTGGGGCCTGCCGGGGACGATCGGCCTGATTGCCCTGGGGCTCTTCTTCGGGGGCCGGTTGATCGCCGGGCTGGCCGGGTTGGAGGTAATCTTGCTCTTCTTGCTTGGCCTGGCCCTGGTCTTTCTGGAGATCTTCGTGATCCCGGGCTTCGGGGTGGCTGGCGTGGCCGGGATCGCGGCGGTGGTGGCCAGCATCTACCTGAGCTTTTCGAGTTCCACGGAGGCGCTGACGGCGATCCTGGTTGCATCGGCGAGCACGGGGATCTTTGGGTTCTTCGGCTTCAAATACCTTAAACGCACCAGCGCCTGGGACCGCCTGATCCTCAACACCCGCCAGGAGCGCGAGCTTGGTTATGTGGCGCCTCCTGAGCAGGCGGATGTGGTGGGCAAGGTGGGGAGAGCTTTGACCATCCTGCGGCCGGCCGGAACGGTGGAGATCGACGGACGGCGGCTGGATGTGGTGACCGAAGGGGAGTTCATCCCGTCCGACAGCCTGGTCCGGGTGGTGAAGGTGGAAGGGAGCCGGGTCGTGGTCCGCCGGGTGGAACAGGCCTGACAAGGATGTCTTTAACCGGTGGAACGGGTTTGGCGCGGATGACGTTGATCATGTGGTGAATGAGTTAAAAATTAAGGGGAGGTTGGAACTGTGGAATTGGCACTGGCAATCTGGTTTCCCATAATCCTTCTGGCGCTGTTTTTCATCATCCTCTTGAACTTCATTCCGGTCGGGCTGTGGGTCTCCGCGCTGGCGGCGGGGGTGCATGTACGGATTATCACCCTGGTTGGAATGCGCCTGCGGCGCGTGCCGCCTTTCAAGATTGTGCTTCCGCTCATCAAGGCTGTCAAAGCCGGTCTGAGCGTGAGTGTCGACAAGCTTGAGGCGCACTATCTCGCCGGTGGCAACGTGGACCGGGTGGTGGACGCGCTGATTGCGGCCCATCGCGCGGAGATCGCCCTCTCATTTGAGCGGGCGGCGGCCATTGACCTTGCCGGGCGCAACGTGCTGGAGGCCGTGCAGATGAGCGTGAATCCGAAGGTAATTGAGACGCCTATCGTGGCCGCGGTGGCCCAGAATGGGATCGAACTCAAGGCCAAGGCGCGGGTCACGGTGCGGGCCAATATCGACCGGCTGGTGGGCGGCGCCGGCGAGGCGACGATCATCGCGCGCATCGGGGAGGGTATTGTCACCACCGTAGGTTCGGCGGCCTCGCACAAGGAGGTCCTGGAGAATCCCGACCGGATCTCGCGCACGGTGCTGGACAAGGGGCTGGACGCGGGTACGGCCTTTGAGATTCTCTCCATCGACATCGCCGACGTGGATGTGGGGCGGAACATCGGCGCCCGGTTGCAGATGGATCAGGCGGAGGCGGACAAGAACATCGCTCAGGCCAAGGCGGCCGAGCGGAGGTTCGCGGCTTTGGCCAGAGAGCAGGAGATGAAGGCGCAGGTCCAGGAGATGCGGGCCAGGGTGGTGGAGGCCGAGGCGGAGGTGCCGCGCGCCATGGCGGCCGCGCTGCGCGAGGGCAAGCTCGGCGTGATGGACTACTACAACATGCGCAACATCCTGGCGGACACTCAGATGCGCGAGGCCATCTCCAGGGCGGGCCAGGGCGCCACGGAACCCGTGGATACGGAAGAGAAGAAGTAAACCATAAACCTCTAAGATAGACCTTGTAAGCTATGGCTTGCAAACCACGGCCATGCCCGCTCGATAGGCCGGCGTGAAAGGGGTGATTCCTTGAGCGATCTTTTGATTGCCTTGCTGATCTATGCAATCGGTGCGGCGTTTGCCGGGATGTTCAAAAAGGGTAATAAGCGGCCACCCATACTCAGGCAGCCCTACGAGCGCCGCCCGGTGGATGCCAGGCCGTATCCTGCGCCCGCCCCGGCGGAACCGGCGGGGAAAACGGCTGATAACACGGCAAGCAGGATGCTGGGCGGCACAATGGGCGATACAGTGGATGTGACGGGGCGTGGCGGCCTCCTGGATCAGGAATATGGCGGAGAGGAGACCGAGGGGACAACGCTGGAAGGCGACTTCAGCACCGACTGGCCGGAGGATCCCTCCGATCCCGAGGGCGTAAGCCTGGAAGGACCGGATGCTTTCGAACCGGGCAAAGGCTTGCCGGGAAGAGAGCCGGCCAGGCCGTTTGAAGTTCGGGAGGTCGGCGCCGCAAGCATGGGGGATGTCCCGGGCGAATGGAAAGAGGAGGAACTCGCCTGGGATCAGGCGATCCGCGACGATGGCGCCCGGGAGATCTCCTGGGATGATGAAGTGACGCCCCCGGCAAGGCCAGCCTCAGATATGCCTGCCAGGGCCGCGACGCAGCAGACGCAGCAGGTCTCTGGCGAGACACAGCGTCCCGGCCAGCGTGCCGCTGAGACAGCAGCCGGAAAGCAAGACAAAGGGCTGTGGCCGGCCAGCACGCAGGATATTGTCCGGGGGTTTGTCTATGCGGAGATTTTGCGTCCTCCCCTGGCCATCCGCCGGGGGAGGCGGTCAGGCTGGACATCGCCGGTGTGATGGGGTTTTGCGCCGCTTCTCTCTTGAGATGCAAATAAATAAAGTGCGATCCGGATATAATTTATGGAAAATCCTTCACAGACGGGAAGGATTTTCTTTTGTTCTGGAGAAATATAAAGTGTGCCAGTAATAGGTAAAACTGGCGTAATCGTAAGACCGTGATGGTCAAAAGTCTTATCGCTCGGCCAATCTGCGGTGGAAAGGAGGTGCACCCCCTGTTAACCGTGATGGCGAGGGGCGGTAGGTGGTTCACCGGTCAATCAGGGAAAGGGCAGCGCCAGGCAGGAAACAAGGCAACTCACCCGGCGAACCCTGCGCCGTGATTGATGCGGGCTCCATACACGCAAGACATAATAATCAGGGGGGAATTACAAGAATGAAGAAACTGGCTATCCTGACGCTAGTCATGGTCTTCGCGCTGAGCAGCGTGTCATTCGCCGCGCCGACTTTCGGCGGCCAATTCGAGGCCAGCAGCGAGATCAATCTCCAGAATTACCTGTCCAACACTTACGGCGACAGCTTCAAGCTGACCCTCAGCGCCGCCGAGGAGAACGTCTGGGGATTGGATGTCGTCCTGAAGAACGCAACCGTAAAAGACTTTACACTCAATTCCGCTGGGAACGACATTGCTACAGGTCAAGATCCCACGGCGGACACTTATGGCAAATTGCTCAATACGGCGGTTCCCACTTTGAAGATCGACCAGTACAAGTTGTCGGTCACCGGTGGTTACGTTGCCGGTTATGCCTGGAAGCACGACGACCAGGAACTGGCTGCTGACCTGGCGGATCTCTTCGGCGCCATGGGGACCGACAACCGGCTGGGCGGCGACGGCAAGTTCCGCGTGGAGACCACCGACCTGGTCAAAGAGGAGCTTGGCTTCAAGGCTGGTTTGCAGCTCGATGGCACCGTCACCCTGCGCGGTGAGGTGCCGTTTGGCTCCAATTCCGTTGGTTTCATCGCCAATACCGCTGGCGGCCAGGGTGCGGGCACCAAGTACATCGGTTTTGGCACGGTTGCAGTCGGACCGGCCACAATTAAAGCCGAGTACGGCCAGAATACCGGTTTCAAGGAGAATAACGCTGCCTACTATGCCAGCGCGAAATTCGCCGGATTTGGCGTAGAAGGCCTGTCTGTCGAAGGCAAGTACTACAATGACGACAAGAATGCCTTCAAGAACAAGAAAGGTTATTCCGTCAAGGGCACCTACGAGTTGGGCAACATTCAGGTAGTTGGCGAGGCCGGCCAGAACGACAGGATCGATGAGCAGAAAGTGCTCACCAAGCAGAATTCTGATCGGATTAAACTGTCTCCGACTCTCGACGAGACCACCCTTTCGTTGTCCGCTACCTATCGTACCAGCGCCACTGAAGACGAACCGGCATTCGCCGATATCTTTGGTGATGACTGGAACACGAACAAGGGTCTGGCTGTGAACGCCAAGGTCGAGTACGCCAAAGATGGCGACCACAGCGGAATCACAAACACGGCTTATGGTTGGACGGATGAGGATGGGACGGTTGTATCAGGCAATTATGTTCTGCCCAAAGAGCCGAAGACGAAGATCACGGTTCAGGCGGTTGCTCCTGTAACAGAATCGATTGTTGCCCTTGGTAAATTTGTCAACACCTCCCATAAGGAT
>JBLNCV010000231.1:0-11292 GCA_050260975.1 Syntrophothermus sp. | reverse complement strand
CCACGGAGGGTCGAGAGCGGCCATTTGCTTGGAGGTGATTGATATGAGCCAGAGCCAGGGTTCCAGGCCCGGCGCCGGAATCAGCGCCAGAATCAGCGAAGCGATCAACAAAGCGTCCCTCGTCTTTGTGACCGTGGCGCTGATGGTGATGACCGCCGCCATGTTCGCCCAGGTGTTTGCCCGCGACGTACTGCATTCGGGTATCGTCTGGGCGGAGGAGTTATCCCGCTATCTGATGGTTTGGATGGTCTTTATCGGGGCAGCTATTGCCACCTATGAAGGGGGACAGATCAGCGTCACGGCGCTGGAGGAGGTCCTGCCGGAGAGGTTCCGCAGGTGGCTCCGGTTGCTGCAAGATGCGCTCGCGGTTGTTTATTCGGTGGTGGTCGTTTATATTGGCTGGCAAGTGGTCAAAGTGGTTTCCATGCAGACTTCGCCCAACATAGGGCTGGCCATGTCTTATGCCTACGCGGCAATGCCGGTTTCCGCCGCGGTGATGATCATTCACGTCTTTTCCCGATGGACGGGGCAGGGGCTGAAGAAGGAGGTCTGACATTTTGGTAACAGCGTTCTTTGTAAGTGCGGCGCTGATGCTTGTGCTCGGCGTTCCCGTGGCCTTTACCGTGGGTCTGGCGTCCCTGCTGTATATCTTTGTCCAGGGGACCCCTCCCATGATCACTGTCCAGAGGCTTTTCACGGGGGTGGATGTGGCGGCGCTTCTGGCCATCCCATTCTTTATCCTGGCGGGCGACCTGATGAATTCGGGAGGAATCGCCAAGCGCCTGGTCAGGCTCGCCAATTCGGTCATTCACAACGTGACCGGCGGGCTCGGCATAGTAACCGTCCTGGGATGCATGTTCTTTGCGGCCATCTCCGGCAGCGGGGTGGCCACCGCGGCGGCTCTGGGATCCATCATGATCCCCGCCATGGTGGAACGCGGTTACGGCCGGGGCTTCGCCAGCGCGATTGTGGCTGCGGCCAGCCCGATAGGCGTGATCATCCCGCCGAGCATCTCGTTTGTGATCTACGGTGTGCTGACCGGTACCTCCATTGCCGACCTGTACCTGGCCGGGATCCCGGCGGGGGTGATCATGGGCCTGCTGCTCATCCTGGTTGTGTACCTGAAAGCGCGCAAAAGGGGGCTGGTGGGCGAGAACGAGCCGATCCGCGCGCGGGAGGTCGCGGTGGCTTTCAAGGACTCCCTCTGGGCGCTGGGTGCTCCGCTGATCCTGATCGGCGGGGTGTTCGCGGGTATCTTTACTCCGACGGAATCCGCGGTGGTGGCGGTGGTTTACGCCTTGATCGTCGGCCTGTTTATCTATAAAGACCTCAAGTGGGCCGATGTTCCAAAGATCTTCCTGGGCTCGGCCAGGACGGCGGCCAAGATTATGTTCATTATCGCCAACGCGTCGCTTTTTGCGTGGGTACTGGCCTTTGAGCGGATTCCGCAAAACATTGTGGAGGCCTTCATGTCCTTGTCCAGCAGCCCGGTGGTCATTCTTTTCCTGATCAATATCCTCCTGCTCATCGCCGGGACGTTCATGGAGACCAGCGCGATCCTGATCATTACCGTACCGCTCTTCATGCCGGTGATCACGAAATTGGGCATCGACCCGGTTCTTTTCGGAATCATTGTTACGGTGAACACGGCCATTGGCCTTTTGACCCCGCCGTTCGGCGTATGTCTGTTCACAGCCACGACCGTGGGGGAGACGACGATCCAGAAGATCTCGCGGGAGGTGGGGTGGCTTCTCGTGGCCATGATCGCCGCGTTGTTCTTCATCACGTATGTGCCGCAGAGCGTGATGTTCCTGCTCGGGAAGTAAGCGCGAGAGCGGCGTAGGCATGGAGATAGTAAAAGGGGTTAAACCTTGCGAAGTGCCTACTGGCAAGTCGCACCCGAGAAGCTTTGGGAGCAGAGGGAGCGGCTCGTCGGCAGGCACGGCCTGACAAAGGAGAACCAGCTATGCAACAAGTGAAAACATACGGACTTGGCGGCCAGGGGGTGGTCACGGCGTCGAAGATCCTGGCGACGGCCATCTCCATTCATGAAGGCAGGTTTGCCACGGCGATACCGGCGTACGGCCATGAGAGGCGGGGAGCGCCGGTCTTTGCCGACCTGATGGCCGACGATGCGCCCATTCTGGTGAGATCGTTTGTCTACGAGCCTGACTACGTCATGGTCTTTGATCTCTCGGTCATCGACAAGGGCGTCGATGTGACCAGGGGCGCCCGGCCGGACACCGTCTTCGTCGTGAACAGCCCCGAGGCGCCTGGCGTTCTCAAGGGCAGGCAGGTCATCTACGCCGATGCGCGAAAGGTCGCCCTGGAGGCTATTGGCCGGGATGTACCCAACTCGGCCATGCTCGGGCTTTTCGCAGCCACAAAGGTGGTAAGCATCGATTCGATTTCTAAAGCGATCCAGGAAGCTTTTGGAGCCAAAGGCGGTGACAAGAATGCCGAAGCGGCCCGTACCTGCTACCAGCGCGCGGCCAGAGCCCGGTCGTAGCGCTCCCTGGCCATCCATGGCCGGTGCGCCGCCCAACCCTTCCCTGGGCGCGGGTAAGCGATATCTTCTGGGGCCTTGTGCGATAGTGTTTAACAGCGACGCGACTGGAACTTGGCGGATTGTCCGCCCCCGCGTGGACGACGGGCGTTGCACCCACTGCGGGATCTGCGCCAGGCACTGCCCTGCGGACGTGATGGAGGTGGACGTGAAGGACAAATCAAGGCCGGTCGTGATAGACTTCCATTACTGCAAGGGATGCGGGATCTGCGCCAATGTGTGCCCCCGCACCTGTATTGAAATGGTTCCGGAAAGGGGTGAGGCGTAGATGGCCACGCGGGTGATGCTCGACGGAAACGGAGCGGCCACAGAGGCTCTGCGGCTAGCCAGGGTGAAGGTGATCTCCGCCTACCCGATCACGCCCCAGAGCCCGATCGCGGAGAAGCTCGCTTCTTATGTGGCTTCGGGGGAGCTGGACGCCAGGTATGTCAGGGTTGAATCGGAACACACCGCCATGTCGTGCGCGGTAGGGGCGCAGCTTACCGGCGTCCGGGCCGGT
Source organism: Syntrophothermus sp. (assembly GCA_050260975.1). Lineage (GTDB taxonomy): Bacteria > Bacillota > UBA5301 > JAMCQP01 > JAMCQP01 > JAMCQP01. Next base: position 8,227 of record JBLNCV010000231.1, on the reverse strand, counting down.
ACGGCCACCTCGTCGGTGGGGCTGGCTTTGATGTACGAGGTATTGGGCGTGGCGTCGGGCCTCCGGCTGCCCATCGTCATGCCGGTGGTAAACAGGGCGTTGGTGGCTCCCTGGAGCCTCTGGTGCGACCACCAGGATACGATGGCGGCCCGGGACACAGGCTGGCTGCAACTTTATGCGCAAAACGCCCAGGAGGTCCTCGATCTGCTGCTCTGCGCGTACCGCTGGGGAGAGGACGAGAGAGTCCTGTTGCCGGTGATGGTGGGCCTGGACGGCTTCTTCCTGTCGCACGCCATCGAGCCTGTTTCTCTGCCCGATCAGAAGGAGGTTGACGCTTTCCTGCCCCCTTACGAGCCGAAGAATCTGGTGCTGGATGTGGACAATCCGGTATTTGTCAATAATCTCACGCCGCCGGCGGAATTCACGGAGATGAAGTACCAGAGCAGGGTGGCCATGGATCGAGCGCCCTCCGTGCTGGCGGAGGTGTTTGCCGGGTTTAAGGAGAAGTTCGGCCGTTCGTACAGCCTGACGGAGGCGTACCGTTGCGATGACGCCGAAGCGGTCCTTGTGGCGATGGGATCCGCCGCCGGCACCACCAGATTTGCCGTGGACAAGCTGCGAAGCGCGGGCAAGAAGGTCGGGATGCTCAAGATTACCGCTTTCCGGCCGTTCCCGGCGGAAGAGGTCCGCAAAGCCCTGTGGGGTGTCCCGGTGGTGGGCGTTCTGGATCGGAGTTCGGGTCTTGGCGGCCGGCTGGGTCCTGTGGCGACCGAGGTGAGATCCGCGCTGATGGGCGACCGGCCGGTCATGGACTTCTTTGCGGGCTTTGGCGGCCGGGATCTGACCATCGCCTCGGTGGAGAAGGCGTTTGCCCTCCTCCTCGGAGCGGATAAGGCACCGGGGGCGGACAAGGCACCGGCGGCGGACAAGGCACTGGGGGCGGATAAGGCACGGGTGGCGGCCGGGGCGGTTGCCGGGCCCGATGAGCCTGTCTGGCTGGATGTCCGTGACGATGCACTTACCATCAGGGAGGTGGGCGCCCATGCCTGAAACACGCCTGCTGGAGATCAAGAAAGAAGCCAAAGGGCTGGTGGCGCACGGCGTCAGCACCTGCGCGGGCTGCGGCCTGGAACTGGCCATCAGAGTCGTCCTGGCCGAATTGGGCCCCAGGACGATCATCGTCATCCCGCCGGGGTGCGCGGCGCTCTTCTCCGGCTTCGGCAAGGACACTGCCTTGCGGATCGCGGGATTCCAGGGAAACCTGGAGAATACCGCCGCCTATGCGGCGGGCATCCGGGCGGGGCTGGAGGCGCAGGGAAAGACGGACATCACGGTCCTGGGCTTCGCCGGGGACGGCGGCACGGTGGATATCGGGCTGCAATCCCTGTCAGGGGCCTTTGAGCGCGGGGACCGCATTCTCTACGTCTGCTACGACAATGAGGCTTACATGAACACGGGCATCCAGGGCAGCGGGTCCACCGACCTGGGCGCGTGGACGACCACCACGCCGGGCGGAAAATCAACGCGCCGCAAGGATATGATCCAGATCGCCGCCGCGCACCGGATCCCCTATGCGGCCAGCGCTTCGGTGGGGTACGTGGAGGATTTGCGCAGGAAGATCGCCAGAGCGCGCGATGCCGGGGGCCCCGCTTATATTCACGTGCACACGCCGTGTCCCACGGGCTGGGGGTTCGAGCCGGACAAAACCATCCAGGTGGCAAAGGCGGCTGTGGAAACCAGATGCTGGAACCTGTACGAGGTGGAAAACGGCCAGACCCGCCTGACCCATGCCGTGAGAAATCCAAAGCCTGTCCAGGAGTACCTGGGGCTGCAAGGGCGGTTTGCGGGGCTTCCGGAGGAGAGTTACCGCTCCATCCAGAGGGCTGTTGACGCGGATTATACCGCCCTGGAGGGGAATTCACGGTGAGAACAGATCATAGCACGGATCATAGAGCAGATCATGGAGCCGATTATAGAACGGATCAGAGAACGAATTATAGCCGCGACAGTCATGACCTCGAGGCGATCTTTGCCGCCGGATCCGTGGCGGTGGTTGGCGCCGGCCGGGATCCAAACAAGGCGGCGCATCAGGTCTTGAGAACGCTTGTAAAGGACGGGTTTTCCGGGAGGGTCTATGCGGTCCATCCCCGCGAAACCGAAGTCCTGGGGGTTAAATGCTACCGGTCGGTGGCCGAGGTGCCTGGCGGGCTTGATCTAGTGGTCATCGGAGTTCCGGCTTCGGCAGTCCTGCCGGTGGTGGAGGAGGCCGCGGCGCGCGGCGACGTGAAAGGCGTGGTGGTCCTTTCCGCCGGTTTTGCGGAGACCGGGGCGCCCGAGCTTGTGGCGTTGCAGGCCAGGATTGTGGATGTGGCCAGAAGCGCCGGGATCCGGGTCTTCGGGCCCAACTGCATCGGGGTGATGAACCCGGCCACGAAGCTCTCCACCGGGTTCGCCCCCGGCGTGAGCCTGATCCCTGGAACGGTGGGCGTGATCACCCAGAGTGGAGCCCTGGGCGGGGCCTTGCTGATGTTGATGGGCGATCAGCCGCAGCCGTTGGGGTTCAGTAAATGGGGCCACGTGGGGAATATGAGCGATGTCACCAACCTGGAACTCCTCTCTTTCCTGGGGGAGGATCCCGAGACGCGGGTCATCGCCATGTATATGGAGGGCGTGCGGGATGGGCGGGAACTGATGCGGATCGCCGGGCGCATTACCCGGAAGAAGCCCGTGCTCTTGCTCAAGGTGGGCCGTACCGATGTCGGCTCCAGCGCCGCCCTTTCCCATACCGGTACCCTGGCGGGATCCGATGCGGTCTACTCGGCCGCCTTTGCCCAGAGTGGGATCGTGCGGGTGGACACACTGGAGGAACTAGTGGATGCGGCGAAGATGATTGCCATGGCCCCGGCTCCCGCCGGCAACCGGGTATGCATACTTACCGAAGCGGGAGGTCCCGGCATTATCGCCATGGACGAAGTGGGCTCGGATCGCAGCGAGCTGGTGCTGGCGCCTGTTTCCCCGGAAACAGAAGCGGCCCTGACCAGGATGCTGCCTCCCATGGCCATGGTCTGCAAGCCGCGGGGCTATGTGGATATGACGGCGGCTGCCATGGCCAGGGAACACGGAGAGGCGTTGAAGCTGGCGCTGGCCGATCCCGGCGTGGATTCGGTAATCCTGATCAGCCTGCCGCCTACCTTTTTGCCTGCGACAGAGGTGGCGCAGGCGATCATCGGCGCCGTCAATGAGGCGCGGGCGGGCGCCAGGCCTGTTTCCGAACGTGAAAGACTCACTCTGTGGCCGGCCGGCAAGCCGGTGGTGGTCTGTTTCATGCGGGGGCGGGCCATGCTGGAGGCCAGGAAATTGCTGGAAGCGGCCGGCATTCCCACCTTCGATACGCCCGAGAAAGCGGCGAGAGCGCTTTCCAATGCCACGAAAGCGGCCAGGACAATTAGCCATGGTGATCAGGAGAGCGACAAGCGTGGTGATCAGAAGCGCGACAAGCGTGGTGATCAGAAGCCCAGTGTGGAAGTGGAAACAAAGACACACCGCCTGATCCAGAGAGCCGCCAGGGAAGGCCGCAACCTACTGGAAACGGAGTGTTACCAGGTTTTGCGCGATTATGGGATCCCGGTAGCAGAGTCCGGCCTGGCCAGCTCTCCTGAAGAAGCGGCGCAAATCGCCGTAAAGCTTGGGTTTCCCGCGGCGATGAAGGTGGTTTCCCCGCAGGTGGTCCACAAGTCGGACGCCGGCGGGGTCAAATTGAACATCATGAGCCCGGCGGAGGCGTCCGATGCCTTTCGCAGGATCGTGGGGAACGTCCGCAAATCCGTTCCCGAGGCCGAGGTAAAAGGAGTTGTGGTGGCGCGGCAGTACAGCGGGGGTACGGAGGTCATCGTGGGCATGACCCGGGATCCGCAGTTTGGCCCGGTGGTCATGTTCGGGCTGGGGGGCGTTTACGTGGAGGTATTCAAGGATGTGAGCTTCAGCGTGGCGCCTTTTGACCTGGCCCAGGCCCGCGCGATGATCGCCCGGACCAAAAGCCGGATGATTCTCGCCGGGGCGCGCGGCGCGCGGCCCCGGGACACGGAGGCGCTGGCAGACCTTTTGGTGAAGGTGGGTATGCTTGCCTGCCAGAATCCCGAAATAGCCGAAATGGACTTAAACCCGGTCATGGTTTTCGACGCGGGCTTGGTGGTGCTGGACGCGAGAATCATTCTTTCGGGGGAACCTTCGGGCAGTTCGTGAGGAACCTTTCAGCCAGCCCGTGAGGAACTTTCCGGTAGCCGTGGAAAACCGTTTTATTGCCGCAGGTTGAACTGCTCGTTCATTTTGTCCATCTCTTTCGGCGGTTGAATTCCCTTTCTACCCGGTCGCCGGACTCCCTCAAACACGAGCACCCTGATGCCGCGGGAAGCCTGAGAGAGGGATTGGAAGAAACCCTCATAGTACACCACCGGAACTCAAAAAGGAAGTTATCGCGTGATATCCGGCGAAATACTGTGAGTGGTTATATCGGAAGACCAATGGCGCCGGGTCAGTTGGAGATACCGGCCATCTGGACTGAAAATCCCGGAATTGTTCGGATGGCGGAGGTTGTTTTTTCTTTCGCGCATGAAGGGAAAAAATTTTTTCTGACGAAGGGTTAGATCATCCTGCCTCGGCGCCAGCCTGCCAGAGTGGAGAGTGAAACTTTGCGGGCGCCCAAGTACTACGTTTATGTGGCTGCCGGCCCGGGCCGGCAGCGGGCGGGGCTGACGCATCATCCGATGCTGGATCTCGCCTATCTTGCGCAAGATGGTTATACGGAACTGGCCAGCCTGACGTACCCGCTACCGTTATGGCTGGCCTCTTTTGTGCACGAGGTTGTGGACGCCGGTTTACGCGACGCCGGGGCCGCCAGTAGGCAGGCGGCTCATAAAGCCATGGATCGGCGGTTGTCGCGCTTATTTCAAACGGTGCGGCGGGAATTGGTCCGATTGGGGCTCCCGCCGCCTCCGCGCCTGGAGCGTGTCCGGCTTTCCGACGGGCCGGCTTTGCCCGGGATTCCGGCGGACGAAGATTTGCATGCTTTGCGGGAGGTCTGGTCGGGGCGGATCCTGTTTTCGCAGGAATTGGCGGCCGCGATGCGCGCCGCCAGGGTGGAGGCGGCGGCGCCGCTTTTGGACCTGCTCCAGGTAATGTTATTGTCCGACCGTGGCCTGCGCTTGCCGGCAGTTGGCAGGGACAGGTTCGGAGTCTTGCGCTGCCAGCGGTGTGGCGGTACCACGGCGCTGCAGGTGGTGGACTGCCTGGACTGCGGTTACCACCAGTGTCCCTCTTGCTCCGAGTGTGCTTCAATGGGCGAGGCGCGGGGCTGCCAGGGCCTTTATGCGCTTGCGGGGGAAGCGGAGGCTGCGGAGGTCGCTATTTCTGATCTCCGACGAAATTCCCGGCTGGTGCTGCCGGTTGCTCTTACTCCCGCTCAGGCCGCGGCGGCCAGCAAGGTCCGGGCGTTTGTGAGCGGTACTCGGGAAAACATCCGGGAGTGCCTGGTCTGGGCGGTATGTGGGGCGGGAAAGACGGAGATTGTCTTCGGGGGGATCGAGGAGGCTCTGCGGCAGGGCGGTTCTGTCCTGTTTGCCATCCCCCGGCGGGAGATTGTGAGAGAGCTGGAACCGCGGTTGCGGGCCGCTTTTCCCGATGTCCCGGTCACCTCGTTTTACGGGGGAAAGGCTGCAGGTTGCAACGAGCATGGTGGTTGCCACGCTCAGGCGGGATACGGCCAGGCGCAGATTGCGCTGGCCACCACCCATCAGGCCATCCGGTTCTTTCGCGCCTTTGATCTGGTGGTTCTGGACGAGGTGGACGCTTTTCCTTACCGTGGAAGCCGCATGCTGCCTTTTGTGGTGGGGAGGGCGCGCAAGGAGCGCGGGCGGGTGATCTATCTGACTGCCACTCCTGATGCCAGGCTGCTGCAGCGGGTGAAGCGCGGCGATCTGGCGGCGGTGTACATTCCGGCCAGGCATCATGGCTTTCCGCTGCCGGAGCCGGTCTTTGTGAGAGCGAGTTCCGCCGGGAAGATGCGGGAAGTTGCCCTGGAGTTGATCCGGGCGGTGCTAAGATCCCCTATGGGACAGGCGCCACCCGCCAAAGCCATGCCAGCCAGGGTGCTGGTCTTTGTCCCCACGGTGGCCCTGACCGCGCCGGTGGCAGCGGAGTTGCAGAGAGGGCTGGGCTTCCCGGTGGAGGCCTCCCATGCCGCTGATCCACACAGGGACTACAAAAAGGATGCCTTTGCCGCTGGAAACCTGCGGGTACTGGTAGCCACTTCCATCATGGAAAGAGGGATAACCGTACCAAATCTGCACGTGCTGGTCCTATTCGCCGATCACCAGGTCTTTAACAGCCAGAGCCTGGTGCAGATGGCCGGGAGGGCCGGCCGTTCCGCCGATTACCCGTACGGGCTGGTCCGGTTTATCGGCGGGCAGGAGACCGGCGAGATCCGCCAGGCGATTCGAATGATCCAGAAGCTGAATGAACTGGCCAGGGAGGCTGGTTGTTTGCGCGCTGGTTATTTGCGTGGCGATGGAGGCGTACGGGAGAATATGGCGGGGAAGGAGGCGAAGGGTGGTGAGATTTTCATTCCGTGGCGATCGGCGGATTGGCGGCAGGGCGCGGCTGACAGGCGGTAAAGACTGGGGTAGAGACAGTGGTAGAGACTGGAGTAGAGACTGGGGTAGAGACTGGGGCAGGGATTGGGGCAGAGACTGGTTGGCGGACCGCAGGGATTGGCTGACAGACTGCCTTTTGCGGGGGTTGAAAGATCTGGCCTTTCCTCCCCCGCCGTTGTGCCCGTTTTGCGGGCGGCCTTTCATGCCCACTCGCGGCATTCTCTTCTGCCGTCAATGCCTCGGGCGGTTGCCCTTCGTCCTGCCGCCGGCCTGCCAGGTTTGTGGCAAACCCCTGCGGCTGGCGGGGGCCAGGGAGAACAGATGCCTGGATTGCGCCCGGTACGGCCACTTTTTTGGCATGGCGCGGGCGGTGGGGCTCTACGAAGGGTTGTTGCGGGAAGGAATTCACCAGTTCAAGTACCAGGGGCGGCGTGGCTTGGGCGAGGCGTTCGCCAGCCTGATGTTCAGCCGCCTCAATGTGGAACCCAGGATGCGCCGTCCTGATCTTCTGGTACCGGTGCCGATCAGCCCCGCCAAACTCGCCAGGCGCGGCTTCAACCAGGCCGCTTTACTGGCGCAGGGGATCGGCCGCCGCCTTGGGCGGCCGGTGGCCGTGGACGGGTTGAGGCGGGACCGGGACACCCTGGCCCAGAACCAGCTCGGTGTGGGCCAGCGAAGGCGGAACATCGCCGGCGTCTTTGCGGTTACGGCGCCGGCGGTGGTTGCGGGCCGTTCGGTGTTGCTCATCGACGACATCTACACCACCGGTGTTACCGCCGATGAGTGCGCCAGGACGTTGCTGCGGGCCGGCGCCAGAGAGGTGAATGTTCTGACTTTGGCCGTTGGCGTGCTGGACCGCCACTGGCTTGAGGCTGAATTGCCGACAGTTTAAGGTCGAACTGCCGACAGTTTAAGGCTGAATCGCCGATGGCTTTGAAGCTGGACTGCTACCAGCTTGACGATCACCAAGGAAAAGACTTAAATTTTTACTGTAGTTTTCTGAGAAACCTGTCGATATGTAATTTGAATAAGCTGCCCATTTCACGAAGAGGAGGCCGCGGGATGTCGCACACGCCGCAGTGGAAGTGGTATGTCGTCGCCGCCGTATTATTTGGAGCAGCAATGGCGCTGGCGTTATTCCCCTCGTTGCCCGGGGGCGTTTACCGGGAGTGGTTTTTTTTCATGGCACTGGCGATAGTGGCTGAACTGACGCCGGTGAACCTGCCGGATACCGGTAAGCAGGGGGTGGTTTCCCTGGGATTTGCGGTGGTTCTGGCCAGCCTCCTGTCCCTGGGGCCGTCCGGGGCGCTTTTCACCGCCGGAGCCGCGGGGGTGGTGGTGCTCTTCACCCAGCGTTCCGCCTTAAACTCCACATTTCTTAGACGCATACTGGGCATGGGGATTATTGTAGCGTCAACGGCCTGCGCCGCCTGGGTCTACCAGATGGTTGGCGGATCGGTGGAAATGAACCATGGCCATCTCTCCTGGCGGACAGTGGTGCTCGCCTTATCGACGGGCGGCGCCATGGCCGCGACCAACGTCGGCCTGGTGGTTTTGGGCAGGATGTTGCTGGGGTTCCG
>JBLNCV010000230.1:0-10461 GCA_050260975.1 Syntrophothermus sp. | reverse complement strand
CGGAAAAGGATGTCCTGGTGCGCTCCTTTTCCATTACCAACCGGCGTTTGCTCCCCACCCAGTTCCAGTTCCTGTATTATCTTGCGCTGGATCTGGAGGAAAGCCCGCTCTACAATACCGTCTACTTTGATTGCGGGCTAGAAGCGGCGGTCTTCTATCGCCGCGCCGCCTATTTCTGCCTGGGCGGGGACCGGCCTGTCTCCGGCTACCAGTGCGGGCATGAGGAAAGGGGCAACAGCGCATGGCTTGATGCGGCGGATGGCCATTTGCAGGGCTTCGACATTGAAAACGGCGATGTGGACGCCTGCCTCGCCTGGGATCTCGGGGAACTCCAGGTGGGACAGACGATAAACCTCACGATCTTTATCTCTGCCGGTGAAGATGTCGAAAGCGCATCCGAGCTTCTGGAAGAGGCGCGCCGGGCGGGGCGCGAAAAGATGCTGGAGAGCGCCGCCGGCTACTGGCGTGAATGGCTTTCCAGGCGGCGGCCGATCTTTGCCGGCCAGCCGGAGCCGGGTTCCGATGCGGACCGGATCGATACGTTGTACCGGCGGTCTCTTCTGGCGATGAAATTGCTGGCGGACGAGACCTACGGCGGGATCATCGCGGCTCCGGAGTTCGACCCCCGTAGGGAAGGGTGCGGCGGATACGGTTACTGCTGGGGGCGGGACGCCGCCTATATCGCCACGGCCCTGGACGTGGCGGGCTACCACGAATTGACCACCCGGTTTTACCGGTGGGCGCTGCGTGCCCAATCCAAGGACGGCGTGTGGTTGCAGCGGCATTATATGGATGGACGCCCGGCGCCGTCCTGGGGCCTTATCCAGTCCGATGAAACCGGCAGCATCCTGTGGGGGATATGGCAGCATTACCTGATCACCCGGGATGAGGAATTTCTGGCGGAGATGTGGCCCGGCCTGCGCAGGGGCGCGGAGTATCTGGCCGGGAATCTGGATTCTGAGACCGGTCTGCCCCGGCCGAGCGTGGATTTGTGGGAGGAACGCTTCTCAGAAGCCACCTATTCCAGCGGGGCGGTGGCCGCGGGGTTGCTGGCGGCGGCGCAGGCGGCCCGGCAGCTTGGGCACAGGAAGGAAGCCTCCCGCTGGCGCGAGGTGGCCGAAGCCATCAAACGCGGGATGGAGACTTTCCTCTGGAGCCAGAAAGAGGGACGATTCTTGCGCGGGATCAAGAGGAAAATTTCCGCGGATGAGTACCAGTGGGCTCTTGGGGCGGGCCGGAAGGTGGGCCGGCTGGACGATGGAGGGCTTTACCCCCATTATTTTGAATGGGAGGACTCGGTGGTGGACACCAGCCTCCTGGGCCTGAGCTTTCCCTTCAACCTCTTTTCCGCCACGGACGAGCGCATGCGCCGGACGGCGCAGGAGGTGGCCGGAAGATTGGAGGTTCCCCAGGTCGGCGGCGTAATGCGGTACGAGTGGGACCATTACCGTGGCGGAAACCCCTGGATCATCTGCACGCTGTGGCTGGCTCTCTACTACGTGCAAACCGGTGAACGCGGCGAGGCGGAGCGCCTTTTCAACTGGGTCTTGTCCCACCAGACGGAGCTTGGGCTCTTGCCGGAGCAGATCGGCCGGGAGAACGGCAAGCCTGCCTGGGTGGCGCCCCTGGCCTGGTCCCACGCCATGTTTATCCACGCGGCGATGGCCTTCCGGCAAAGAGGTTGGCTCAAGTAAAGCGTGGGTGTTTGGATGGATCACGGCAGGGTGGAGCGGGCGAAGCGGCGGAAAGAAGGATCCGGCGCTTTCACCCTTTTTTTTTGTCGGTGGGCATGCTATAATTAGGAGAAACTAAGTGTACAAGCAGGATACGAAATGAGAATCACAACACAGCCGGAGGTGGGAATGTGAAACTGGCACGCTTTGCACATGCCGGACAGATCAAGTACGGCGTCGTGGAAGAGAAAAACGGCGCGGAGTACCTGCGAGAGTTGCCGGACAGCCCTTTTGGGGAGATCCGGCCGGCGGAAGAACGGATTCCCATGATCGAGGTCCAGTTGCTTGCCCCCTGCACCCCTACCAAGATAGTGGCGGTGGGACTCAATTATGTGGATCATGCGCGGGAGCTTGGAATGGCGATTCCGGAGGAACCAGTGATCTTTATGAAGCCTTTGAGCACGCTGATTGGCCCCGGAGGCGCCATCCGTTATCCGGCGATGTCCCGGCGGGTGGAGTACGAGGCCGAACTGGCCATTGTGATCAAGGACACCGTCAAGGATCTACGGCCTGAGGAGGCCAAGAAACATATCCTGGGATACAGCTGTTATAATGACGTGACCGCTCGCGATTTGCAAAAGAAGGATGGGCAATGGACCAGGGCGAAATCTTTTGACACCTTCGGGCCGATGGGGCCGGTGATTACCGATGAGATCGACCCGGACAACGCCCCGATCTCCTTATTTGTAAACGGGCAGAAACGCCAGACCTCTTCGACAAGCAATTTCATCTTTCCGGTGGCCACGGTGGTGAGTTTTATCTCCCAGATCATGCCCCTGTACCCGGGGGATGTGATCGCTACCGGGACGCCGCCGGGAGTGGGCGAACTTAAGCCGGGAGACGAGGTTGAAGTATTGATTGAAGGAATCGGTCGCTTGCGCAACAAGGTTGTCGGATAGTGGCAAGATGCAAAAAAGACATTCCGGTCCGTCCGGGGTCTTTTTTGATGTAATTTGGGGCGGTAGATGCCATTTGGGTGGTAAAGATGGTAAGCGGCATTAACTTTGGGTGGCTCCAATTCCCCTCCTTTGGCTGGCTGGACCTCCTGGACATCTCCATCATCGCCGTGGTGGTCTATAAAGGGATATCGCTAATCCGCAACACGCGTGCCATCCCGCTCATCAAGGGGATGATCACCCTTGTGGTGGCGAGCGTCATCGGCCGCTGGCTGGGGCTAACCGCGGTTAGCTGGCTTTTGGAGCGGATTGTCACTGGTATTTTGGTGGCGTTGCCGGTGGTCTTCTACCCGGAGTTGCGGCGGGCTTTGGAGCAGATTGGCCGGGGCGGCCTCTTCCGGCGGCCTTTTACCGCATTGGAGCAGGATGATGTGGGAAAGCTGGTGGAGGAACTGGTCAGGGCCGCCGAGCAGCTCTCGAGCACCCGCACGGGGGCGTTGATCGTTATCGAACGGGAGACGGGCCTTGGCGAGTATGTGGAGAGCGGGGTAAGGATGGATTCCATGGTCAGCGCCGAGTTGCTGCTGAACCTCTTTGTCCCTAACACGCCCTTGCATGACGGCGCGGTAGTCGTCAGGGGGAACCGGATTGCGGCGGCGGCGTGCTTCTTGCCGTTGAGTGAAAATCCCAACCTGAGTAAAAAGCTTGGCGCCCGCCACCGGGCGGCATTGGGCGTTTCGGAGCAATCCGACGCGGTGGCGCTGATCGTCTCCGAGGAGACCGGCAGAATCGCCCTGGCGACCAACGGCCGGTTGAGCCGCGCCCTGGACGGCCACCTTTTGCGGGAGCGATTGTTCGAGTTGTTTCACCCGGCTTCCGTCTTTGACCGGTTGTCGAATATTTGAAGTTAGGATCAAGGGGGTCAGCTCAGGTGCGGGAGTTTTTCAAGCGCCACGACATTTACCAGAAGCTGCTCTCGCTGGTGTTGGCCATTATGATCTGGGCCTTTGTCAACGCCCAGCCTCCTGCCGAAAAGGTGGCCATGACTACCTGGGATCTAACGGCGCCTGTCGAGATTCGCAATCTGGAGCCGGGCATGGAGGCCAACAATGTCCCCGAAACCGTTAAAATCCGGTTGCAGGCGCCGTCGGGGATGGTGGCGGAACGGCAGGCCAGGGCCTATGTGGATCTGACCGGCCTGGCGGAGGGACGGCATGAGGTCCGGGTCCATGTGATCGTTCCCGATTCGGCCAGCGTGATCAGTTTTGCTCCGCAAACGGCGGATATTACACTGGATGCGATGGTAGAGGCAAATTTGCCGGTCCAGGCGAGCCTGGTGGGGTTCCCGCGGGAAGGGTATACGTTGCATAAGCCGGTGGTTACCCCGGATCGGGTCACTGTGCGCGGGTCGCGGACACGGCTTGGCCAGGTGCAAAAGGTGCTTGCCCCGCTTGAAGTGGCCGGCGCCGACACGGATCTGGATCTGCAAGTGCCGGTGCGGCTTGAGGATAGCGCCGGAGAAGCGGTCCGCGGGCTGGAGGTGGAGCCGGTGACGGTTCGCGTGGTGGTTCCGGTAACCAGAGGGAGATAACCCAAAAGAAAAAAGATGATCTTTGTGTGGAATCTTATATGGGATGGGAAGGGATTTGTGAATGGGAAGACTGTTTGGAACAGACGGGGTCAGAGGCGTGGCCAATGCCGACCTGTCGCCGGAGCTGGCCTTCCGGTTGGGGAGGGCGGGGGCGGCCGTCTTGACCCGGCATCACCCGGCACAGGGGGAAGATAAAGCCGGGGAGAACCGTACCGGCGAGAACCGGGGCGGGGGAAGCCTTACCGGGGAGAACCGCCGGCCGCGGGTTCTCATCGGCCGGGATACCCGGATCTCCGGGGAGATGCTGGAGGCCGCCATGGTGGCGGGCTTGACCTCCTCGGGGGCGGATGTGTTGCGGGCCGGGATTGTCCCCACCCCGGCGGTGGCCTACCTGACCAGGAAACTGGGCGCGGACGCTGGCGTGATGATCTCCGCCTCGCACAACCCCGTGGAAGACAACGGAATCAAGTATTTTTCCGGAGAAGGGTTCAAGCTCTCGGACGCCCTGGAAGAAGAGATCGAGGCGTTGATTCTGAATAATGCGGGGCAGGTGCTTTATACGCCGGATGACGGGCTGCCACGGCCGGTCGGGGCCGAGTTGGGCCGCGCCTACGATGTGCCGGACGCGACCAACCAGGTAGTTGAGTTTTTGCGGGGAACTGTCGATGTTTCCTTGCAGGGCATGAAAGTGGTGATCGACTGTGGTTATGGCGCGGCCTACCAGGTGGCCCCCCGAGTCTTTCGGGAATTGGGCGCCGAGGTAATCGCCTTGAACGCGGAGCCTGACGGCGGTCGGATCAACGTAAAATGCGGATCCACCCACCCGGCGCAATTACAGAAAGCGGTTCTGGAAAATCGCGCCCAGTTGGGATTTGCCCACGATGGAGATGCGGACCGGGTCATCGCCGTGGACGAGAACGGTGAAATCGTGGATGGCGATCAGATTCTGGCGATCTGCGGCCTGTATCTTCTCCAACAAGGGGGGTTGGCCGAGAAAGCCATCGCGGCTACAGTTTACAGCAATCTGGGTTTGCGGGAGACCATGGAACGCCATGGCGGTAAGGTGGTGATCACCAAAAACGGCGACCGGTACGTTCTCGAAGCCATGCGCAAGCAGGGGTTGGTTCTTGGCGGGGAACAATCGGGGCATATCATCTTCCTCCAGCATAACACCACCGGCGACGGTGTCCTTACCGCCTTGCAACTGGCCGGCGTTTTGAAGAAGACCGGGCAGACGCTGGGCGTCGCGGCCCGCCAGATGCACAAGTTCCCGCAGGTTCAAGTGGCGGTGCGGGTCAAGGACAAGGGCAAGCTGGCAACCAGCGAGCGGATTGGCGAAGCGATCTCCCGGGCGGAGGAATTGCTGGCGGACAGCGGCAGGATCTTGGTGCGGGCCTCGGGAACCGAGCCGGTGATCCGGGTGATGGGCGAAGGCCGGGACGAGGCGGTGGTCCGGGAGGCTGTGGACGGCATCGCGCGCACCATTCGGGCTGAGATGGCTTGATTTGCCATTGGAACAGCTATTTTCTTGTAGAAGAAAGTTTCAGGGTACGATACCATATATATTGATATCCTTTTAAGGAGGTGGTGCCCGCGGAGCATGTGGAAAGCCGGGAACCCCAATGATGGGTGGGTTTTGCCGGTAGGCCAGTTTACAGAAGGAGGTGGGAGCGGCTCAGAAAACCAAAGAACAGCGCCAGGGCTTGCCATGCAGGCAAGTTGACGAGGAAGGGGATCTCGGAAGATCGGCGGGTGACCCTCGGCCAGCCACGGTCGTAAGGACTCCGACAAAACCCGCAAGCGATTGCGGGGACAATAGGAGCGCCGGGTGGCAACGTTCAATTCAACGTCCGAACGTTGAATGTTGAATATCAATGTCCATTTCGAAGGTAAGGAGTTTGATCATATAGATGTGCGGAATAGTCGGATACGTCGGTGCGCAGTCCGCGACACCGGTGCTGGTTGCCGGGCTCAAGAAGCTCGAATACCGCGGCTACGATTCCGCCGGGATTGCAGTGCTGGATGACGGCGACGTGGAGATCCGCAAAACTGTGGGCCGTCTGAACCAGCTTGAGGAGATTTTGCGCGTTCACGCTCCCGAAGGGCACATTGGGATGGCGCACACTCGTTGGGCCACCCATGGCCGGCCTTCGGACGTTAACGCGCACCCTCACGAGGACTGCACCGGCAAGATCGCCGTGGTGCACAATGGGATTATCGAAAACTACCTTGAATTACGGGAATGGCTCCAGTCCCGGGGCCATGTCTTCCAGTCGGAGACGGACACGGAAGTGCTTCCCCACCTGGTGGAGGAGTTCTATCAGGGCGACCTGGGAGAGGCGGTCAGACAAGCCTTACAGAAGGTCCACGGTTCCTACGCTATCGTGGTGATGCACCGGGACGAGCCTGACAAGCTGGTGGCGGCCCGCAAGGACAGCCCGCTGATCATCGGCCTGGGCAGGGGGGAGAATCTCCTGGCCTCGGATATCCCGGCGGTGCTGGCCCATACCCGGAAAGTCTATATTGTCGGCGATCACGAGGTTGCCGTGGTAAAAAGGGATACGGTGGAAATGACCACCCTGGACGGGCAGAAGATTTCGAAAGAGGTCTTTGACGTCAAGTGGGACGCGGCGATGGCCGAAAAGGGCGGCTACCCGGATTTCATGCTCAAGGAGATCCACGAGCAACCACAGGCGGTCAAGGACACCATGACCGGCCGCGTCAAATCGGACAACAAGGTGGAACTGTCCGAACTAAGCCTGACCGCGGAAGATGTGAAGGGGTTGCGGAAGATCGCCATCGTGGCTTGCGGGACTGCCTATCACGCCGGGCTGGTGGGGAAACAGCTTTTGGAGAACCTGTTGCGGGTGCCGGTGGAGGCCGATGTGGCGTCGGAGTTCCGGTACCGGGATCCCATGGTGGATGAGAGGACCCTGACCATCGTGATCAGCCAGTCCGGGGAGACGGCGGATACCCTGGCGGGGTTGCGGGAGGCCAAACGGCGCGGCTCGCACGTGGTGGCCATCACCAACGTGGTGGCAAGCTCCGTGGCCCGGGAAGCCGACGATGTGATCTACACCTGGGCGGGGCCGGAGATCGCTGTGGCTTCCACTAAGGCCTATATTACCCAGCTGGTGACGTTGTATATGCTGGCCCTGGATCTGGCGCAGAAGCGCGGCACCATTGACGAGGCCAGGGTCCGGGAGGTCGGTGGGGCGCTCCGTAAGCTGCCCGGCCAGATCAGCGAGGTACTGGCGTCGGAGGGGTTGATCAAGGAACTGGCCGGCAAGTTCAAGGGGGCCGAGGACATCTTCTTCATCGGACGCGGGCTGGATTACGCCGTGGCCATGGAAGGGTCGCTGAAGCTCAAGGAGATCTCCTATATCCACGCGGAAGCCTATGCGGCCGGGGAACTGAAGCACGGCACGCTGGCGCTGATCGTGGAGGGGGTGCCGGTCTTCGCCTTGGCCACCCAGAAGCATCTTTACGAGAAGATGCTGAGCAACATCAAGGAGGTCAAGGCCAGGGACGCCACGGTGGTGGCGCTGGTCCAGGCGGGGGATCAGGGGATCCAGAAGTCCGTGGATTACGTGATCCGGATCCCGGAGACCCTGGACTTCGTGGCTCCGGTGCTCTCCGTGGTGCCGCTCCAGCTCTTCGCCTATTACGCGGCCAAAGCCCGGGGCTGCGACGTGGATAAGCCCAGGAACCTGGCCAAGAGCGTGACGGTGGAGTAGGGCGGGTGATAATCCTAGACATGTTAACAAGGCCAAGCAAGTTCTGCTTGGCCTTGTTAATTTTGCTCCTGCGTGAGAACTTCTTTCCTCGACTCACGGGTTGCAGCAGCACTCAAGCACTTTAACCAGCTTGGTGCCAAAATTATTGATCTTGGCTCACAAGTATTCCCGCCGCCAGAACCGTAATCAGCAAAACGTAAGCAATGCCGAAGCGCCAGCGCTGGCCGGCCGGTATCCGGTAGTAGCCGTCTCCCCGGTACTTCCATGCCTTGGACGCCTGGAGCGCTGCCAGCACCAAGATAAGCCAGAGCAATGGGTTGGAGGATGTCCAGGCCAGATACGCCAGCGCCGGAATCCCAAGAGCCCACAGCCACAACGAGACCGCCGACGCGATCCGGCCGCCATCCAGTGGATGAGCAGGGACAAGGTTGAACAGGTTGAGGAAGGCCCCCGTGTAAACCAGCGCCAGCAGCAATGGCTGACCGGTCAGGTAGTACAACCCGAGCACCGCCGCCGTGGCGACAGTTCCCGCCACGGGGCCGCCGAGAGCCACCACCGCCTCCATCCGCGCGTCGGCCGGCTGTCCCTTGAGGGCCACAAACGCTCCGACAAAAGGAATAAAGATCGGTGCGGTAACCGGAAGCCTCTCCCGGCGCGCCGCAAGGACATGCCCTACCTCGTGCGCCGCTAACAGGGCCACAAAGCCGATGCCGAACTTCCAGCCATACATCGCGGCGTAGGCCCATAGCATGAAAATCGCCGAAATAAACGACTTGGAGAATTTCAGAAGCAAAAGCCCCACAAGTTTCAGCTTGCTGAACAATACGAGCAGCGCGCCCAACCACCCGGCTTTGCGCCAGGTTTCGCCAAACTGCGGGCCATTGCCGGGTTCGCTCTTTTGTTCCCCCGGCGTTGGCTCTTCCTTCTGGCCAAGCGCCAGGATTACATCTGAAGCGGAGACCTGCCTGCGATCAAACTCAGCCATGTCCGGTATCCTTTCAATTTTCCTCGATTCCGCAGTGGATCAACCGGCCGCTCCGGTTACCGATCTTGCTTCGGTCAGCTTGATCTGCTTTGCCTGCGGAATCTTGAAACCCTCGTAAAGGCCGATTGCGGCGAAGACGTAATCAAGCGCGTCCAGTGACGGGAGATAGCCTGTGAAAAACAACCGGGCATAACCAGGGCTGAACGGTGAGAACGAGACATTCAGCTTCGCACTGATTGCGTCGCTCAGGAGAAGGTACTCTCCAAACAAAATGCCCAGCACCGCGGTGGCCGCCCCCACAATCTGCACCGCGCGACCCCGCTTCCGTCCCGCACCGTAGTAAGCGGCGTATCCCGTCAGAACCCCGATGATTACCGCCACGAGACCCAGCTTATATCCCGAGTAGAAAGTGATCTTGTCCCAGGCGACTGCGCTCACGATGGCGGCGGCCACCGCAAGCCCTACTGCGCCCGCTATATTGGGATTCTGCGTCTCCTGCTGCAACTCCTGCACAATCTGTTCCCGGCAGGCCGGACAGACAGGGTTGCCATTGGCAAAGCTCTGGCATCCGGAACAAATCGGCTGGTTGCACACGGAACAGTTCAGGTCCGTTTCCGTCCCCGGGTGGTTATAGCATTCAGCCATACCGATCCCTCCTGTTAATAAATTGGTGCCAAATTAGTAAGCTTGCTGGTCTTATCGGGACAAACCAGAGAATAGTTTAGTGTTTGGTTGAGTCTCCTTGAAATCAAGGATCAGGGTTTGCAAAATGGATGCCAAAGGGGCTAAATAAAATGTTCGGGTTGATCCAGCCATCATTAATGAGCTATGATAATATCAAAATCATGATATAGAGGTAAAAGTTTGCGGGATCACCGGCTTAAGCGCGATCGAGTCCTGATGGTCGAAAACTACCTGGTGTTTTACATCGTAACGGATAGCGAAGCACAGATCCACCGGGTGATTCATGGGGCTCGGCGCTACGAGTTCCTGCTCGAACCAGCGGATCGTCGAGAACTTTTTGGAGGGCTGATGAGCGTGGGCGCGAAGATCGCGGTCGTCGCGGACATTCACGGAAACCTGGAGGCGCTGAAGGCTGTTTTGGAGGATGCCTTTTCCACCGGGATCGAAATTTTTATCTGCTGCGGCGATCTTGTGGACTATGGGCCTGACCCGAATGAGGCCGTAGAACGGATCAGAGCGGAAAAGATCCCCTGTGTACTGGGAAATCACGACCGGGCGGTGGGGGAGCCCATTCCGCTGGAGGCGCATAAAACGGCTTCCGGCCGCGACCGGTCCGTTGAACTGGCCTGCCTGCAATGGACCAGAGAGCAATGCACCGAGGTGACCAAGGCTTTCTTGCGGGCTTTGCCCCCATCGCTGCTCTTTGAACGCGACGGCGCCCTCGGAGGCTCAAAGGTTCTTGTGGTTCATGCCACGCCTGATTCGGTGGATGATTATTTATGGCCGGATGACGGCGAAGGTTGGCAAAAGCTTCATCGCGCGACAGGCGGGTATG
>JBLNCV010000229.1:0-6615 GCA_050260975.1 Syntrophothermus sp. | reverse complement strand
AGCTCATGGTATCGGCTCCCTATAAAGTCTTACCGTATCGTTTCGACATCACCACTCCCTTTCCCTCGCCTGATGCCAAATTTTATGCGATAATCTGGCACAGGTCTGTTCAGGGAAGGGGTCGGGGGTTAGGTAGCGGCGGCTCGCCGCCGTCGGCCACAATTGATTTTTCACAGCTCTTTAAAGTGATGTGAAAAAGCCCCGATCCGGGTAACGAACCTAACCCCGCATCCGTGCCACCCTTACCTGAAGGGAAGGGTAAGAGCCCTTAGGATACAGGCTCATTGGCTCCCTTTCCCTTCAGAGGCCTGGGCCAGAAGGGTTCACCGAACCTCTATGGCGCCCTAGAAGGACGCCGCTACACCATGGGAAGCCCTTCGGGCTACTCGTGGTCCGTTCTCAGGGCCGTAGGCCCTTGCCAGGTTGTAGCGGCGGTCTTTAGGCCGCCGGGACCGGAACGTTTTTCGATCCCATTTGCACAGGCCTCTTCGGGGAAGGGGTCGGGGGTTAGGTCGCGGCGGTCCGCCGCCGTCGGCCGCACATGACTTTTTCCATCTCTTGCAGCAAAACACCGATCAAGAAGTTTATGAAATGGGGAAACACGTTAGCGGCGTTGTTACAGATGTTGCGTTAGCTGCGACAGGCGTCGGTGCTGCTAAATTGTTTAGTGTACTTTCAAAGACAAAGTCCGGGGCAAAGGTTGTTAAGGCATTAAAGGCTTTGAGTAAGTCTGATGAAGCCATTTTATACCGGAGATGGTATTCTTGATTTTGCCATCAGTCAGTTCGAACTAATCGAACTGGACTATGCGGCCGGGAGTATTGGGGTTGATCTGTTAGGAACCTTCCCGGTAACCCGGGTGGAGCTTTATCCCAATAATCCAAACCACCGGGTTGAAGCAAGGCACCTCAGCCTATACGGCAGCCTGGACGGATTCACCTATGAAAAAAATGACGGCTGGACATTGGAGAAAAAGGAGAATGGGGTACTGGAACTGGTTCTGACCAATCCCGTCCCCACCAGGTATATCAAGGTGCATTGCACCTGGGATGACTGGGACGATAACTTTATTCCCATCTATAAAGGTGAGTTTATAAATACACCGCAAAATATCATTGCCGTCTACTACGAAGTAAACCAAAGGGTGGAAGAATATCAATACGACACCGCCGGGAACCGGAAGCAAGAGACCATCACATTACGCTCAAGCACGACCCGGAACTATAGCTATTACCCGAATTCCAACAAATTAATGACTAATGGCCAATACGCCTTTGTTTACGATGATAACGGCAACTTGATCCAAAAAGGCAAACATTACACGATTGTAGGGAACACGGTAACCTTTGATCCGGAAGGAAAAGACCTCTGGACCTATGAATATGACTTGATAAACCGGTTGACCAAAGTCGAGAAAGACGGAAAAATCGTTGCTGAGTATCTCTATGATGAAGCCGGTCTCCGTCTGCAGAAAAAAGGTCCCGACACTACCGTCTATTATGTCTTTGACCAAACCGGGCAGGTGTTGTACGAAGAGGAAAACGGGGAGTATATGGCGTATGTTTACGTACTAGGTAAGCATTTTGCCCGGGTAGATGGAAGACAAGGGAGCGAAGAAAAACAGACCTACTTCTACCATACTGATCACTTAGGTAGTACTGTATTGGTGACTGATGAAGCGGGTCATGCCGTTTGGAGTACCGAGTATACCCCCTTTGGTGGGATCACCATCACAGAAGGCGAGTTAAGGAAAGCAGCGAAGTTCACGGGGAAGGATCTGGATGAGGATACGGGGCTATATTACCTTAACGTGCGGTGGTATGACCAGGAGATTGGGAGGTTTATACCCGAAGATCCGGGAAAATATTTTTAGGCATCCAGAGGTGCAAGCAAAAAATAAAACGGAGGCGCAGAGTATTGAAAAACCGTAAAATAGTAATAGTATTTTGTAACTTGGTATTAATGTTAATTAGTTTAAGTTGTACTTTAGCGCAAGAAAATTCTAGATTAAAAGCAAGAGATGCGTTGCAATTAAATGATGATATTACTGTAAAAATAACTGGAGTTTATTATACTAAATCTCAAATAGCAAAACAAGAAGAAGGAGAAGAAATAACAATTACCGATGAGCAGTTAAAGAACATTTTTCTGAATCAAGCTGTAATTATTGATGGAATAGAAGTAAATTATGTTTATTTGTATGAATATGTTACTATAATTGGGGTTATCGAGAACAATGGTGAAGTTTATGATTTTAGCTATAATTTAGCGGGGTTTGGTAGTATATATATTGATCAAGCGCAAATTCCCATTTGGTTTGGAGATCCAACAAAAGCAGAGCCACATCTTCAATAATGATTATGGTAAGCTATGAAATCTTTATTTGTTGTTTTTCGTGAGATTTTTCTTTAAGACAAATACATAAAACGGAAAACTGATGGAAGCATTGGTCGTTCGGATTTTTGGAGAGAGGCCGCTTGATATAAGGATGTTTGTCAAACACCCTAGGAATCGAAAGAAGGTTAAGCCTCTCCCTCCGGAAGAAGAGAAGGCTGCGGAACAGCCCTGCCTGTACCTTTTCCTCCAAGCAGCCTAATCCCCGGCATTCACATACCAGCTAAGGTACCCTGTCGGATATGAATGGAGGGGCCCCTCTTGGAAGGAGGGTGAGGAAAGTTCTGGCCTTGTTTGCCACTGATCTGGGTAAATTCCGTTCAACCCCCGGAACTTAAAATCTTTTGCAAGTAGTCGCCTTGGCTCCGCTATAGTTTCGGAGGCTTTTGCCTGATTTAATGCCCCCTTCAGCCTACCTGATGTTTATCCTTCCAAGTCAAATCACACATTCATTTCCCGTACAGGGGGCCATTCTCGGAAAGGTGCAAGAAAGTCTCCGTCCGTTCTTAATTATTGATCGGAAGAATGACGACATCTTCGCCTACGATGGCTTAAACCAACTCCTCTTTGTCAACTTCGGAGGCAACTTTCAAATGGATGAAAAGGAGTAAGTACAGAAAGTCGGGATTGTGTCTAGGTAAGTTCGCAATTTTTTCATCAGGATCCAACCAGGTTAGATTGGGTCAATTAAGTCGTAATTTTCCCATCACAATGCTTTGTGCAGAATAACCAAGATTGTAAAACTTGACGGATAATGATGATCCAGGGGGACAGCCAACTTTTCAGACGGAAAACTTGGTGACAAGGCTCGAATATGACGACACCGAGCTGTAAAAGCCAGCAAAAGGCCTTTGTCTTTACCTATTCGGCCACGGTAATCGGAGACCAGATAGAAGGATCAAAAAACGCTCCTGAAGCTATCAAAACTATAGTTGTAGCTGTTATTAAAGGTGATATTACTCTTGTTCAGTTAGCTGAAGCGGGTCTTAAAGGGATAATTGGGGATTATAAGTATATCCTTGAAAATCTAAGTGTTTTCAATCCTTTTGGACCACAAACGTTGCGATTTGGAAGGTTGAATGGGCAAGCAACTGTGGTATCCCGAATACCCGAAAGGCGAGGGGAAGATGGACTTCTTGGACTCCATGAGCATGGAGGAGAAGATCGGGCAGCTGGTCATGGTCGGCCTCGACGGGCCGGAAGTGACTCCGTCCGACGAGGAATTCATCGCCAGATACGGGATAGGGAACATGGTCTTCTTCGGCCGGAACATCGTCGACCCGGCGCAGGCTCAGTCTCTGACGCACCGGCTGCAGGAGATCGCTTCACGGCGCCGGCATCCCGTAGGGTTCCTCCTCTCTATCGATCAGGAGGGCGGAGCGGTGGCCCGGCTGACCAGCGGCGAGACCGTGCTCCCGGGAAACATGGCCCTCGGGGCGACCGGGTCGGAGGAGCATGCGCGCCAGGCGGCCGAAGTAACAGCCGCCGAGATTGCGGCGCTGGGGTTCAACATGAATCTGGCGCCCGTCCTCGACATCAACAACAATCCGGACAATCCCGGGATAGGGGTCCGCTCGTTCGGGGAAGACGTCTCCTTGGTCACGCGGCTCGGGGTGGCGACGATCCGGGCCTATCAGGGCGCGGGGGTGGTGGCCACCGCCAAACATTTCCCGGGAAAGGGCGATGTCACGGTAGACTCCCACCTTGACCTGCCAACGGTCGCGCATGCCAGAGAGCGCCTGGATCGGGTGGAGCTTGCTCCGTTCGTGGCCGCCATCCGGGCGGGGGTTGGGGCGATCATGACCGCCCACGTCTTCTTCCCGGCCGTGGAGCCCGTACCCGGCCTGCCAGCCACTCTTTCGCCCAGCGTATTGACGGGATTGCTCCGGGAGGAGCTGGGATTTACCGGGGTGCTGCTAACAGACGACCTTTTCATGGGCGCCATCGCAAAGAAGTATGCCGCCGGTGAAGCGGCGGTGCGCGCGCTGGAGGCCGGAGCTGACATGGCCCTGCTCTGCCACGGCCAGGCCGCACAGGCCGCAGCCATCGAGGCCATCCGGGATGCCGTGAGGACGGGACGGATCTCCGAGGAGCGGGTGGATGTGTCGGTCGACCGGATCCTGACGCTGAAGGCCCGTTATGGGCTGCGCGATCCGGATCGATACCTCGCCCGGCGCAGCCTGGAACCGGTAGGCAGTGAGGAGCACCGCCGCGTGGCATTGGAGATCGCCAGGGAATCAGTTACCCTGCTCGCGAACGGTCAGGGCCTCATCCCGCTGGCGCCAGAGGAATGCCGCCGTCTCTTGGTGGTGTCGCCTGACATCCGGGGGCTGACCCAGGTTGAGGAGGGCCAACTGCTGGAGTCTCCCCTCGCCGCGGCGGTCAGGCGCTTCGTGCCGGAGGCGCGGGACTTTGCCTTCGCCCAGTCGCCCGATGCCGCGCAGACAGCACAGGCAGTCAACCTGGCCCTCTCCAGCGACGCAGTGGTGGCGGGCTGCTATAATGCCCACCTCTACCGGGAACAAGGCGTGCTCGTGCGGGCGCTGCTCGATACGGGCGTCCCGGTGGTGGTCGTGGCCATGCGGAACCCGTACGACATCGAGCTGTTCCCGTCGGCAAAAACGTATATAGCCGCGTATGGATTCAGGGAGTGCACGATGCAGGCGGTGGCCGAATTGATCTTCGGCGCGATCAAGCCCCGGGGCAGACTGCCCGTCACCATCCCGGGGATATACCCCTATGGAAGCGGATTGACATGGTAGAGAATTCCTTCGGGTTTTCTCGTAAGCTTGCTTGGGCGCGTAATCGTAAGCCTAATCGTAGACGGGTGTCCCCGCAATCCAACATCTGAAAGCCCCTCCCCGGGGGGAGGGGTTGGGGTGGGGGCTTTTTCACAGCTCTTCTAAGAGGCGTTATCAACTCTGATCTCACAGAGCCACAAAGACCACGGAGAAAGCCGAACAAAGAATTCCATGTGCCTGCGTTCATTTGGCTCTCCGTGAACTCTGTGTCTCTGTGAGGGAAAATCTCGGCATTTATCATATTGCTTCAGGATGAAGACGAGAGGACTGTGGGGCATGGCGATTCCAAGCGCTCGTCGCGCTGGCACTCCGGTTCGCGGCAGGATTGCGCCCCGGGTCAAACTGGGCGTGACGAAACTGCTTGCGGAGCCGGAGAAATATCTCGGCAAGGCGCGAGCGCGAGTCGGCCTGGTGGCCAACTACAATGCCGTGGACGAAGATGCGACCCCGATTATCCGGCTCTTTAGCGAGTGCCCCGCGATCGAGCTTGCCCGGATCTATACACCGGAGCATGGCTTGTGGGGCTGTGAGCAGGCTGGGGTGAGAGTGGGGCATACGGTCGACGAACGCACCGGCGTGGACGTGATCAGCCTGTATGGGGAGACTGTAAAGCCGACCCCGGAGATGCTTGCCGATATTGATGTTCTGATTCGCGACGGCAATGACATCGGCGCGCGCTACTGGACTGAACTCTCGACGACGGCGCTGTGCATCGAGGCCGCCGCCGAGGCGGGGAAGCCCGTAATCGTTGCGGACAGACCCAATCCGCTCGGCGGGGAGATCGTCGAAGGCAATCTTCTCGACCTCGCATACCGTTCGTTTGTCGGTTACGATCGGATACCCATCCGCCATGGCATGACCCCGGGAGAACTGGCGGCGATGTTTGCCGGCGAATCACGGCTCGATGTGGACCTCAGGGTGATTCCCATGGACAACTGGCGAAGAGACATGCTTTTCTCCGAGACCGGCCATTTCTGGACGGGTACGCCCAACATGCCAACGTTTGAGACCGCCTTGGTATATCCCGGGACCTGCCTGTTCGAGGGAACGACGCTTTCCGAAGGAAGGGGAACGACCAAGCCGTTCAGGCTCGTCGGAGCGCCCTGGCTAGACCCGATTGACCTGGCCGACAGGCTGAACGCCATGGATATTGACGGCGTACGTTTCAGGCCGGCGCGTTTCAGGCCGATGTTTTCAAAACACAGCGGGGCGGTGTGTGCCGGAGTCGAAGTGTACGTGGCAGATGCCAGAGAGCTCCAGCCGGTCCGTCTGGGAATCTCGATGCTCTATGCCGTGAGGGAGCAAAACCCGAAGGCCTTTGGCTGGCATGGTGCGGAGAACCAAGGAAAGGCTGGATCGGCCGAAGGGCGGCGTTTGTTCATTGATTTGCTGGCAGGAGGAACGGATCTTAGGACCTGGA
>JBLNCV010000228.1:0-10750 GCA_050260975.1 Syntrophothermus sp. | reverse complement strand
CCAGCGCGAGGACCATCAGGCCCTCCAAGATTGCATGCCCCAGTACCAGAAGCGGGGCCATGCGGAATCCGCGCCTGGTCACCCCGTCGATGGTCACCGTCAGAAACGGTCCGGGCACAATGGCACCCGAGAACCCCCCTGCGAATGCTGCAATAAAAAGAGCCGCCGTTCCCATCGTTTCCACCCCTCTGCGGTAAAAGAAAAGCCCAACCCTGCGGTGGGACCTGATAAACTAATAGACCGATTAATTACCCTGCTGGCGAAGTTGTAAACAAATAAGATGTGGCGCGCCCGGAGGGACTTGAACCCCCAACCGTTGGATCCGAAGTCCAATGCTCTATCCAATTGAGCTACGGGCGCACGCTTCGAGGATCACGGTAACATACATAATAACATATTAATACCCACTTTTCAAGGTCTTGCCCGCAAAGTGTCTTGCCTGCCAAAGCGTCAAGGTTTAACAGGTAAAATGGATTCATATGTTGTAGTCCAATGTTTCTTCCGTCTCAATCTGCAGTTCGATGTAAACCTGATCCCGCACCTTCACAAAGTCGGGTTGCGTGCGATGCCGCGCCCTGCCCATGGGAACCGGGACAATACTTTTAATCCGGCCAGGGTGCGGAGTCATGATCACTATTCGATCCGCCAGAAATACGGCTTCTTCGATATCATGAGTAACGAAGACGATCGTCTTCTTATGTTCCCGCCAGATGCGAGAAATCTCCTCCTGCATACAAATACGGGTAATAGCGTCCAGCGCACCCAGGGGTTCGTCCATAAAGACAATCTCCGGATCCACCGCCAACGCCCGGGCCAGCGCCACCCGCTGTTGCATCCCGCCGGACAGCTCCTGGGGGAAGTTATAAATGAACTTGTCCAGCCCCACCAAAGAGATATACTCGCCAGCCACGCGGCGTCTTTTTTCCCTAGGCGCCCCCTGAACTTCCAAACCGTATTCCACATTACCAAGCACATTGCGCCAGGGAAAGAGTCCATAGTTTTGGAAGAGGGTCAAGTATCTCGGATTTGGGCCGGTCACCGGTTTGCCGTCAATAAAAACCTCCCCGCGTGTAGCGGGCTCAAACCCGGCCATAATATGCAACAGTGTACTCTTGCCGCAGCCGCTGGGGCCTAACAGGCATAAAAACTCTCCTTCGCGAACTTCCAGGTTGAGCCCCGCCAGGGCCTGGATAGTTTCCCCCCGCCTGTTTCGGAAGGTCTTTTCCAATTGAGAGACCAGAATCTTGACGTCGACGTTCTCTTTCATCCCTGCTCACCCGCTTGATATCGGGGCCCCAGGCCCCACCTGGCGTTGAGTTTTTTCTCGAGGCGCCCAATAAGCCGGTCGAGGCAAAGGCCCAGGAGGCCAATCCCTATTATTCCCACCATCACCAGCTCCGTGCGCAACTGATTCCTGGCGTCCACAATCAAAAAACCAAGACCGGAACGAACCCCCATCATCTCCCCGGCCACCAGGAAGACCCAGGCGGAACCCAATGCGATGTGCAGTCCCGTGGTAATATGCGGAAAGGCCGCTGGAATCATCACCTTCGTCAGGATATCCCGTTGGGACGAGCCAAAATTTTGGGCGACTTTGAGGTATACCTGATCTACGTTACGCACCGCCGCCACAGTGGAAAGAAGGATGGGATAGAAAGCGGCAATAAAAATGATTACAATGGCCGGCGCATCGCCGGTGCCAAACCATAGGCCGATCAGCGGGAACCAGGCAATGGGGGAGATGGGGCGCAGCACTTGAACCAGCGGGTCAAAAGCCATCCACAGGCGGCTGTACCAGCCAAAAACCAAACCCAGGGGTATCGCCAGCAAGGCAGCGGTCAAATATCCGGTGAAAAACCGGAAGAGGCTGGCCATGACCGAGACCCCTAATTCTCCATTTGCGACTGTTTCCACCATTCCCCTGGCAACCCAGAGGGGTGGTGGAAAGAGGTAGGGTTCATAAATCCCCAGGGAGGCCACCAGTTGCCAGAAGGCGGCCAGCCCGGCAAATACAAGCAAGGGCGGAACTATTTTCTCCGCGGCGGGCTTCATGCTACTTCACCTTTTGATATGCTTGATAAGCCTTTTCCACGTAAACGGGGTTCACCAGTTTATGTATATCCACCTTACTCCCAAGCAAGACTCCTCTTCTCCCATTCCAGGGCAGTTCCAGGAGGTAATTCTGGAGACGGTTGAATTCCTCCAGTTTCGGCGTCAGATCGCCGTAGTCAATCCAGCCCAGCGATAGTTCCCACAGTTCCGGTTTGATCTTCATGTACTGCTGCGCGATCTTGATGGCTTCCCGGTGGTTCTTTTGAATAAACTTGCCCGCTTTTACCAGGCTGTTTATCAGTTCCTGCAAGGCCGCGCCGTTCCTTTCGGCAAATCTCTCGTTTATTACCAGCCCGCAGCAAATCCAGTCCGGCCAGATCTCCTGCGCCCTGAGCAACACTTTCCCTTGCCCGCCAACCACCGCCTGGCTGCCGAAAGGCTCGGCCACAATGTACCCCGCCACCTCACCCCTGGCCAGAGCCGCGGGCATGTCAGGCGGCGCCATCTCCAGCTTGCCAACCTCGTCGTAATTGATACCCTTGTCCTTTAAAGCTTTATACAGGAGGATGTTGTGGCCGGAAAGCCGGTGCGGAATGGCCACCGTCTTCCCCTTGAGATCTTCCAGCTTCGCTATGCGTTTGGCCACCACCAACGCGTCTCCATTGGTATGGCTTAAAGCCAGCACCTGGATGGGAACGCCCCGTTTTTGGCTGACAATGGCTAACTCAAACATGGTAATCGCCGCCTGGATCTTTCCGCCGTTCAACGCCTCGGTCAGTTCCGGCCAGGAACTGAACGGCACCAGTTCCAGGCTGAAATTTCGATAAGCAGCCCGGTCCAATTTATCCGCCACCACCAGGGGCAAAGAATGGGTGATCGGAAGATACCCCACACTTAATACCGGCTTAACTCCGGCTGGCTTTTGACTTTCCCCGATCGCTTTATTAAAGCCCCCCGGAAAAACCAGGGTGAGGGTCAGAGCCAGGCCCAGAATCAAGACTCCTGATAAAACGGCTCTCCTTCTCATTCCCATCATGGCGCCCTCCTCCTTTCTTTGAGCCAACAGGCCGATCGTTTTACAGTAGCTAGGCCCATCCCAGGGCCTTTCGCCGGCGGTGGATATGCATCCGGATAGTCTGCGCCGCCAGTTGGGGGTACGGCTCGGTGAATACCTTCGCTCCCACCTTTTGGTTTAGCCCTTCCCCGGCAAAGAAGTCTACAATGTCATTACCGCCCCGTTCCAGGTCGTCCCCGGAAACAGCGCCTTCCTTAAGTTTGGGAACCGGTACCGGTATCGGCGCCGGAAAACCGACCAGATTGCTGATCCCGTGAGCCAGGAAAGTAACTCCCTGCCCGACCGTCTTTTCATTTCCCGGCTCCGGTCCAACAAATATGAACGGCATCTCTTTCAAGGGCAACCCTGCGGCCTCGGCCAGGGTAATAAACAGTCTTAGCGTGCGGGTATTATCCACACAGCCACCCACGGCGAGTACCGGCGGGATGCCAAGATCCTCGCACACCCGGCGCAACCCCGGGGCGGCCTGCGCCGCCGCTTCTGGGGCGCATAGCCCCGCGTTCAACAGGGCATGGGAACAACAACCTGTCGTGGTAACCAAAATGCCGGACGCAATAAGTTTTTCGGCAATCGTCACGTGGTTATATTCGTAAGGTACCTTGGGATTATTGCAGCCCACCACGGTGGCGATACCCCTGATGGAACCTCCCTTGATCAATTGCAGGAGCCGGCCCGCACCGCCAAAGACTTCAAGAATGGCCTCGTAACTCCAACCTCCCATGGCGTTGGCAACCGTTTCAGGAATATGCACCTTGGAGCGATCCCGGCGGGAAAAGGCTTCCACCGCCAGGCGCGCCACCTTGAAAGCGTCCTCGTCCAGAGTTTCCGGTTTTTCAGGATCGAAGGGAATATGGGTGGCGCCCGGAATACGATTGGAGTTGCAGGTGGTAATCACCGCGGTGCCGAAACAGTCCGCCACCGTCTTGAGCCCGGGAATAATGCATTGCATATCCGCCACCAGGGCATCCACCGCCCCCGTTCCCAGCGCCAGCTCTTGCCCCAAAATGTTGGTAACCGTGGGAATGCCATACCGGGCCAAAAGTTCGTCGCCGGTGCAGCACATGCCGGCCACCACAATGCCCCTGGCCCCAGCTTGCCGGGCCATCTCCTGGACTTCGGGAGAGTTTATTTTTTCGATGACTTTTTCCGCCATTACCGGTGAATGCCCGTGCATTAGAATGTTCACGTGATCTTCCCGCATCACCCCATAATTTACCTGGGCCAACCTGGGCTTGGGAATGCCGTAGAGGATCTCGGTGGCCATGGACGAGGCAAAAAGGGTGCTATAACAGTATGCCAGAGCGGACCGCAACTCCTGCGCCGCCAGGACCGTCCAGTCGCTGCACCCTCCCAGGGTGGTCATGTGCAGCGTTTCCATTACCTCGTATGTAGCAGACCTGGGCAATACCCCCAGGCGGGACCATAGTTGCTTCCTTTCTTCCGGGGCGTATGCTTCCAACATGCGCATGGGCCGGCCATCCAGGCGGCCAAGATCCTCCAGAAGCACCAGAGCCACCGCTTTTGCCACATCCCGGAAAGACTTGCCGGCAACTTCAAGCTTAAATTTCTCCGCCAGCTCCCACACCCTGGATTCACCCAGCAAGGGAATACCCCCACGTCCTTCCGCGGCGGCGATAACGGCCATGATCACTTCGTGGGCGTGGCGGCCGTGGGCGGCCATCCCCGCTGCCAGCCCGCGAACGATGTTATTCATCACCACCGTGTCCAGGTCTCGTCCACAAATTCCCCGGGGGCTTTTCGGGCCGATACGGCACGGTCCCCATTGGCACATCCGGCAGCAGAGCCCCCTCAAGCCGAAACTGCATTGAGGCTGTTGGGCCTCAAAACGATTCAGGGCGGTTTCGACACCAAGCTCTTCCAGTCGCTCAATCATCTCTTTGGACGCCGGATTGGGAGTATGCTTGAGCACGTCCTCCTTGCCCGGCATTTCCGCATTAAGGTACGGGTAGAGATATTTATAAGTCATGTTTTCCTCCAAATGGGTCTTCCGGGCCAACAGCCGGCCAGGGTACCTCATTCAAATTAAATTCCCTGGAAAAGGATGGTGGACAGGTAACGTTCGCCGGTATCGGGAAGTACCACCACCACCCGCTTGCCGGTATTTTCGGGCCGTTTGGCTACCGTTAGCGCCGCATGAGCCGCCGCCCCCGAGGAGATCCCGGCAAAGATACCTTCTTCTCTGGCCAACCTCCGGGCCGTCTGTACCGCATCCTCTTCTGTCACCTGAAAGACTTCATCCAGAATCTCGATATTCAGGATCTCCGGCACGAAACCGGCTCCGATTCCCTGGATCTTGTGCGGCCCTGGCTGGCCTCCGGAAAGAACAGGGGAATCCGCGGGTTCCACGGCCACCAGCCGGACGTGCGGATTACGCTCCTTCAGGACTTCCCCTACACCGGTGATGGTGCCGCCGGTCCCTACTCCAGCCACAAAAATATCGACACGGCCTTCCGTATCCGCCCAGATCTCTTCCGCAGTGGTCCGGCGGTGAATTTCCGGATTGGCGGGGTTCATAAACTGCTGCGGGATAAAGGAGTTCGGGTTCTCCGCCGCCAGTTCCTCCGCCTTGCGGATGGCCCCCTTCATGCCCTCCGCGCCGGGAGTGAGAACCAGTTCCGCCCCGTAGATCTTGAGCAAGTTACGCCGCTCTATGCTCATGGTTTCCGGCATGGTCAGAACCAGGCGGTAACCCCTGGCGGCGGCGATCATGGCCAGCCCAATCCCTGTGTTGCCGCTGGTGGGTTCAATAATCAGGGTGTCTTTTCTCAAAAGCCCCTGCTTTTCCGCCGCGTCCAGCATGCTGAGAGCAATCCTGTCTTTGACGCTGCCCCCCGGGTTGAACATCTCCAGTTTGGCCAGCACCTCGGCTCCCTCTCCAGCCACTTTGTTCAATTTGACCAGAGGGGTCTTCCCAACCAATTGTGTTATGTCATAAAAAATACCCGACACAAGATCGCCCCCTAAATTCCTTAATTCCTATCAACTTACTTGTATTTTAGAGGAAGGATCTGCCTCTTGTCAATGGGCAATTGCAAGTTAAAACGCAGGAAAGTGTAGAAGAGAGAGGAAGTAATTATTTGGCATTGAGGCGAGTAATTGCCGGGCATAGCGGGAAAAATCTATCACGAGGGGGATAACCGATATGGTAAAAAAACCGTCCGCTTTTGCGGTGAGGCAAGGTAGAACAATCGCCCTGGCTACCATTTTGGCGCTTATCACTCTGGCGACCATCGGAGGCTGCCTGCGCAGGGGAACTGCTCCAACCCCTCAGATTGCATCCCAAGCACTGGTAAAAATTTATTTTTACAGCATCAGCAATGAACAGATCAAGCTGGTGCCGGTTAGCAGGCGGGTTGGAAGACCCACCGATGCTGCTGACGCTCTCCGCCTGGCCTTTGAGGAATTGCTGAAAGGCACAACCACTCAGGAAGCCAAACGCGGTCTCTACACCTCGATTCCACTTAATACCCGGTTACGATCCGCCAGGATTGAAAATGATACCGCGGTATTGGATTTCAACAGCCAACTGGAACGAACCGGGGGTACGGCCGCGGTAAGCGCCATGCTCGACCAGATCGCCTATACCGCCACGGAACAACCCGGTATCAAGAGGGTAAAACTCCTGGTTGAAGGCGAGCAGGTGGGTACGAAACAACATCCTTTTACCGGGGACGGTTTTCTCTTTGATTACCTTGGCCGGTAAGAAAGGAGCGTCTGGTCGCCAAGGAAAGGATTGGCCATAGAATGCCGAATAAAACGGAGAGCTGACGGTCACAATACAAATAGATCCTGGCGCCGGGGTTGAGATAGATTTCAAGAGGAGGCCTTCAATAGAACATGGCAGGATACCAAAACGGCCCTGGACTATCTGATCCATCTGCACCCGTCAGTTCTCAAGTAGGGTTGCCCACTCAACGAGTCGGCAATGTGGCAATGGGAACGGCTAAGGCGGGCGGATCGCAGTTGGGCGGAACCGCTGGTGGCTTTGGCCAGGAAGCGAGCGCCGAACTGACATCCGGCATCGGTGTGGGGCTTTCCAATCCCCGTGCCACGGTGTCTGCCCAAGTTGGGCAGCCCACTCAGCGGACCGGTAACATCGCGCTGACCCAGAGCCAGGCCCAGAACGGCCTGGGTGCTCAAGGCCACGCGAAGTTGAGTCCGGCAGAGGAAGTGTCGGCTTTTTACGAGTTCTCCAAGGAGTTTGGCGCCAACCGGAAGAACCGGTAACACTAACTGGTTCGACAGGTTGACTGCTGAGTTCAAGCTTCTACCGGAGAACAGAAAAAGTTGTCGGCAAGGATAGCCAGCCAATGGAGGGCAAAGGGCTCACACATGGAGTTAATGGCTCGTCGAGTCCGGCCAAAAAAGCGGGTACCCGCTTTTTTTGGCCTTATTCATTGGATGTTCAGCATTAAAATCTGCACGGATTTTTGCAAGCTCTTTAGAATCTATATGCCAGGCCCCCGGTCAGCACCACCCCTGTGGCGGTAAACGGCTCTAGCTCCGCGCCTTCCATTTTGAGCGTCACTTCCGTGCCGCCCTGTTCCCTGGCTGTGTATGTATACCGCCCTCCCTGCAAGAACTGATATCTCCCGTCGGCGAACCAACCCAACCCGCCTCCGTCGCCGATGGAACCGCCTACGTTCAGGTAGATGCCGCCGCCAAATCCAGAAGCCCAGGCTTTAACGGGGGTGCCGTCGTCGAAATTAATCCAGTTGGAGGGATCGGAAGGATCGGTAATTGAAATTGGGCTACCTGTCGAAAATTTCCCCGCCGTCCCAAAGGCCGTTGTATAATTGCCAAAAGCCCCCAGGGAAAGGGAAAACATATCGCTTTTTATAAAGACCCGCCCCACGCTTCCTTCAAAACTGGTAACCGAATCGCCGGTGGAATCCTTGAAGAGCTTGACACCTGGCGAATAGCCGAATCTGAAGCCTATCTCCAGCCGGTTGGGCCAGCGCAGGTCACCCGCTAACCCTATCAACGCCGGGTTTTTGACCCCAGGCTGGGTTATTTCGAAAGGCAAAGTACCCCCAGTATACAGCCCAATGGTTGCTGTTTTAGTTTGCTGGGGGATTACCAACGATGTCACGCCGCCAAAGCCCCTCAAGACAAAGGAAGGACCGTTGTAAGGTCTCCTGGGTATCTGCCGTTGTTGCCGCTCCCTTTCCCGTTCTTCTTCCCTCAGCCGCTCGTCGTCCCGTGGAACCCTGGGGGGAGGAGCCGGCGCCGGGACAACCACCACCGGTGGAACCACTGGAGGAACAACCACCGGCGCTTGCGGGGGCATCGGCGAAAGGCCGGGGTGCGGGTGGGTCCTGGTGTACCGGCTTCGTTTGTCGGCCTCCTTGATGCGCCACAGCGCGAAGTTCAGGCCCCTCGGATCATACCTGCTGTCTCGCAGCAATCTTTTCGCAAAGTCGTCCGCTTCTTTATCCAAAGTGCTTGCATAACCGTAGCCCAGCACCGCAGCCGCGTAGATCCCCAGGTTTTCCATGGTCGCCGGCAAGTCGCCTTCCGCGATCTTCTCCAAAACCTCCTGGCCCTTCTTGGAGGTTATCTGTTGCACATTGTCCCCCGCAACCGCATGGGCAAGTTCGTGGGCAAAGATCCCGGCCAGTTCATCAGCGTACTTCAAGACCCGGATCAGCCCCAGGGTGACGAAGACATCCCCGCCCGGATGGGACCAGGCGTCGATCTCCCCCGATGAAACGACCGTCAGCCTGTATGGCATGTTCCGGTATCTCTTCGCTTCCCTGGCCACATCGTCAAAAATATCCGAGACCGAGTATTGCAGTTTACCGGCCTGGGCAATGCTCCCTCCCCGTTCTATCCCAAGGTGATAGAGCTTCTTTCCCAACTCGATCTCAAAGGCTGTCTCCTCGTCCCAGGTTGGCTTGATCCAGCCACCCTTTGGCTTGGCCAGGGCCACTCCCGAAACAGCTACAACCGCCAGGATAAGCCCTAAAAGGGTCAAAATTGCAGCTAGCTTCCGGCTCTTCATTTAAAAATCCCCTCGCATCAGTTTTGTTAAAATAACTTTCCTGGTCAGGGTGAATGTATTAATAATTCCATGTGTAACCAGCTTTTACCTGCAAAAAAATTCAGCTACCAAAATAGAAAGCCCCCGGAACCGCAAAATACGTTACCGGGGGGTTTCCTCACTATCAACTTGGGAGCCCAAAAGCCGATCTAAACACCAAAGCTGGCCTGCTCGAGTTTCGACCAGCTAAAGAACCTCTAAAATGACAAAGTAGATCACCATGATCACCAATCCAAGCGGCACGCCCAACCGCGCCCATTCCTTGCTGCCGATGCGCAGCTTGCCTGCGGAGATAATATTGGGGATGTTCCCCGGAATGAGCATGCCACCGGCGATTAACAAACCCATCAGAATGCTTTTCACCTGCAAAGTGCTCATCTTGATGCTGATCTCCGCCGCGGTCAGGGTGGCATTGTCGAGAATTGCGGAGATCATGTTCAACCAGAAGAGCACCGGCACACTCAACCCGAGAACGTACCTGTCAATCACGGGTTTGAAGCCCTCTCCCAGAAGCACCAGCGCCATGACAAAGAGGTAAACCTTGAGCGCCCGAACAACCACTCCGGCATAAGTCTCTTCCTCCGCTTCATGAGCGGTGGCCTCCTCAACGGCGGTCCCTTTCGCGTTGCCAGCGTCATGGGTTTTCACATCAGCGGCCGCTGCCGCCACTTCCTGAGCAGCTCCGGACTCCCGATCCCTTTTCACAAAAAGCGCGCCGAAGATCCCCAACCCAATGATTCCAGGAATAATCAGCGGCCCCAAAATCCTCAGAAGAAAAGTGAAGTCCTGCTGTAACTTGGATATGGCAATGGTGGCCAGTGGCTCGCCGATAGGCGTGAGAGCCGCCCCAAGCCCAATTGAAAAGCAGGCGATGATATCCAGGTTGATCTTCTGCTTGCGACTGATGGGCAGGGCGTTCACCACTTCCACCAGAACCAGCGAGGCGATGATCGCCGTAATTACGCTGGAAAGCAGCCCAAGGATCACCACAAGCAAAAAGACAAACACCTTGAACGACATATGCTGCAAGATGCCGCCAATCAAGCCCTTGATTCGCTTCTGAAAGACCTTGAAGAGGATACCGGCCACAAAGACCGCGGTAGTCAGGAGAATAGGTTCAACCAGCGCCTTCTCCGCCAGTTCCAGCCCCAGGACCCCCGAGATAAGCGCCGCCGCCAGGCCCATCACAAACAGGAAAGCCTCCAGGTTATGCTCCACCGGCTTGAAGAGGAACGGCAGCGTCAGCACCAGGAGCAGTATAATCGTTAGACCGATGATTACCACGATCGAAACCTCCCACGATTTTTATACCGGTAAATGCTTGGTCATCTGGTATTGTTCACATTCGTTATCAATCGAAATACATCATTTACATCATTATCGATCAAAATACGGGCTCTTTCCGGTGGCGGAAAGCGGGATGCCCAGCACCACATCGGCATCGATCAGCCCGAGCTTGCGCGCCAGAACCCCGATCCGGTACATGACCCGGTTATCCACATTGAGCAGGGAAGCCGTCTTGACCGCCGAACCGGCCGCGATGCCCAGGTCGATCAGGC
>JBLNCV010000227.1:0-13287 GCA_050260975.1 Syntrophothermus sp. | reverse complement strand
CTGCTCCGGTTCAATCTGCAAGCTCTCCACGGAGATCTGGTCGCCCCTGGCCTCGTTATACCCTACCGCCGAGGCCACCAGCGAGCGCACGCTGGCGATCTGCTGCGGCCCCAGCCGGCCGCTGACCCAGACCGCCACCGACAGCCGCCGGATCTTCCCGGGCGAACTCACCAGGTGTTCTTGTCTTTTGCTTACCTCATAATTGCGGGTTACCTCCCGCTTCTGGTACTGGGAATTGTTATTTCCACTATCCACGGCCTGATAGCCGGGGATGTTCGACGTCACCCCCGGCACGCCCATTGCCGGCCCGGTCCCCTGGCCACGATAGCTTTCCGAGGATTCCTGCTCGCTTCTGATAATGCCGAAATCTCCTACGCTCGGCTGGTAAAGTTCACTGGAGGATTCCTCATAATCAAAATTCATTTCCGCGCTGACCCGGGCCACAGCCTTTCCCGGGCCAAAAACCCGCTCCAGCATGGACTGTACGCTCTTCTCCAGCTCCTTTTCCTGCTGTCGCTGAATGGAGAGCCGCTCCATAATGAGCTTGTTCTTGGCGTTGCTTCCCATGGCCAGGTCCGCGTCAGCATTATCTTTCAACACCTGGGAGAGCACATTGCCCTGGCTGTCCAGGATGGTCACCTTCAAGGGGTCCAGCCCCTCCACGCTACCAGCAAGGAGGTTGGCAATCCCCCGGATCTGTTCCTCGCTCAGGCGCGCGGATGGTTGCAGCTTCAAGAGCACGGAAGCCGTGGGCTCCTTCTTTTCGTCAATAAAGAGGCTCTGCTCCGGGCGCACAATGTGCACGCGGGCGTCTTCCACCCCGTTTATCTCGCGAATGGTGCGGGTTAATTCGCCCTGTAGCGCCCGGGTGTATTTTAATTTGCGGTCAAAATCCGTGGTGCCGAGTTTGTTGTCGTCAAAAAGCTCAAACCCGACGATCCCTCCGCGTGGCATGCCTGCGCTGGCCAGGCTGATCCGTGTCTCGTAGACCTTGTCGCCAGGCACCAGGATTGCCGACCCGCCTTCCGCGATCTGATAGGGAATGCCGTCCTCCTTGAGCTTGGCCACGATCTCTCCCGCATCAGAGGCGTCAAGTTGCGTAAAAAGAGGTACAAATTCCGGATGCCCGGCATAACTCGCCACCAGGATCACGATCCCGACAATGGCCGCCGCACCGACGCTCATAATGATCCGCCGCGAGGGATTCAGCCCTTGCCACAGCTGCACAATTTGTGGGCGCAGCTTCTGCAACCAAGCATTCATCTGCTTCACCTCATCGTGCTAGCGGTTACACTTGCATACGCATGATCTCTGTATAAGCGTCGAGAATCTTGTTGCGGATCGCCATAGTAAATTGAAGGGCGATATTGGCCTCCTCGGTGGCAATCATTATCTGGTGCAAACTGGAAGCATCACCGGCCACCAACTGGGTTGCAGCTTGTTCCGCCTTGTGTTGCAGATCGTTCACCTCGGCAAGCGCGGCCTTGAGCATCTCGGCAAAAGAACCCGCTCCCCTGGCGGTGGGCTCCGGCGCCTTCTGAGGCGCGGCGCCGACTCGCAAAGGAAAAACGTTCAGTTTGAGGTTATCTACTCTACCGGCATCCATTGTTTCCCCTCCCGTGTCTTGTCACTGCTTGCACCATCCCTGGCATTGCCGTTGCAATCTAACTTACCGGTCACCGCCGGCCGTATTTCCGACACTCACCGACACCACCATACACAATCGGCCAGTGGACCAACATTCCATTACTTGTTACTTATCGCTATCGCTAACCAGCCCACCTTTATCGTCGAAAATTCGCATCAGCCACGCCCAATCTCCAGGGCCTTCAGGGCCATCTGTTTGGCTTCGTTGATCGCCGTTACATTGGCTTCATAAGCCCGGGAAGCGGAGATCATATCCACCATCTCGGTAACAATTTCGACGTTGGGCATGGAGACATATCCCTGGGCATCCGCATCAGGATGGGCGGGATCATACACTCGGCGGGGCGGTGTGGGGTCCTTCACGATTCCCACCACACGGACCCCTTCTCCGGGTTCCTCCCCGGTTCCCTGGGCCTTAGCCAGCATCCTGGCAAAAGGCGAAGGCGGAAACGGAAATCCACGAGCCGGCGCCTTTTCCCGGGTGGCGAAGATCGGCATCTGCCGCCGGTAAGGCCCGCCCTCCGCCGTCCGCGTGGCATTGGCATTGGCGATATTGTTGGCGATTATGTCCAGGCGAAGCCGTTCTGCTGTCAAGCCGGAGGCGCTTGTCTCAATAGCCCGGAAGATACTCATCTTACCTTCTCCCTTCGTTGATCGCGGAGCGCAGCATGCCCAAACGTCTGGAAACCAACTGGGTCATGGTATTGTAAAGAATCGTGTTCTCCGCCAGGCGTGCCATCTCCGCATCGATGTCCACGTTGTTCCCGTCGAGGCGGCCGGTTGTTTCCTTGATCTGGACCACCTCAGGTTGCACTTCGGCAAAAGACGGCCGTTTTTTGGGTTCCAGATGTCCGGGATCAGTAATCTTCATCGGCAAACGTTCTGGTTCCGGCGCCATGGCTGCCCGCAAGGCATCTTCAAAACGCACTTCGGACCGCTTGAATCTCGGGGTGTCCACATTCGCCAGGTTGTTGGAGATCACCTCGTGGCGCAAGGCGGTGGCATCCAGTCCTTTGCGTAAAAGCTTATCGGTCACGCCTGAAAAAAACTCCAAACCCATTATGCCTTCCTCCCACGGCTTGGACGGCCCGGGCAAGCCCGTCTGATCCAAAAGCTCGTATAGATTCCCTATGATATTCGGCGAAGGGGAAGGAAAGATTAACCTCAATTTGTAGTAGGCTGAACTACATGTTAGTATCAGGTAGCCAGGTGGAGATGCAGTACAAAGCAAAAAGCCCGGCGGGTTTTTCACCTTTCGGGCTTCTGCATTGCGGAATGGGTATGACTTTTCAGGGAGAACTATATAACTTACCGCGAGGTCATCCGTTTTAGTTCCTCCAGCAGGTGATCGTTGAGGATCCGGATGAAGGTACCCTTCATCCCCAGCGAACGGGATTCGATCACCCCAGCGCTTTCGAACTTCCGAAGAGCGTTGACGATCACCGAGCGGGTGATCCCGACCCGATCGGCGATCTTGCTGGCCACCAACAGCCCCTCATCCCCGTTGAGTTCCTCAAAGATGTGCTCAATGGCTTCCAATTCCGAGTAAGAGAGGGTGGCCAGAGCAATCTGAACGGCGGCCTTTTTGCGGGCTTCTTCCTCGATCCGCTCGCTCTTGGAGCGCAGGATCTCCATCCCCACCACGGTGGCGCCATATTCGGCCAGGATCAGATCTTCATCGGTGAAAGAGTCTTTGAACCGGGCCAAAACCAGGGTGCCCAGCCGTTCCCCACCGGCGTTGATGGGCACGATGGTGGTCAGTTTATCGTTAAATAGGCAGGTGGTATCCACGATCACACACCGGCCATGCTCCGCTTTCAGATTGGGCGAGGTTTCGCTGATCCTCAAGAGCTTCTGGTTGTATTCGTCGGGAAAGGCGCCCTTCTCCACAACTTCCCGCTCAATGACCTCACATTCAAAGCCCCCCATGAGGGCATGTCCCAAAACTTTACCCTTCTTGCTCACCAGATAAACGTTACAAGCGATTATATCGCTGAGAACCTTCGCCATCTCGGTAAAATTGACAGCTTGTCCAGCCGCATTCTGGATCAATCTGTTGATGTTGCGTGTTTTTGCCAATAAGTTTGTCATCTTTGTGCCTCCTTAATTCTTTGCTCGCGGAATCCGGATGAGAAGGGGAGTCGGCCTTAAAGAATAAACCGGCTCAAATCATCGCTTTTTACAATGGCGCCCAGTTTCTCTTCCACATAGCGCGCATCGATGGTGATCACCCGGTGTTCCGCATCTAATAAATCCGGTGCATCAAATGAAAGATCCTCCAAAAGCCGCTCCATGATCGTATGAAGACGGCGAGCACCGATATTTTCGGTTCGTTCGTTCACCTGAAATGCCGCTTTGGCAATGGACTTGATAGCATCATCCGTAAAATTCACTTTGACCCCCTCGGTCTCCAGCAAAGCCGTGTACTGCTTGACCAGGGCATTTTGAGGTTCGGTGAGAATCCGGCAAAAATCTTCCTCCGACAAGCTCTCCAATTCCACCCGGATCGGAAACCGCCCTTGCAGTTCGGGGATTAGATCGGACGGTTTGGCCACATGAAAGGCCCCGGCGGCGATAAACAACATGTGATCCGTTTTCACCGGCCCGTACTTGGTCATCACCGTGGAACCCTCAACAATCGGGAGGATGTCCCTCTGCACCCCTTCTCGAGAGACATCAGGCCCGGCGCCGGACTCCCGGCCGGCAATCTTGTCGATCTCGTCGACAAAAACGATTCCTGCCGCCTCGGCACGAGCGATAGCCTCGGCGGTAACCTCGTCCATATCGATGAGTTTCTGGGCTTCCTCCTGGGCCAGGATCTTGCGGGCCTCGGCCACCGTAACCCGTCGTTTCTTCTTCTTCTTCGGCACCATGCCACCCAACAGCTCTTGCAGGTTTACCCCCATCTCCTCGACCCCGGAGCCGGTAAAGATCTCCAGCATGGAAGGCTTGCTATCGTCCACCTCAATCTCGATCACCTGGTTTTCCATTTCGCCTCTGGCCAGTGCTGTACGCAGGGTTTCCTGTTGGGATTTTGCCTTGCGCACCTGTTCTTCATGTAACTCATCATCATCACGGCCACGCTGGCCGAACTCCAGGTTAAGCAGCGCGCTGAGCGGGTTGAGGTTCTTCTCCTTTTTGGGAATGGGGGCCAGGATCTCCACCAGGCGTTCCTCCGCCAGTTTTTCGGCTTTGTCGGCCACCTTGGCCATGCGTTCGCTTTTAATCATCCGGATGCTGATCTCCACGAGATCCCGGATGATGGATTCCACATCCCGCCCAACATAACCCACTTCCGTAAATTTGGTGGCCTCCACCTTAATGAAAGGGGCATCAGCCAGCCTTGCCAGCCGGCGGGCGATCTCCGTTTTACCTACCCCCGTTGGGCCAATCATCAGGATGTTTTTGGGCATTACCTCATCGCGGATCGCCGGATCCAGACGGCGCCGCCGAAAACGGTTCCGCAAAGCCACGGCTACCGAACGTTTGGCCTTTTGTTGGCCGATAATATACTTATCTAATTCGGCCACGATCTGCCGCGGCGTCAACTCCATCAATTCTCCCGATCCCCCTTGACGCCGGCCCCCTGGCCGGCTCTATAAACTACTCGATCTCCTCCACCGTCAACTCATTGTTGGTATAGATGCAGATCGAAGCGGCGATGTGCATCGCCTCCTGCGCGATCTCCCGCGCGCTCAGACTGGTATGCTTGGCAAGCGCTCTGGCTGCCGCCAAAGCATACGGTCCTCCCGAACCAATGGCGGTAATAGGCTCATCTGGCTCGATCACATCCCCGGTGCCGGAGATTACCAGCATGTGTTCTTTGTCTACCGCGATAAGCAACGCCTCCAGTCGGCGCAAAACTCTGTCGGTGCGCCATTCTTTGGCCAACTCCACCGCAGCCCTGGGCAGATTGCCGTGAAATTCCTCCAGTTTGGCTTCAAACTTTTCAAAGAGGGTGAAAGCATCTGCCGCGGACCCGGCAAACCCGGCTAGGACTTGATCGTTATAAATTCGCCGGACCTTTTTGGCCCGGTGTTTCATGACCGTGCGATCGCCAAAGGTTACCTGACCATCACCGGCCATGGCGGTCTTACCATTTTGGCGTACCGCAACAATGGTTGTCGCCTGAAACATCCTATCTGCCTCCCGAGCCAGTTGCCCTTCATTATACTAACATAAGACTCGAAATTATGCAAGAATCAATTTGTAATTTTCATAAAATGTTCAAGGATCGCCAGCGCGCGGTCCGCCAGAGCCCGATTTTTGTCCTTTTTTGAGCGCAGGCGCGCCCCCAGGGGCGGGACAAGGCCGAAGTTGGCGTGCATCGGCTGAAAATTTACCGATTCCGCCGATGTGATGTAGGCCGGCAGTGCCCCAAGCATGGTCTCCACCGGAAATTGCCAGGGCGGCTCTCCCAAAACATACCTCGCCGCATTTATGCCTGCCACCAGGCCGGAAGCGGCGGATTCCACGTAACCCTCCACGCCGGTAATCTGCCCGGCGAAGAAGACCCGCGGGTCGGCCTTTAGCTGATAGGTTGGCGAAAGCAGGCGTGGCGAATTGATAAAGCTATTACGGTGCATCACCCCAAACCTGGCGAATTCCGCGTGGGCCAACGCCGGAATCATCCGGAAGACCCGCTCCTGTTCCCCCCACTTGAGCCGGGTTTGGAACCCCACCAGGTTTAGCAGCTTCCCGTCCCGATCTTCCCGCCGCAACTGCACTACTGCATACGGCTGGCGGCCGGTGGACGGATCAATCAGGCCAACCGGCTTCATGGGGCCGAAAAGGAGCGTCTCCGGCCCCCTCTCGGCGATGACTTCCACGGGCAAACAGCCCTCAAAATATACCAAACGATCCGGAGCCTCCAAAGGTGCCCGTTCCGCATGGGACAGCGCCTCCCAAAAGGCCTGATATTCCTGTGGCTCCAAAGGGCAATTCAGATAATCCGCCTCGCCGCGCCCGTAACGCGAGGCCCAGAAGGCCCGTTCCATGTCCACGCTCTCCGCGGTCACAATGGGGGCGGCAGCGTCAAAAAAATAAAAATAGCCGGAGCCCGTCAGTCTGGCAATCGCTTCCGAGAGAGCCGGCGAGGTCAAGGGGCCGCTGGCGACAATAATCGCCCCTTCGGGTGGAATCTCGCGGCATTCGGCGTTGATCACCTCAATCTGTGAATTGTTACGAAGGGCGTTGGTGACGGCTTCGGAGAACCGGTGGCGGTCCACGGCCAGAGCGCCGCCTGCCGGAACCGCGTTGGCGTCGGCGTATTGAATGATCAACGAGCCCATCCGGCGCATCTCCTCTTTGAGAAGGCCTACGGCATTCTCCAGGTTATTGGCCCGCAAGGAATTGCTGCAAACCAATTCGGCAAAGAGGCCGGTATGGTGGGCTGGAGTCGTCTTTGCCGGGCGCATCTCCCACAGTTTCACCGGGATGCCGCGCCGGGCGGCCTGCCAGGCTGCTTCGCTCCCGGCCAGGCCGGCGCCGATAATGGTAAGCTGGGGTGGCAAATCGTCAATCCTCCTGTGCGGCGGCTTTCTCGCTATAACCGCAGGCTTCGTTGGAACAGACATACTCCTCCCGGCCTTGCCGGCGCTTGGCTACCAGGAAGTGGCCGCATTTGGGGCAATTTTTGGCCACGGGCCGGTTCCAACTCACAAAGTCACACTCGGGGTAGTTCTTGCAGCCGTAAAAGATCCGGCCCCGCTTGCTCCTCCGCTCCACAATCGGCCCGCCGCACAGCGGGCAGGGCACGCCGACCTCGTTGTACAGGGGCCTGGTGTTCTTGCACTCGGGGAAACCCGGGCAGGCCAGAAACCTTCCGTACCGTCCTTGTTTGATCACCATCTTGCGGCCGCATAGTTCGCAGACCTCATCGGTCTCCTCGTCCTCGATCTGGACTTCGCCGATCTCTTCCTTGGCCTGTTCCAGGGTCTTTGCAAAGGGGGTGTAAAAATCCTGCAAGACCTCAACCCAGTCCCGCTCCCCTTCTTCCACCGCATCCAGCTTGGCCTCCAGGGATGCCGTAAATTCCACATCGATGATCTCCGGAAAAAACTCCTTCAGCAGATCCACCACGATAAATCCCAGTTCCGTGGGTTCAAAACGTTTTTCCACCAGGCGCACATACCCTCGTTTTTGGATGGTGTCGATGGTGGGAGCATAGGTACTGGGCCGTCCGATGCCAAGCTCCTCCATGGTCTTGACCAGCATGGCCTCGGTATATTTGGGTGGCGGCTGGGTGAAGTGCTGTTTGGGATCAAGCTTGACCAGTTGAAGGGTCGTTCCTTCCGCAAGCTCGGGCAAGAGCCCTTCTTCATCCTGTGTTTGATCATCTTGCGCCTCGATATATACTTTCATAAATCCAGGAAACTTGA
Organism: Syntrophothermus sp.; assembly: GCA_050260975.1. GTDB lineage: Bacteria > Bacillota > UBA5301 > JAMCQP01 > JAMCQP01 > JAMCQP01. The sequence goes on along the minus strand of JBLNCV010000227.1, from coordinate 5,260 downwards.
CCACCGAGCCGGTAGCCCGGAAGGTATAACCCGCTGACTCTATGTCGATGGTCAGAGTGTCCAAAATTGCGGGCGCCATCTGACTGGCCAGAAAACGTTCCCAGATTAGCCGGTACAGGCGGTACTGATCGCGTTTGAGAAACTTCTTCACCGCTTCCGGGGTGCGATATACACTGGTGGGCCGGATGGCCTCGTGAGCCCCCTGGGCTCCTTCCTTGGTCTTGTAACGGGGCGGCTCGGGCGGAATAAATGACTTCCCGTACTCCGCCGCCACAAATTTCCTGGCCTCCTCTTGCGCCTCGGCAGCAATCCGAGTCGCGTCAGTCCGCATATAGGTGATCAGGCCAACTGAACCTTCTTCTCCTACTTCCAGCCCTTCATAGAGCTGTTGGGCAATCTGCATCGTCTTTCGAGCCGTAAAGCCGAGTTTGCGGGAGGCTTCCTGTTGCAGGCTGCTGGTGATAAAGGGAGGAGCGGGATAGCGGCGCCTTTCCTTGCGGCGTACCTCACTTACCTTGAAACTTTTTCCTGCCAGGTCGGCCAGAACTTTGTTTACGGCGGCTTCGTTTGCCAGCTCCAGCTTTTCCCCACGGAATAACGCTAACTTGGCCTCAAATGCGGCTCCACGGCTCTCACTCTCTGCTTTCGGCGGCTGTAGATGCGCGGTAATCGACCAGTACTCCTCGGGAACAAAAGCCTCGATCTCCCGAGCCCGGTCGCAGATCAGGCGCACCGCCACGGACTGCACCCGACCCGCGCTCAAGCCCCGTTTTACCTTCTGCCAGAGAAGAGGGCTTAAGCCGTAACCAACCACCCGGTCCAAAACCCGCCTGGCCTGCTGGGCATTCACCAGATCCGTGTTGATCCGGCGCGGCTTTTTCACCGCCGCCTGGATTGCCCCTTTGGTTATCTCATGAAATTCGATCCGGCAAGGTTCGGAAAGCTCCAGATCCAAAAGGTGGGCCAGATGCCACGAGATTGCCTCTCCTTCCCGGTCCGGGTCGGTCGCCAGGTAAACCTTCCTGACCTTCTTGGCCGCATCGCGCAGTTCCTTGACGATTGGCCCTTTTCCCCGGATGGTGATGTATTTCGGCGCAAAACCAGCCTCAATGTCCACGCCGAACTGGCTGCGCGGCAGGTCCCGGACATGGCCGAGCGAGGCTTTTACCATAAAACCTCGCCCGAGAAACTTGCCTATGGTCTTGGCCTTGGCCGGGGACTCCACAATGACCAGAGAATTTGCCACATGCACACCCCCGTCCGCCTAATTGTTCACCGCGGAGACGCGTTCCAGCAATGTGCTGAACTGGGGCATGCTGGTAAGAAATAATGCCCTGGGTTCATCGACAATCACTTTTTGCAAGATGCTCCTCAACTCCATGACCCCAACCTCCACCACCGGCATCTGCGCCGCTTCAAGCATGATCTCTTCCATCTCCAGTGCTCCAATTAAACCCTCCTGCGCCAATTGGATGAGAAGGCTTCTGGCATCCAGCCGGACCTTGACCCGCTCCAGATCCGTGAAGACCCGGCGGGCCGCCAGATCATCCCGCGAGACGGGCGGGTTGGCAGGTTCTATCTTCTCCTCGGGGGTGAAAATCAATGCAAAAGCCATGGCGATCTCAGGAAGAGTGTAACCTTTAGCCAACAATGTGTAAAGTATTGCTTTGTCTTCACCACCGACACCATGGTCTTTATCCAGGATGTGCTCTATCAAAAAAGCGATAATCTCACGCACGTTTTTTTCCATGCTCCGCACCTCCCTGGGCTTTCCCCCGCTATATATCAAGTCTACGGCGTCTGCACAAAAATGTTACCATCCAACTCTTGAACTTTTCCCGCCAGTTGGAGATAAATCAAGGCGGCATTGACCCGTGAAATGGCCAGGCCGCTGTTTTGGGCCAGCAAATCTACATGCAACGGGCCTTCGGTCAAGAGCCGCAGGATCTGCGCGGCATCGCCGGCCATTTGCCGATCTTCCATCCCCAGGGGCAACTGAGTCTGATGGTGGGGAAGATCGCCGCCCCGCCTTCGTGCGCCCCCGGCCCCGCAAAATTGCAGCAGGGGTTTCAATTCCTCCCATATATCATTATGATCCTCGACCAATTTGGCCCCCTGCTTAATTAAACCATTTGTTCCTCTGCTCGCGCGCCGCAGAGGGTCGCCGGGAACCGCGAACACGTCCCGTCCCTGATCCACCGCAAAACCGGCCGTGATCAGAGCCCCGCTGGCCTCGGGTGCTTCCACCACCAGTGTTCCCAGGGCAAGTCCGCTGATGATCCGGTTTCGGGCCGGGAAATTTCCCGGAAGCGGCAGGGTGCCCGGCGGGAACTCGGAAACCAGTGCGCCGTTTTCTACAATCCGGCGAGCCAGAGCGCAGTTCTCCCGCGGATAAATTTGATCCACTCCGCAAGCCAGTACTCCGATCGTCCGCCCGCCGGCAGCCAGAGCGGCGGTGTGCGCGGCAGTATCGATTCCCCGCGCCAGTCCGCTGACAATGGTCAGCCCTCCGCAAGCCAGAGGTTTCACCAATTCTTCGGTCAGGTAACGTCCAGCGCCGCTGGCCAGCCGCGTCCCCACCACCGCCAGCGCATTGGCATCCTCCGGCGATAAGCACCCCTTCACATAGAGTACCGGAGGGGGATCGGAAATCTGTTTCAGAAGTTGCGGGTAACCAGGATCCTCCAAGATCAAATACTGGATCCCCATCTCGGCCAGGCTGGCTTCTTCTTTCTCTGGCTCAAGCCGGTGGCGTAAATCTATGAGGCTGTCCACCGCCTCTTTTGGCAAGCCCGGCACCGTCCGCAGAGCGCGTTCGCCGGCCCGCCAAGCTGCTTTGGCGCTTCCAAAGTGGGCAAGGAGCAGCTTAAAGCGGCGGCTCCCTACCCCCGCCAGGCGGTGCAAAGCTAACCAATACACCCGTTCGCTATCGGCCATCTCAGAACCTCCCGATTTGACACGGCCGGCCAACCTGGACACGGAAAGGTTTATTTCCACGTTGCGGGGCGTTTTCCTTCTTTTTTAAATGATAAAGAACAGGGGTGCTGGTTGAAATAGCTTTCCCTGTTCTTGTGTTTTCATCAAGCCTTTTGTAGGCGCCTCCTGGTTGAGAGATCTGCCTTAGGGTCAATGATCCTCCTGGTGGTCGTCAAGGCCGCTTAAAATGTGCCTGAGTTCTTCCGCCCATTTGCTCTGGCAATATAGAAGGTCTTCTTCCTGAACCAATGAGGTGGTTTGACAATTACCGCATACCACGGCGTAGGTCTGCCCCTTTTTGGTAATTACGGCATGGGGGGTGTCCACCTTGCAGGAAGGACAGCTATAAAACTGTTTGGCGCCAGTATCAATGGCCATAGGCCCTTCTCCTTTCCATCTTCGCACAAACTTAGCTTCTCCAGGCCGCCATTTTCTATTCAATCCCACGCCCCTTCTTCCACCGCTTCCGCCCACCTTACGCTCTCGCCCATCCTGGGCTTCGCGGCGCCTCGACCTCCTATCAAATCACTGCTAAAGGCCACCTGAGCCAAATAGAATATCTTTTGACCGTCAATTTCACCCATTGCGGAAAAGAAGGGAAGTTATGGCCGCCGGGACTTTGCTGCGTGGTACAATTCTCCTCACCATCTCCGGTTTTTTTACCCGCACCATCGCTTTTTTATACAACGCCTACCTGGTCAGGCTTACCGGATCTGAAGGGATCGGGATCTACCAGATGGTCCTGCCCTTGTTCTTCACCATGCTGACCGTCTCCTGTGCGGGAATACCCTATGCAATCGCCAAACTGGTCTCCGAAGAACAGTCGGTTACAGGAAACAGCCAATCTCGCAAAATCTTGTTGACCGCCATGATCATGCTGGCTGCCACCGGCGGATTTGTAGCCGGGAGCATGTATTGGGCCGCTGGTTATCTATCCACCAGAGCCTTCACCGATCCCCGGACCGGGCAAGTAATCGTCCTTCTGGCCCCGGCCCTCTTCATGGCCACTATCGCCGCGGGCCTGCGTGGCTATTTTGAAGGCATGCAAAAGATGTTTCAAGTGGCCCAGGCCCAGGTTCTCGATCAACTGGTCCATTCTACGGTAGCCGTGGTGCTGGTGCTGCTCCTGGCTAAAAAGGGAATCGTTTACGTGGCAATCGCCCTGGCCACCGGCATGATCTCGGGAGAAACGGCCGCTTTAATTGTGCTTTTAGGTTCATTGGCCCGCGGCGGGCATGAGCCCCGGAATGGGCGAGATGGCTCGCGGCCTATGGGCGGGCAACGCGTGCGAGACCGATCAAAGATACGGGAGAGCATCCGGCGCCGCCCCGCCGGTTGGCAGATCTCCCTGGCCCCGCGGATCCTGAAGCTGGCGGTGCCCCTGGCCATCGGCAGCGTGATTGCCGGAGCCATCCAGAGCGTTAATACCATGATCATCCCGGCCAGACTCGTAAAAAGCGGGCTGGCGGTTCAGGAAGCCACGGCGCAATTGGGCCAGCTGACTGGAATCGCGTTTCCGCTGATCATGTTTCCCAATATCCTCAACCTGGCTCTGGCGACCAATCTGGTGCCAGCCATCTCCAGGGCGCTTGCCGCCAGGGATCACCAGACGGTGAAACGGCAGACCCAAAAGGCGGTCACCCTGACCATCTTTCTAGGCCTGCCGGTCAGTAGTATGCTGGCTGTATTATCCAGGCCAATTTGCAGCCTCGTCTTTGGATTCCCCGAGGCCGCCACGATAGTTACCATTATGGCCGTGGGCGCACCATTTCTTTATCTGTGGCAGACCACCGCCGGAATCCTCCAGGGGCTGGGAAAACCAGGTTTAACGGTGAGAAGTTACATCATCGGGACACTGATAGATACAGCCATCGTTTACCCCTTGGCCGCCATCCCAGGTATCGGCATCAAAGGAGCGGCTATCTCTTCGGCGATAAATTTCATCATCGGGGCGGTGCTCAATCTGAAATATCTATCTCGCCTCATGGGCTTCCGCCTTGACCCGAAGGCGCAGTTACTCAGGCCGGCTTTTATCTCGCTGTTTTTAACTCTCGCGGCCTACTGGCTTTACCGCTTTTTGGCGCCTAGTTAAAGCCAGCAAGCCCGCGTCCACGGTAGCTTACCGCTTCAGCCAGGTGCTCCAACTGAATCTTTTCGATGCCTGCCAGATCCGCAACAGTCCGGGCGACCTTCAACAACCGCGCCTGTGCTCTGGCGGTAAGGCCAAGTTGCCTGGTGGCGGTATCCAGAAGAATTTTGGCCCGGGCATCAAGGGTGCAAAACC